>CAMAQA010000083.1 GCA_945860415.1 Bacteriovorax stolpii
AAAAGCCATGAACGAGCGAAGACCAGGGCGCGAACTGGAGGTCGCGCCCGGCGTCGATGGCTGTCCCGAGAGCTGTTCCTTATGGAGCAGCCCCTTCGGTTTTTTGGAATCCCCCCGGATTGTCATGATTCGTTTCCCGCAGCGGAGACGGGGTGTAACAGAAGTCGGTCGGCCTTGCCCCCGGTTTTTTGGGCACGGCAGAAGAATTCCAGGCAGTAAAAAACGTCATTGATTCCAGTGCTTTGATCAGTCGCGAGGGATGACGCGCAGCTGCATCGTCAAGGCGCGTAATCCAGGGTCAAGATTCGCGCAAAGCCTGCCGATGGAAGAGACATGGATTCTTCGGGTAAACAACCGGGTGACACTTCTTCGGATCTGGACTGGGCCGTTCTGGTCAAAGAGATGGAGAAGATCAAGGATCGTGTCGAGCAGACGCTGGAGCCAGGAGCCGCTGTCGCGGAAGCCGGCTCTCCAGCTACCTCGAGCATTCAGGCGGCAGCATCGGATGACGCTCCGATGGAAGCGATGCTTTCCGGTCTGGGACGTGAAGAGATTGATCAGGACACCGCTGCGGGTGCGAAGCTTGGCCCTCAGGCCAAGGTGTCCAATGTCATCCCGATTGAATCCGTGAAGGCGGCCCCGATGCCGACGGCATCGACGGGCGAAGTGCCGGAAAGCGCGCTGAGTCTTGCGGTCGTCGGTGCCCTGAAGCTCCGCCTGGAGCTCACGCGCCAATCGCAGACCGTCCAGATCCATCTCGAGGAGGCGCAGCTTCGCGTCGAACTTTCGGATGGAACGCAGTTCCGGATTCCTCTAAATAAAGCAGCATAATGCTGCGACTGACAGGCGGCCAATTTGGCGGCCGAAAGCTCCACTCACCGACGGACTCCGGTCCGCACGCCGGCAAGACTCGTCCGACCCAGGCCAAGCTGCGGCAGGCGCTCTTCAATACCATTCAGTTCGAAGTGGGTGATGCCCGGGTCCTCGATCTTTTCGCGGGTGCAGGCACCCTCGGATTCGAGGCACTCTCGCGTGGTGCTGCTTCGGTGGTTTTTGTCGAAGCGGCCAAGCCTGTCTGCAAGCTCATCGACCGCAATGCGTCCGAGCTCGGGGTCACGGGGCAGGTCCGCGTCATTGCCGAGAAGGTCGAAAAGGCGGGAGGCATGCTCGAAGCCTCCGGCCCGTTTGATCTCGTGCTCGCGGATCCTCCCTACCTGATGGGCGTGGAACTCGATCTGCTTTCGGGTAAATGGTTCGACTGGGGCAAGGTGCTGGCAGAGGGTGGCAAGCTCTATGTCGAGTGGGGAAGGACGAAGTCGCAGTTCTCCGAACTCCCCGATCGGGTCGAGCTTCCGGAAAACGGTGGCGCCCTCGTCAAGATCCGTGAGAAGCATTATGGAGACAGCATTCTCACGACTTACCAGCGCGAGGGCATGACGCATGACTCGTAAGGCGATTTACCCCGGTTCATTCGATCCGATCACGAACGGGCATCTCGACATCCTGGACCGTGCGCTGAGCCTCTTTTCCGAGGTGACGATCGTCGTCGCCGGCACGGACAAGAAGAATCCGCTGTTTACCTCGGAAGAGCGCGTCGAGCTGATTCGCGAAGTCACGAAGGATCGTCCGGGAGTCAGGGTCGACCGCTGGGGCGGGCTCATCATGGAGTATGCCCGGGCGCACAATGTGGCCGCGGTGATCCGCGGCCTGCGCGCTGCAAGCGATTTCGAGTACGAGTTCATGATGGCCAGCATGAACAAGCGCATCCACGCCGGAGTCGAGACGCTCTTCATGATGACCTCGCAGGACCTCTATTTCGTCAGCTCGTCGATGATCAAGGAGCTGTTCCGTTACGGCGGCGACATCTCGTCCTACGTTCCGGCCCAGGTGGTTGATCGCCTCCAGGCGCGGCTGGGCACTGCAGCGGGGGGCAAGTAAGATGGCCAGGCTCGCGGCACGAGTTCGCTCCGTTTCCGACTCCTTCACGCTGAAGCTCAACGCGCAGGTGCAGGAGATGCAGAAGCAGGGCATCGACATTGCGAACCTCACGACGGGCGAACCCGACTTCCAGGTTCCGGAAGCCGCCAAGGAAGCCGTTCGGGAAGCCGTGCGCCTGAATCGTTCGAAGTACACGCCGGTGCCTGGCTTGCCGGCGCTCCGTGAGGCGATCGCGCGCAAGACGAACGTGCAGCAGCCTTCGCTCGTCGCTCTTTCCGGCGAATGGAAGGGTGCGAATGTCATTGCGACGAACGGGGGGAAGCAGGCCATCTTCAATGCGATGATGGCCGTGCTCGAACCGGGAGACCAGGTGCTGTACCCGGCGCCGTTCTGGCTGAGCTATCCCGAGATGACGAAGCTCGTGGGCAGCGAACCGTTCTCGATTGCCACTCGGTTTGAAAACGGCTTTCGCATGACGGCCGACGAGCTGTCGCGAGCACTCGACGCGGCACCACGTGCCAAGCTCCTGATCCTGAATTCTCCGTGCAACCCAACCGGCGCTCTGTACTCGCACGAGGAGCTTGCTGCGATCGGCGAGGTTCTCGAGAAGAATCCGCGCGGGCGCGAACTCTGGGTGCTCAGCGATGAGATCTACGACCGGGTGATCCTGGGCGAGAAGCCCTTTACCTCGTTTCTCGAGGCGTGTCCGCGGCTCCGCGACCGCGTGATCACGGTCAACGGCATGTCGAAGGCCGCCGCCATGACCGGCTGGCGCGTGGGCTGGACCGTGGCTTCGGCTGAAGCAACAGCTGCGATGAATACGGTTCAGGCGCAGAGCACTTCCGGCATCAATGCGCTCTCGCAGTGGGCAAGTATTGCCGCACTGGCCCTTCCGGAATCGTCATTTTCCGAACAGGTGGCCAAGTATCGTGAGCGCTTCCGCATGGTGTTGGAAATCCTGTCGAAAGCCGGCAAACTGAGAGTCGTGGTGCCGGAGGGTGCGTTTTACGTGTTCTTCGGAGTGCAGGAATACCTGGCCGCGGGCGAGGACGCAGGACGGTTCTGCGAACGAGTGCTTCGCGATGCGCGGGTGGCCCTGGTTCCTGGTGATCCTTTTGGAGCACCCGGATTCGTTCGGATGAGCTTTGCCACCGACGACGCCACGCTGAAGTCCGGATGTGAACGCCTGGTGGGGCTCCTCGGCTCCTAACCCGGCGCTTCCGGAGAAAGGGAGCGCTGATGCGAACTCGAAAGTCACTCCGAAGCGGCCGCACCGGCGCTTTCACCAGCTGGGCGTGCTTCCTTCTTCTCGGTTTGTCCGCATGCCAGGTGCCCGGTGATTCTCCCGGAAACGTTGCCTCAGGCAAGGCAGGGGCGATCACGCTGATCAATCGATCACTGAATTCCGGCGACTGTTCCAGCGCGATCACGCGCGTGGAGGCGCTGTACAACTCGCCGGAGAGCGATCACCAGGTTCGTCGTCTGCGTGCCGCTTCGCATGGCTGCCGCGCTGGGCTGGGTTTCTTTGAAAAGCTCGAAGCCCTGGCCAACGCCGACCTGATGACCAACGGCCCCTGGCGTGAACTCACGCTGATGTTTCCGTCGAGCCTCGGTGACAACCGCGCCGAGTCGACCTTCTTTGCCTCGGATGCCCTCCAGGCATGGCTCGAGCCGGATGTGGTGGTGTTCAATCCTTATCGCCTGAGCTTCGATCCTTACAATCCCGGCTCTTTGCGCACGGCGGACCTGCAGCTGGATGCGAACATTTATCTCGTGCTGGTCTCGATGGCCACGATCGGCACTCTCCACAACCGTTACGGCGCGCCCAACGGCGTTGGTGCGCCGACCACGACGCTGCCCTGGTCCACCCTCTCGCGAATGGATGAGGAAGGCTGCGGTTACGTTTCCGCGATCCTCAATTTGAAGGACTCGCTCCTGGAGGTGGGGGCTTCGATTTCGCAGCTTTCGAATTCACTGACGTCGATCGTCACCGCCTCGATGGGTTTCGATGCCGCCTGCCAGGCGGGGTGTGCGGCCTGCGGCCTGAGCTGCTCGGCTTGTCCGGCAACTCTTCGGCATCGATCGGTGTGTACGCGAGATCTTCCGACCACGCTGGATGTCGAGGCCTGCGCCGCAGCAGGACTGGTTGCGAACGTCATGAATGATGTGACGGTGGGCTGGAGATGACGAGCCTGCCTCCATTCCGTCCGATTGCGTGGCTGGCCATCCTCGGATCCGTGCCCGCGTTCGGCGCAGCCAACTACGAGCTTCGCGATCTGTATCGAGACGCCCGCATGAAGGCCATGGGCGGAGCCGGAATCGCACTGGAACTCGAGGACCGCGATGCGATCCAGGCCATCTTCACGAATCCTGCGCAGATGGCCGGCAACCGCGACCTCACGCTGCATTACCTGAATGGTGATCTTGCCGCTTCGACGGACACCTACACCTCCATCGGCGATGCTCAGACGGCGTTTTCGAATTTTTCGTTCAGCAACCTGAACCAGCTCATGGGCAAGAACATTTACGCCAATGGCCAATACGTGGCGGCCGTGACCGCCCCAAATTTCGGTGCGGCGATCCTGCTCGATGCACAAGCCGGCTTCTACGCCCAGAATCCCTCGTATCCGGAATACACGGTGGGATACCAGACCACCAATGGGGTGCAGGCGGCCTGGGGAACGACGATCGACCTTTCAGGACCGAGATCGCGCCGTCCCCGCCGGGGGCGGACAGCAAAGCCCAGGGCCACGAACGGCAGCGAGCTGCGAGTTGGACTTGGTGGAAAGGTGTTTTGGAGAAAAGGCGGCTACAAGGATGTTCCACTCTCGACGCTGATGGCGGCCAGTCCGACCTTCCTGGATGATCTCATGGGCAAGTTCGAAATGGGCTACGGCCTGGATGCCGGCATGCAGTTCATCCGAAGGGCCAGCAAGCGCTTCAGCTGGTCGATCGCAAGCTCCTACCAGAATGTCGGCGACATGGATTTCACAGGCAGCATCGCTGACACACAGAGGGGCAATCTTCGCGCCGGACTCGGCATGCGCTTTCAGCTGGAAGGCCTGACCTCGCTCAGCGTTGCCTATGATCACGCGCACCTGAATCAGTCGATGGACTGGCGCAAGCGGCAGCATCTCGGAGTGGAGTGGGCACTTCCGGGGATTTCCGTCTTCGGCGGCATCCATCAGACCTACCTTTCCTACGGAGCCTCGTTTGATGCGTGGCTCTTTCGAGTCACTGCGGCATCCTATGCCGAAGAGCTCGGGGGCTCGGCCTATGAGATGGGAGATCGCCGCTATCTCGTGCGGCTCGCCATGCGGTTCGGGTTGTAGATAAGCCGGAATCCGATACCGGAGTTCCTCAATCGGTTCCAACGCTGAAATCTGCGGCGAGTCATCGTGTTTTTGCGGCTTTTCGTTCGGGTTTTTTCCCGGTCTTCTTTTGAGCCTTCCTTTGGGTCTTTTTTTGGCATCCCTTACGACTGCTCCGAAGGTTCATGCTGGTGGGCCGGGGTTCATGCGAGGTTCGTTTTTACGACTTTCATCGATTGAAAATTTCGCAGTTCCTGAAAAATTTTTGTTGACGGATTTCACGGCACTGCGAGGGGCGAGTCGATCACCGCGCCGCGCATCTCGTTTGTGACGATCATCAATGCCTCTACGGCGCGCGATTTCCAGGAGCGAGACATTTTCTTTGTCTGAGCTGATTTTCGTTCAGTGCTCGGCCCGCCAGAGCCCTCGAAAATCTTGGTATAGAAGGGGCCATGCTTCACACTCTTTCTGATGAACTCTTGTTGTCGCAAGTCAAAGCCCTGGCCGGAGAAGAGCGCCGAATCCATCGACAGATTCTTGAGACTCTGCTCGAAGTCGATCGGCGGCAGCTGCATCTGGCGCGGGGGTTCTCGAGCCTGTTTGCGTTCTGCACCGACGAGCTGGGGTATTCTCCCGCTTCTGCGCAACGAAGAATCACGAGCATGCGCCTGCTCAAAGAGATGTCGCCACCGGAGCGCGAGCAGGTCCAGGCCAAGATCGAGTCCGGCAGGCTGACCTTGAATCACCTGGCGCAGGTTCAGAGCCTGGCGCGCACGGAACGCTGGAACCTCGAAGCCAAGCGCGAGGTGCTTCAAAGCGTGGAAGGCAAGTCGGTGCGCCAGTGCGAGAGGATCCTTGCCTCGCAGATGACCTCACCCGTGCTGCCGCGCGAGACGATCCGCCCGGTGTCTGCGACCCAGAGCCAGGTGACGCTAGTGCTCGATGAGGAGACACTTCAGCTTCTGGAGCGATTCAAGGAGCTGACGGCGCATCGCAATCCGCTGGCGACGAACGCTGGGGCGATTCGTCTGGCGCTTCAGATCGCGGTCGAGCGGGTGAACCCTGCGCGGGAGGTGAAGCGCCGTGGTGCGGTGGTAGGCCGAGGCGCGGTGGGAGCGAGTGCGAAGCTGGAATCCGATACTGGACTTCCTCAGTCGGTTCCAACGCGGGAAGCTGCGCTGACTCATCGCCCCTTGTCTGAGCAGTCCTCACGGTTCTCGTCTCGCCATCCCTCACGACCACTGAGAAGATCCGTCTGGCAGCGCGAAAGCACCTGTCAGTACGTGGATCCGCTAACCAGCAGGCCCTGCAGCAGTCGATTCAAGCTGGAGCTCGATCATCACCTGCCGTTCTCGAAAGGCGGCGAAACGACGGCCGGGAATCTTCGACTCTTATGCCGAGCGCATAACGCCTTTTTCGGAGGGCGGACGAAGCCAGCCTTGTAACGCAACGCATTCGGCCGTCAGCCGTCCGACATTCTCCTTGTTTTCGACCCCGATGGTCAGTCAAACTGTCGACACCACAGGGGGGATCCACACTTGAGAAAAGCCTTCATCCTCGACACCAACGTCTTGCTGTTCGATCCACAGGCGCTTTTTAAGTTCGGAAACAACGACATCGTCATTCCGATCGTTGTTCTCGAGGAGATCGACCGTTTCAAACGTGAAATGAGCGAAAACGGCCGGCATGCTCGAATGTTTTCGAGGCTGCTCGATGACATGCGCAAGGATGGAGAGCTCTCGAAGGGCGTGCGCCTGCCGAACGGCGGCCTGCTGACCGTCGAGCTCGGCGGAGCCAATCCGCTGCCCATGGAACTTCCCATGGACAAGGCCGACAACCGGATGCTCGCTCTGGCGATCTCGCTGAAAAAAGACCAGCCCAAGCGCCCGATCCACTTCGTCACGAAGGACGTGAATCTTCGCATCAAGGCTGATGCCCTCGGCATTGCATCGGAAGATTACGAGCCGGAAAGCGTCGAGCCGGAAAGCCTCTATTCGGGCGAAGTGCAGCTCGACATTGATGGTCACCTGATCGACGAGTTCTATGCGCAGAAGCGCCTGCCGTACGCCGGTGCTCTTCGCGAGGCGCGTACCGAGGCTCTCAAGGCCAATCAGTATGTCATCCTCAAGGACTCGGCGAACCCGACGCACACCGCGATGGGTCGTTACAGCAAGGACCTCGACTGCATCGTTCCGCTCTACAAGCCGGTCGAAGGGCTGTGGGGAATTTTTCCGAAGAACGCCGAACAGTCGTTTGCGATCGATGCGCTGATGAATGATGACATCAAGCTGGTGTCGCTCGTCGGCAAGGCGGGTACTGGAAAGACCTTGCTCGCGATTGCGGCGGGTCTGGCCAAGACCGTCGACGAAGGCGTCTTCCAGAGGCTGCTGGTGTCGCGTCCGGTGTTTCCGCTCGGCAAGGACATCGGATTCCTTCCGGGGGACATCGAAGAGAAGCTGAATCCGTGGATGCAGCCGATCTACGACAATATCGACTTCCTGTTCGGTGCTACCGGATCGCGCGGCAAGCGCGGTGCCGGCAAGGGCTGCCAGGAGCTGATGAACCAGGGACTGCTCCAGATCGAACCGCTGACCTACATCCGCGGTCGCTCGATTCCGCAGCAGTACCTGATCGTCGACGAGTCGCAGAACCTGACTCCGCATGAGATCAAGACGATCATCACGCGCGCCGGCGACAACACGAAGATCGTGCTCACGGGCGACAGCTTCCAGATCGACAACCCGTACGTCGATTCCGCGAACAACGGACTCGTGTACCTCGTCGAGAAGTTCAAGGAAGAGTCGATTTCGGCGCACATCACCCTGACGAAGGGTGAGCGCTCGAAGCTTTCGGAACTGGCTTCGAACCTGCTCTGATTTTTTGAAAAACGGGCGGGGTCTGCAGCTGCGCCGAGATCAGGCGAGTCGCAGACCCCGCCTTTTTTTCATGGAAGGCGCCATGGAATCCTCTCTTTCGGTTCGAAATCTCCGGAAAGTCTATCGCTCGAAGCGCCACGAGCCGCTCGTGGCAGTGGATGGCGTGTCGTTCGATGTCAGCGCGGGTGAGTGCTTCGGACTTCTCGGGCCCAATGGCGCGGGCAAGTCGACCACGATGAAGTGCGTGACGGGATTTTTCGAGCCCACCGAAGGACTCGTCGAGATTGAGGGTATTGACGTCCAGCGGGAACCCAAGCGAGCACGGCAGCATCTCGGTGTCTGCTCGCAGGACGATTCGCTCGACACTGATTTTACGGTCTTTGACCAGATGGTCCAGTTTGCGTCGTTTTTCGGCATCGGGCGGCGCGAGGCGGAATCGCGTTCGCGCGAGCTGCTCGAGCGTTTCCAGCTCTCGAGCAAGGCTGGAGAGCTCGTCGAGGCACTCTCAGGCGGAATGAGGCGCAGGCTCCAGGTGGCGCGCGCGCTCGTCAATCGTCCTCGGGTGCTGGTGCTTGACGAGCCCACCACAGGCCTCGATCCGGAGGCGCGTCGCACGCTCTGGGAGATCCTGGCCGAGCAGCGCCGCTCGGGCCTCGCGATCCTGCTTTCGACGCATTACATGGAGGAGGCCGAGCGTCTTTGCGATCGCGTGGCGATCATCCACCGTGGAAGAATCATCGACTGCGATACTCCCGAAAAACTGATCGCTCGCGAAATCGGGCGAGGGCCGGTGGACGAGGAGATTCGTCCGGGTGTGAAGATCCATCGTCCACCGAACCTCGAGGACGTCTACCTGAAGCTGACCGGCGCGAGGCTGGAATGAACTTTTATCGCTCTGTTTGGACCGTTTGGCTTCGGCACTACTCGGTCTTCCGAAAAAACATCGTGTACGGCATGGTCACGACCTTCGTCGAGCCGATCCTGTACCTGGGGTCGTTCGGTTTTGGGCTCGGCGCCGTGATCGGAAATATCGAGGCCGGAGGCGAGCAGGTGTCCTACCGTGCCTTCGTGCTCGCCGGGCTCATCGGACAGACGCTGCTCTTTACCTCGTTTTTCGACGGCGCCTACGGCGGATTCATCCGCATGTACTACCAGAAGATCTTCCAGGCGATCTCGGTCACGCCGGTCACGCTCTCGGAAGTGCTCTGGGGAGAGCTGCTCTGGTGTTCCTCGCGCGGACTGCTTTCGGCATCGGTGATTCTGCTGATCGGCGGAGTGCTCGGTGATTTTTCGTGGTGGGGCTGTGTGGTCGCGCTTCCGGTGATTTTTCTCGCTTCGGTGCTGTTTGCCTCGGTCGGAATGCTGGTTGCCGCTGGATCACGCACGATCGAGTCGATCTCCTATCCGCAGTACCTCGTCATCTTTCCGATGTTCCTGTTTTGCGGCGTGTACTTTCCGCTCTCGCAGCTGCCCGAATGGGGCCAGGCCATCGCTGCGGTACTGCCGCTGACCGCGCTTCTTTCCGTCGTGCGGACCCTGCTCCTGGGCTTCCAGTTCGAATGGTGGGCGCTGCCGCTTCTCGTGGCCTGGACGATTCCATTCATTCCGCTGGCGCGAAACGCCATGCGAAGGCGCGTGGTGGCGTGAGAGCCTTCGTGTGTGAATCCAAAGGGACTCTGTCCTGCTAATTCCAAAGCGACTTTGTCCGTGTGACCTATCGGACTAGGCCGCCTTGAGGTTGAGGCGACGGGTACTGCCGATGTCATCGAGGCCCACTCGACGGCCTGAATAGAACGCCTCGGT
>CAMAQA010000084.1 GCA_945860415.1 Bacteriovorax stolpii
CCTCTACCTTTGAGACATCAAAAAGTCTCTCTGTTGGTTGAGTGTTGTTGTGTTGAGTATCCATTTGTTGGCTTCCTTTCTTTCGCTTCCGTCCCATGGACCGGAAGCTACCTGATTGAAGCCAGTTACACAAAATTCAGGACACTCCCCGCACGGCGGCGATACTCGCGTCCCGACGGATGATCTGCAAGCATAGCGTTAGATGCGCCGCGGCTTGCTCATCAAATCAGATCAACCCACCCGGTGGCCGGGAGAACCTTAAATTCTTTGCCAGTTTTGTCCTCAGTTGTGTCAGCGACCACTCTGCACCTTTAGGAATGGTTTTGACCACTTGAGCGATGAGACGAGGAGTTGCAATCGCCATTATTTGCCCAGCACGCATATCGGCGAAGTTGGTCTTCAAGACCTTAACTTTGGGCTCGTACTCTTTTTCAACTTTTTTACGTATCATAACTTTTACTCCACACGACGCTTGAGATCCGCAATGTAAGTATCCACCGATTCTTCGATGTTAAAGAAAACATAGGACAAAAGTTTCGGTAGGATTCCGTGAACAACGACGTGCTCGGAAAATTCGATTTCCGTTTCGCCATTTGAGGTCGAGTGAAACGTGCCCACCCAGTAGCCGCCGAACTGTGGATTATCAATAATTTCAATCTCGAAACGATTGGGAGAATCTTTAACTTTGGTGCGAAACTTGATCTTGGGACCCTTTTGGGGCTTCTCTATCCAGACCTCCCGAGTTGGCGTTGAATCAACAATTTCGATTTCTCCAATTCGACTTCTCCATTTCTGATCTGAAAGGTTTGTCACAGTGGCGAAGACCTTTTCTGGATTAGCTTTGATCACGGTCTTTCTCTTGGCTGAGCGCTCTATGGGCAGCAGAAGTCCAACAGCAAACAGAACTGCTATAAAGGAAACGAGGCCAATCAGCACAAGTTTCATAGATATCTCCTCTCGACGGGAATATATATTTCGGTGATAAGTTCTTTTTCGTTTCTGATTGTTCGTGGGTCATTCAGATAGATCTCGAATGGGAAGGTATCTCTAAGATCAAAATCGGAATTCGGAAGCCAGTTTCTGTAGGCAGAATTCCAAGTTTGCCAAAGGCTCTTGTAGCTTCCCCGGTGAACAAAAACGGCATGGGTACCAAACGGCAGAGTCATGTCGTCAAGACCCTCAAACGACGGCGGTGATGTCTCTAACCATTCAAATCCACCGAAGTACTTGACCTTAAGGGCATCGCTCAGATCAGGATCATCAAACATTACCGCACACGCCCTTCCAACTTTTTTATGAAGATTATTCTGGCCAACGAGCTGCAGGGTACGATTGAACGCTCGTTCGGCGGCTTGTTGAAAACTACGGTTTTTATATCCAGTCTCCAAGACTCCGAAAAGTGCCTGGGCCGATCTCATTTCAATCCGGGCTGGTTCGATGACAACCTTAGCGGTATCTGATTTCTGTGTTCTCCAAAGAGAAAGAGAGCTCTTGCCTGAATGAGTAGTCGACTTTGGAGTGAAGCCAAATCTTTGCCTGAAGGCTCGGACGAACGAGGACACTGAATCATAGCCGACTGCAATAGCTGAATTTACATTGTTTGTTTTTGGACCTTTTCGAAGTTCTGAGAATCCTGCGGCCAAACGAGTTCTTCGAATGAATCCGGAAACTGGTTCCCCGGTGTAAACGAGAAACAAGCGATGCAGATGAAACTGAGAAATGCCTGCCTGCTTCGCTAAAGCGTGCAGAGTTATCGTTTTATCTAAGTTCTCTTCGATATAGCCCACGCCTTTATTGATGCGATTTCGATACTCTTCTTCGAACATAGACATTCTAAGTCTATTATACGGAGTCTTTTTCGGATGTGCAGGGCTTGCTATGTCATCGAAGACTTATGTCCCGTTTTCTCTGGGAACACAGCCCGGCCCTAAGGGTCTGCCTTCTTTAATCAGAAACCCAATCCTTTTGACCTGCCCGCCGCGCATCATTTACCTGACTCAAGCGAACTGATTTACAAAACTCCGCGCTAGTGAGTTCTCAATTTGGCCCAAGGACCCAAGGCGAAGCCTGGTCCCCGGGAGAAACAAAAAAGCCCACGCATCCGGCGAAGGGTGCATGGGCTCAAGGGTTCGAGATCTTCAAAAGTCTCATTAAGTGCAAGAAGCATTTCGGAAGCAAAAAAGAAGCATCATCACGACATTTCATGAGGTCTCATGAAATTTTCGGCTCGTGATTGTCAGGCCCTCTCTTTGGTTTTTAACGACTTGTGTTTGTTTGTGATTTTAATCGCGGCTGCTTTTCAGCGTCCCAATAATGGCGGAGAGGGAGGGATTCGAACCCTCGTTACCCGTTAAGGCAAACACGCTTTCGAGGCGTGCGGATTCAACCACTCTCCCACCTCTCCGCAGCGATTGAACTGAGGAAACTCGGATAACACCGGCGGCCGGCCGATGTCCAGAGGGCTATTTCGTCGAATACACAATGTAGGAGTCGAGGTCCTTGAGCTTCGAGCCGTCCTGGCGCTTGGGAAGGGTGCGGCCGGTCATGGTCTCGAGAAACGACCCGTCCGGACGCATCTCGAAATAGAGCGGGTCGACGATCGCGGCGATGATGAACGCGGTCGGCTTCATCTTGAGAACCACGACCTCGCGCCCGTCCGGCTTTTTCTCCACCCGGTCCTTGAAAAGCTGAAAGCCCACCGTTTCGGCCCGGTCCCACACCGCAAACCGAAACTTCATGGGTTCGCCCTTCATCAGGCGATCCCAGTTCTTGCGCACCATCGGAAGAAACATGGGTCCGGTGGCCCAGACCTCGGGAACGGACTCGTCGTTGGTCTTCACTTTTCCGTCCGCGGATCGGTACGAAAACTTCAATCGGCCCCCCTGGACTTCGACCACTCCGGAGGTTCCGGACTGCACATGATTGACCGTGTAGCGAAGCGGCGCACCGGCATCATCAAATTCCATCTTTTCCGTGACCAGGTCTCTGCCCTCAGGCGAACGAAACGCCGTGTGCGACGAGAGGCCGTCCGCTCCAAACGTCTGCTCCATCGTAAAGATCACTGAATCGCGCGACCCGCGGATCTCGTAGCCCTTTGCCGTCAGTCCGGCCGACCACGAAATCGAGGAAAACAGGAGCACGGCACACGAGGTGGAGAAACGAAGGAAGAGGCTCATTTCTGAAATCATGCCCGACGGCCAGAATAAAAAAAAGAAGGGTCATTGCTTCCTCTAGGCAATCCTTGCGGTTTGCCTTTCATCGGTCGCACGACCCTTCCCGAGTTGTTGGGTTTCGTGTTTCCCGGGTTTCCCCGGTACTTCCTTACTCCTCAGCAACTGTCTTCACCTATTGCGAACACCGTGCCCGCGGTCCGCGGTCGGCCTATTCTCCTGAAGTCAGTTCGACGGCCACCGGAGCATGCGGCTCGACCTTGCGATCAGCAAACTCGTAATGGCGAAGCTTCTCAATCGTCGCCCGGAATCCGCTCTTGACGATCTCGGCCAACTTGCGCGGCGAGAGGCTGAAGTGATCTCCAAAGAACATCTGGGCGTCGGAGGGATTCGGATGGATGTACAGGATGTCGACATCACGCCGATGATGGAGCTCAGCCTCGAGGATCTCGAGGATCTTTCGTGCATGCTCGCCATCGATTCCGTTCTGCCTGCAGTAGCGCTCCACGGCATTGATCGCGTTGCGCTGGGTGACCTTGCCGTGGACGTACTGGTTCACCTTCTGTTCGATGACGAGGTAGATCGACTGGATCAGGATCGCTGGAAGACCGTATTCGGTCAGTGATCCCGTCTCCTTGTTGAAATGGTAGGGCTGGTGCGTATGGCTGGCGATCACGAGGTCGCACCCGGAGTCGACTGCCACGTGGGTCGATAGAGTGTCGCGAATCTCGCCATCGATGTAATGAATCGTTTTTCCGTTCTTGTTCTCGATCGGGTAGGGCGCGTAGACGAACGGCAGCGACGCACTGGCAGCACAGGCCTGCGACACCAGAGCGTCATTGTCATACTGGCAGGTCAGGTCGTGGGGCGGCGGCTGGTAGCTGTACTTGCCGAAGACGACCTTGCGAGAATGGTTCAGCTGCGTGGCGACGATGAACAGGTCGGCCAGGTAGTCATGGAAGCGATTGCTCGGAAGCACCTGCTCGCGCATGAACTCCTCGAGACCGCCGGTCGAAAAGATGCCCTGAAGCTTGAGCCAGTCGAGCTGGAGCAGCGTATCCCAACGTCCCTGCACCAGGTTGTTCACCATCCGACCCACCTGCATCAGCTGCGAGAACTGCTCTCGGGCAAGCCCGGGCCGCAGCTTGAACATGGTGGGATAGGTCAGGCGCGGAAGAATTCGGGGATATTGATCCACCTCGTCGGTCGGCTGCCGGCCGGTGAAGGAATTGAAGATATTATCGAGCGAGTACCCTGCCGCAAGATACGAGCAGATGATCGAGCCTGCGCTGGAGCCCACGTAAGTACTGATTTCCATGGGCTTCGAACTGGGGCCCGAGGGATCATTGCGAGACTGGAGTCCGCCCACGAAACGAAAACCCTGCTCGTGCAGGGCGAGGGCGACTCCAATGTGGAAGGCCCCCGCCTTCGTGGCGCCGCCACTGCAGACGAAGGCGATCTTCCGCTTGGACCCGATCTGGATGCGTTTTCTGGAGCTGGCTCCGGGTCGATGTTGTCCCATCTCTCCAAAGGGTACTTGAATATTCAATCCATGGAAATACACTAGGTTGCATGGAACTTAGCGGTCAGTGGTTGTCTTTGATGGAATATGCGACCCGCAATGACGTCAGTCTTTCGACGCTGCGGCGCCACATCAAGGCGTCCAAGGTGCGTTACAAGACGGAAAATGGCCGCTACTTCATCTGGGACGACCAGGCGACGTCGGGCTTCAACGGCCAGCTGACGTTTCAGCCGGCTGCTTTAACGGCCAGCACTCCCGTCCGCGACCAGGCGTACGACGACCTGAAGCTTCAACTCCAAAAGGCCCGAGAAGAAATCGCCGAGCTCAAGACCCTGGTGGCTTTCTATGAAGATCAGAGCGAGAGCCTGCGTGCGAGCTCTTAAGCTATCAGCTGCAGCCGCGCTGATCGCCTCGGCGCTGACGGCACATGCATCTCCGGAAATGGATCGGCGCTTTTCACTCCAGACGATCGGAGCCCTTCGCTCGTCGGACAATGTCGATGGCCTGTTCTCGGATTACGTGTCACGCGCCATTCGCGACTACTTCGATTCGCAGCCCCGCTTCATCCTCCAGGACCTCGCGAGCGCCCAGCGCCTGATCGACGACTCGAAAGTTCCGTATTCCAAGGTCGTGGAGGACCAGAAAATCCTCGAGAAGCTGGCTCGCGGCACCCGAAGCGAGACGCTGCTTCGGACGCGAATCTTCAAGGAGGGGCCGAGATATCGTTTCACGATCGACTGGCTCCATGCGCCTCGAATGGACGTGCTTTCGACCGAGGTATTTTACCTCGATGAGCCGAGCAATGGAAACACTCTGGGCGCCGAGACGATCCGCACCCAGTTCCAGTCGGCCCTGGATCGGCTGATTGCGAAGATTCCGTTCTACGCGCAGCTCAACGGGCGCGATGGCGAAACCGTGACCGTCAATAGCGGCGATAACCTCGGCCTCAAGAAGGGCGATGTCCTCTGGGTCGGAACGATCGAGGACGTCAAGAAGCATCCCCTGCTCGGCGTGATCGCCGAATGGAAGATCAGCCGCACCGGATCGCTCGTCGTCGAAAGCGTGGACCAGGCCCTGGCATTTTGCCGCATCACCGAAGAGGATGCGGCCCGACCGATTGCTCGCGGCCAGAAGATCATCCAGGTCGTCAAGGCAGCAGACCCGATCGTGAACCCGATCAATGACAACCCCGCCGAAAAGGCCCCCATTCTCGACCGCACGGATGCTCCTCGAGTGGGCTGGGTATCGGCAGCCCCGCTCCTCGGCGAATTCTCGCGGCAGTTCAGCTCTCAGAGTGGAACATCGGGCAGGGCGGGAACCGGCATGCTCTTCGGTGCCCGTGCCGACACCCTGCTTTGGCTCGACCGTGAATGGTTCACTGAGGCCACGGTCGGCTACGGCTACTTTCCGTATTCACAGAGAACCATCGTGGACGGTTCCGATACGACGATCTCGGCAACCGGATCGCTCACCCAGTTCAAGCTTTCCGTGGGTTACAGCTACCTGCCCGGATTGAACTTCTTCGGCGCCAAGGGCTGGATCAAGGCGGGCTATCACTCCTACGCCTACACGCTTCCGAAGCGTACTGCTGAAAACATCAATCCCGTCACCTGGAGCGGGATGCTGCTCGGAATCGGTGGCGACCTTCCGCTTCGTGGTGGCTGGGCGGCCCAGCTGAACCTGGACTTTGGACTCCTGCGATCCGTGCAGGAGACCGGAACCGCGCGAGGTGCCCCGATCGGCAGCACGCTCGTGGATTTCTACTTCGGCACGGTCTACACGATGCGCCCGAGGCTGCTTTTCCGCCTCGGCGTGAACTTCCAGGCACAAGGTGCCGACTTCGAAGGCGGTTCATCGATGAGCCACCGGGCCATCACGCTGATGCCGTCGTTTGTCGTTCCATTTTGACCATGAGCAAGAGCGTTCAGGCCCGCATCGAAAAGCTAACGCGCGAGATCCTGCATCACGACCATTGCTATTACGTCCTGGACCAGCCCGAGATCTCGGACGCCGAGTACGATCGGCTTTTTCGCGAACTGCAGTCACTTGAGGAGGAGCATCCGGAACTCCGGCTGCACTACTCGCCCACGTCTCGCGTCGGCGGAAAGCCGCTCGATGAATTCCAAAAGCTTCGCCACGGCATGCCGATGCTGTCGCTGGCCAATGCGCTAACCGAGGAGGAGTTCATTGCCTTCGATGAGCGTGTTCATCGATTTCTCGATCTGCCGCAGGATGACCAGCTCGAGTACTTCTGCGAGCTCAAATTCGACGGACTGTCGATCAACCTGACCTACCGCGATGGAAATCTCGCTTCTGCCGCAACCCGCGGAGATGGCGAAGTCGGAGAAGATGTCACCCAGAACATCCGGACCATTCGATCCATTCCTTTGAGGCTCGAGGGATCACCCCCCCCCGCGATGATCGAGATCCGCGGCGAAATCCTGCTTCCGATCCGCGATTTCGAACGGCTGAACGAAGACCAGCTGGCGCGCGGACAGAAGGTTTTTGCCAATCCACGAAACGCTGCCGCAGGTTCCGTCCGCCAGCTGGATCCCTCGATTGCCGCTTCACGCCCGCTGACCGGATTTTTTTATGGAATGGGGTCGGTTGAAGGGGTCCGCTTCGAGCGCATGAGCCAGTTCGAGGACCAGCTCGAAAATTGGGGATTTCGCGTGGGTTCCCACCGGAAGGTCTGCAGGGGTGCCGAGGCGGTGCTGAAATTCTACCGAGAAATCCTCGAGAAGCGCGACTCACTCCCTTACGAGATCGACGGGATCGTCGTGAAGCTGAACCGCCTCGACCACCTCGATCGCGCGGGCACGGTGTCCCGAAGCCCGCGTGGCATGATCGCTTTCAAATACCCGCCGCGACAGGAGTGCACCACGATCGAGGACATCATCGTGCAGGTGGGGCGCACGGGCGCACTCACGCCGGTGGCCATGGTCGCACCGGTGAGGCTCGGGGGCGCCACGATTCGGCGGGCGACGCTCCACAACCAGGATGAGATCGATCGCAAGGACATCCGCATTGGAGATCGCGTGCTGATCCAGCGCGCAGGCGACGTGATTCCGGAAGTGGTGCAGGTGATCACTTCGGCGCGCACCGGCAAGGAGCGCAAGTTCCGCCTGCCGGACCACTGTCCGGTCTGCGAGAGCCCCGTTGAACGAAAGCCGGGAGAAGCCGTCACCCGCTGCGTTTCTCGAAACTGCATCGCCCAGCTCAAGGAACGAGTGCGACACCTGGTGATGAAGGATGCCCTGAACATCGAGGGCATGGGCGAGAAGATCGTCGAGCAGCTCGTTGACAATGGCCTCGTGAGGCACCCTGCCGATGTGTTTGGGCTCGGCAAGCAGGACTTCCTCGAACTCGAAGGCTTTGGAGAGAAGTCGAGCCAGAACCTGCTCGACGCCATCGAAGGTGCGCGCCATCCCGAGCTCTACCGCCTCATTTTTGGCCTAGGAATTCGCCACGTGGGTGAGGCGACATCGAAGAACCTCGCTCGCCACTTCCGGTCCGTTCCCGCGCTCGCCGAGGCCACTGAAGAACAGCTTCTGGACGTCGAAGACATCGGACCGGAGATGGCCCGCAGCATCGTCGAGCATTTCTCGCACGCCGAAAATCGGCACGAGCTCGAGGCACTCCTGAAGGTCGTCCACCCGGTGGCCCCGCAACAGGTGAGTGCCAGCTCGGTGCTCGCCGGAAAGACGGTTGTCCTCACCGGAACCCTTCCGACCCTCTCGCGGTCGGACGCCACGAAGCTCATTGAAGAGCATGGCGGCAAGGTGTCTTCGAGCGTTTCCAAGAAGACCGACTACGTCGTGGCGGGAGAAGAAGCCGGAAGCAAGCTCGAGAAGGCTCGCACGCTCGGAGTTCCCGTCCTCGACGAAGAGGGATTGAAGTCGCTTATTTTTGGCGGCTGATCCGCCCCGGCCCCTTGCCCGACTCCATGTCGCGGAGCTTTCGCTCCCACTGCTCGCAGAAGCTCTGGTACCGCGACTGAACCGACTTGAATCGGAACTGCAGCACCTGGGTGGGCTTCGGCATGAGGGCCAGCGAATTCATGATCTGATCGAGCTGCTTGCGACGTTCCACCGGAGGAAGCCTCTCGACCCCGGTGAAATACTGCGAGTACAGGATGTGTACCTGCTCCATCAGCGGCTCGACGCGGTCGAGGAGCTCGATGAGTTTTTCAGTCGAGCTTCCCGATGTCTGGAGGCTCGCCTCTCGGGCAAGGTCTCCTGCCGCATCGCCCTTGGAGCGCCCTCCACTTTGGAGACGCTTTTTCAGGAGCTCGGCCTGGAGTGCCTCCTCGCGTTCTCGCTCCTCCTGGTCCTCTCGCTCGCGCAGCCTCTCCCAGCCGTCTTTGGGTGCCATCCTCTCAGTTTAGACCGGTTTTTTGATTGGACAAGGCGCTCCTGCCGATGAAACTTGGCGAGGCAAACCCTCGAGAACTCCTATGAAAATCAAGACCCAGTACCAGTGTCAGAATTGCGGACAGGTCAGCGCGAAGTGGCTTGGCCGTTGCCCGGGCTGCGAGGCCTGGAACTCGTTCACCGAAGAGCGCGCCTCGCCGGCAGAGGGTGCTCCTGCCGTGCAGGAGGGAAGCCTGGCCGCGATCCGGCAGGAATTTTCGAACTCCGTCGACTGGACCGACCTCGATGCGCCGGCCGATCCGGCCCGGGCGCTTCGCAGGCTCGATACCGGCATCGGCGAACTGAACCGCGTGCTCGGGGGAGGCCTGGTTCCGGACAGCTTCACGCTGCTCGGAGGTGATCCGGGAATCGGCAAGAGCACGCTGCTCCTGCAGATGGCCCGAGGAATTCGCGAAAAACATCCGGATCTGAAGATCCTGTATGTCAGCGGTGAAGAGTCGGTGGACCAGATCCGCAGCCGCGCCATTCGACTCGGCGTGAAGGGCGAGGGACATATCTTTCTTGCCGCAGAAACGCAGATCGAAAAGGTGTTTGCGACCGTCAAGGAGCTCAGGCCCGACATCGTCGTCATGGACTCGCTCCAGACCTTCACGAGCAGCTACCTGCAGTCGGCGCCGGGAAGCGTCACCCAGGTGCGCGAGATCGCGGCCAAGCTGATGGCCCTCGCGAAAAGTGCGGGAATCTCCGTCTGGCTCGTCGGTCACGTCACCAAGGAAGGCAGCATCGCCGGCCCAAAGGTGGTCGAGCACATGGTCGACACCGTGCT
>CAMAQA010000085.1 GCA_945860415.1 Bacteriovorax stolpii
TCTGCCGTTCATTCAGATTTTCGAAATACTTCATGGGTTCCGTGCCTGCACTATAAACGAAATGCGGGCAAGTTCGCGATCATAAGCGTGACGAACGTCGGACGAAAACACGAGTCCAACCGGGCACCCCTCCTCGGACAAAACGGGAAGGCAGATCTGCGACTCAAACACCGAAGTCAGTTCCGATAGGCGAGTGCCGACACGTGCGGTCCGAAGGGCGCCGCGCATCGGCGGCTGGGAAGACAGAATATCGCGCGCCTCAAGGAGCCCATCGAGTCCAGCGGCCGACTGGGAATGCAGGCCCTGCTCAATGATGTCCACGGTAAGCAGGCCGATGAAGGTACCGGAGGCGTTCACGACGGCCAGGAAAGGGTAGCGGCACTGTTGGATCATCTCGTGGCAGGTTCGGATGGAGTCCGTCTCACGCACGGATTGGAAGTCACGCACCATCGCATCTCCTGCCGTCAACGACTGCAGCACGGCCACCGATCGGCCTTCCTGGATCGGAAAATTCTTGGACTCGAGGACGGACTGGATCCACCCTTTCACCGGAAAACGCCGGGCCACTGTTGCTGCGATCCATCCCGCAAAAAGGGCAGGCAGGAGCAGGCTTCCGCTTCCACTCAGCTCGTAGGCGAGAACGGCAAAAGTGATCGGCGTACGAAACCAGACGACGGCCCAGGCCACAGCCCCGAGCAAAGCTGAATTTGCGGCAACCCCGGAGTGCACCCATCCCGTGGTCAGCAGCATCCGAGTGATGATCATGGAAACCGTGGTCCCGAGGAGGAATGACGGCCACCAGACTCCGAGGCTACCCCAGCCGGCGTACATGGCAGCGAGCACAAGAAAGAGTGAAACAGCCAGCGCACCCAGGGCTGCAAGCGGGAGCTCATTTCGAATGACGGACTCCAAAAAAACGGCCGGAGAGCCGATCGCTGCGTACCCTCCGAAGACCACGACGGAGACCAGAAGGATTCCGGCTGCCAGGGTTGCCATGGGAGCCTGATTCCTGCCGAACCTGTCGAAAAGGCCACGGATCGACTGGAATCCGGGCAGGACTGCGAGTGCAACGAGCGTGGAAAACAAGCATACGACCAGCGCTGCAAACCACTCTCCTGCATCCCCGAGTCGGAATCCCCACAAGTGATGAAGCCGTTCCTGAAAGCTCAGGACTCGAATGCCGAACTGCCCGAAAAATACCGTGAGGTACTGCACTCCGACGTACGCAGAAATCGATGCCAGCACCGAGGATAAAACACGACCACCGATCGACAGTTCGGCTGGAAGCAGTACTGCCGAGAACGGCGCGCCAAACCCAGCGCTGATTCCGGCTGCAATGGCCTGCGCGGCATCCGTTCTTCGGCGAAGGTCGGACCACCGAGTGGCCGTGCTCCGCGAGTTCATGCTGACAGCCTGCGAGAGCTCCATCGCAACGCCTTCCGCTCCGAATCCGAGTCCCAGGCCCGACATCACCCAGCTCAGAAGGCCTCGAAGCGTCCAGCGCGCAGGACGGTCCGGAAGAGCCGGTGTATGCAGGTGGATGAGCAGGTCAGCCACTCCGTCATAACGTTCGAGATCGAGTCCTGACGAGTCCTGCTTCTGGCTCCGCAGGTGAATTCTTTGGACGAACGCAATGAGGACGCCAAGCAGGAGGATCACGAGGATCGTCCCGGTTACCCCGGTTCGCGAAGTGCCGGAGGCTGCGGCCATCGCCAATGCCAGCGACACCACCAATGCGGCGCCGAAGCCATGGAGGATCGAAGCGATCATTCGACCGTCACGCTCTTGGCGAGGTTGCGAGGCTTGTCGATGTCGGTGCCCTTGAGTACCGCAATCTCATAGCTGAGCAGCTGGATGACGGGAGTGACCACGAAAGGCAGCAGCGACTCATGCAGTCCGGTCTCGGGCAGCGGAATCCAGAAGTGCGAGACACGCTGGAGGCTCTCGTCGGAGGGATTGCCCACGCCCAGAACCTGCGCGCCGCGCGCTTTCACTTCTTCGAGGTTCGAGAAGGTCTTCTCGCGCCACGCATCGTTCGGAGCCAGCACGATCACGGCGATGTCCTGGTCGATCATCGCAATCGGACCATGCTTGAGCTCGCCCGCGGCATAGCCTTCCGCATGGACGTACGCGATTTCCTTGAGCTTAAGCGCCGCTTCGAGCGCCAGCGGAAAACAGTAGCCTCGTCCGATGAAGAAGAAACCCTTGAGTAGCAGAAGTTTCCTGGCCGTCTCGCGGACAGCCTTCCGAAGCGTTCCTTTTTCATCGAGGTAGTCGCCGAGGAGATGCGGGATGCGAATGAGCTGGGCGAAGATCTGGTCCATCTCCGCAGTCTTGCCGCGCTGCTTGCCCAGAAACGCCGCAAAGCAGAGGAGCGTCAGCATCTGGACCGAGAAGGTCTTCGTGGCCGCCACTCCGATTTCGGGACCGGCATTCGTGAAGACCGTGGCCTGCGCTTCGCGCGACAGCGTCGAGCCGCGCGTGTTCGTTACGGCAAGCGTCGGAATGCCCTTCTTTCGGAGCTCCTGAATGACGGCCAGGGTGTCAGCCGTTTCGCCCGACTGCGACACACCGATGACGAGTGTTCCGGCATCGACCACCGGATCGCGATAGCGATATTCGCTGGCCAGCTCGACCGAGACCGGAATCTGGCCCCACTTTTCGAGCCAATACTTGCCCATGAGTGATGCGTGCCACGCGGTGCCGCAGGCCACGATCGTGATGCGTTTGGCATTCTTGAGCAGCTCGACCGCGGGCTGCCCCGCCAATGGAAAGCTCTCGGCCGAAGCACGATCGAGGAGGCCATTGAGGGTATCGACCATCGCCGCAGGCTGCTCGTGGATTTCCTTGAGCATGTAATGATCGTAGCCCTGCTTGTCGAGGGCGGCGGGAGACCAGTCGAGCGTGGAGGTGGCGCGCTGGATCGGTTCGCCCGTCTGGAGGCTCAGGAAACGAATGCCGCGAGAATCACCCACCACCATGTCGCCGTGTTCGAGGAAGACGACGTCTCGCGTGTACTCGAGCAGCGGTTGCGCATCACTGGCGAGGATCACGCCTCCCTTGGGGTCGACGGCAGCGACGAGGGGCGATCCGTTACGGACGCCGATCACGGTGCCGGGTTCCTTTTCGCTCATCACGACGACGCTGCAGGCTCCGGTGACTTCACGAAAGCTCTCGCTCACCGCGACTGCAAGCGATCGGCCTGCATCCATCTTTTCGAGCACGAGAAAACCGAAGAGCTCGCTGTCCGTCTCCGACACGGGTCGATGTCCGCGCTTCACAAGGTCCTGCTTGATCTCCTGGTAGTTCTCGATGATGCCGTTGTGGACCAGCACCACGTGTCCGGTGCGATGCGGATGCGCATTCTGGGTGGTCGGCTTGCCATGCGTCGCCCAGCGCGTGTGTCCGATCCCGCATCGAGCGTCCGAAATCGCCGGAAGCTTCGACAGTAGCGTCTCGACGTTTTCGAGCTTTCCTTCGGATTTTTGGATCTCGATTGCGGCTCCGCGAAAATAGGCAACTCCCGCCGAGTCATAGCCGCGATACTCCAGTCGGCGAAGCCCTCGCACCAGGACGTCCACAGCCGGCCTTTGGCCCACATAACCTACGATTCCACACATGGTTCGCTTACCCCTGCTTTCCGTATTTCTTGGCGTATCCCGGCTTGTTCACCTGGCGCGAGCGGGCGATCGCAAGAGCTCCGGGCTCTACATTCTCTGTGATCGTCGAGCCGGAGGCGACATAGGCTCCCTTGCCGACCTTCACGGGCGCGACGGCCTGACAGTCGCTTCCCATGAATACATCATCCTCGATGATCGTGAGGCTCTTGGTCTTTCCGTCGTAATTGCAGGTGATGAAGCCGCATCCGATGTTCACTCGAGAGCCCACCTCGGCATCGCCGACATAGGAAAGGTGCGAAACACTGGTCTTGCGACCAAGCTTCGCCTTCTTCAGCTCGACAAAATTACCGATCTTGCAATCCTCTCCGACATCGCTTCCGGGACGCAGGTGGGCGTAAGGACCGACCTGCGCGCGGGCTCCGATGGCGGAGTCCTCGCCCACGGTTCCTGCCTTCACGATTGCGCCGGCGCCGACGCGGACATTGTTGAGCACGGCATGGGGGCCGATTTTGGCGGCCTCTTCGATTCTAGTGGTACCCTGGAGCATCACGTTCGGAAGGACTTGGGCAGCACCTTCGAAATGAACACGGGCATCCACCCAGGTGCTCTCCGGATCCGTGAACTTCACACCCTGCTTCGCCCAGCTTCGGACGATCCGATGGTTCAACAGGCGTCCCGCCTGCGAGAGTTCCCACGGATCATTGACTCCGCGGAGGTCCTGGGGCTCAGGCCAGATCAGGACGTCGATCTTCCGCTTGGCTCGGGACGCCTGAGAAACAAGATCCGTCAGGTAAAATTCCTTCTGGGCGTTCTTGTCGGAAAGCCTGCCGAGCCCGGGCTTCAAAAATCCGCTTTGGAAGAGGTAGATGGACGTGCCCACTTCGCGAAGCTCCTTTTCGCGCACGCTGGCATCCTTCTCTTCAACGATGCGGAGGACGGGCCCGGACTTTCCCCGGCGCACGATGCGTCCGTATCCGGTCGGATCCTGGAGGACCGTGCTGAGGATTCTCATCACGGAACCCCGCTGCAGAGGAGCGGCGGTCTGACGGATCAACTCGGAAGGAATCAAGGGCAGATCACCGGGAAGAACGAGCACCGGAAGTTTTCGGCGGGCCACCTCCTCGCCCCAGGGCGAGTCCATCGCGCACCTCGCGGCATGCCCGGTTCCCCGCTGTTCCGCCTGATGCACGAAATGGATGTCGAGCCCCGAGTAGTCCGTATTTCCGCGAATGGCAGCCTCGACCTTTTCGCGACCGTGCCCCACCACGATGCAAACGGTGGTGGAAGGTGCAGCATCCCGGACTCCATCCAGAACATGGAAGATCATGGGCTGGCCCGCGAGCTCATGGAGCACCTTCGGAAGCTCCGACTTCATGCGTTTTCCCTGTCCGGCAGCCAGAATGATGACCGCGCTTTCCGCGGTCTTCGAATGCTTCACTGATTGGGGCATTTCCTTCGGTTAGCGGAAAACCGGGGTTGGGAAAAGTCGAAAAAGACCGAAATTCCGAGAACTAAAGGAACACCTGAAGAGGGCGCCTGTTCTGATATTTTCTTAGATTCATAGATTCTAAGGATTGACGTTCCTTGGAAGTCCTTATAAACACCTTGTGGTCGAGCGGTACCGGACCTAAACTCTAGGGAATGACCGTCAAAAGGTCATCAGGATGGGGAGAGACACATGGATGCGAAAACGCTGACTCGAATGCGCAAGAACCTGCTCGAAGAAAAGCAGAGGATCTTGAACAACTCGCAGAACGCCATCAAGAACGAGCTGGCGCTCTCGACGGATGACCTCGCGGATGAGACTGACCTCACCGTGAGCGAGATGAACCAAAACCTCATGTTCAAGCTGCGCGAACGAGAAAGACAGCTTCTGTCAAAAATTGACCAGGCACTGGCGAAGATGGACGAAGGCAGCTTCGGCACCTGCGAGGACTGTGAAGAGCCGATCGAGCCCCGCCGCCTCGAAGCGCGCCCCGTCTCCACGCTCTGCATCGCCTGCAAGGAGCGCGAAGAGCACAAGGAAAAGATTTACGCCTGATTCCTCCGGCCACGCCGGAAGAAACGAAACGAAAAGCCCCGGTGAAAGCCGGGGCTTTTTTTCATCTCGGGTTTTACCCCGACATGATTCCGACGACCGGTTCTTGACTCCCGAACGTCAAAAAAAACACCGCGATTTCTTGCATTTTTACACCTCCCAGCTCCGGTTTTTGCCTAAAGAGCCCCGCACCTTCAACCGAACCAATAAACAGCAGCCTTTGGTGGATGTGGAAGCAGTAAACCTTTGCAACTAAGCGCTGGGAGGCGCGTGAATGGTGACCAACTACGACGGTGAACAGGTAGAAATCCCCCAGACACTCCCGATGTTGCCTGTGAGGGACATTGTTGTTTTTCCGTACATGATTATTCCGCTGTTCGTGGGACGCGACTCCTCCATCAAGAGTGTGGAAGAGGCGCTTGCACGGAACGACCGGCTGATCCTCCTGGCATCCCAGAAGGACATCAGTGATGAGCACCCGTCGCCGGAAGGCATCTACAAGACGGGCACGGTCGCGATGATCATGCGCATGCGCAAGCTGCCGGACGGCAGGATCAAGATCCTGACCCAGGGCCTTTGCAAGGCGCAGATCGAGGAATTCCAGCAGCAGGATCCCTTCTTCGAAGTGAAGATCAAGAAGATCGAAGAAGAGTCCGTGGTCGCGAAGAGCGAGAGCGAAGCACTGATGCGCTCCGTCCGCGAGCAGCTCGAACGCGTGATCTCGCTCGGCAAGGTCCTCTCTCCTGACATCCTGATGGTTCTCGATGACATCCACGATCCGGGTCGTCTCGCGGATCTCGTCGCCTCGAACCTGGGCCTCAAGGTGGCCGAAGCCCAGGGCATCCTCGAGACGCACAATACGTTCGAGCGCCTGAAGAAGATCTACGAAGTCCTCGCCCGCGAGATCGAAGTGCTGACCATCCAGGCCAAGATCCGTTCTCAGGCCAAGGACGAGATGACCAAGTCGCAGAAGGAGTATTTCCTCCGCGAACAGATCCGGGCAATCAAGTCGGAACTGGGCGACAGCGACCAGAAGGGCGAGGAGATGAACGAGCTTCGCGAGAAGTTGATGAACGCGAAGATGCCGCCGGAAGTCGAAACCGAAGCCATGAAGCAGCTGGGCCGCCTCGAGCGGATGCATCCGGATGCTTCGGAAGCCTCGATGCTTCGCACTTACCTGGACTGGCTGATCGAGACCCCTTGGAGCAAGCAGACGGTCGACAACCTCGACCTCTCGCATGCGAAGAAGGTTCTCGACGAGGACCACCACAACCTCGACAAGATCAAGGAGCGCGTGCTGGAGTACCTGGCTGTGCGCAAGCTGAAGGAGAAGATGAAGGGTCCAATCCTCTGCTTCTCCGGCCCTCCCGGGGTCGGCAAGACCTCTCTCGGCCGCTCGATCGCCAAGGCGCTCGGACGTGAATTCGTCCGGATCTCGCTCGGCGGCGTGAAGGACGAAGCGGAAATCCGCGGGCATCGGCGGACCTATGTCGGCGCTCTCCCGGGCCGCATCGTGCAGGGACTGAAGCAGGCGGGAACCAATAACCCGATCTTCGTCCTGGACGAGATCGACAAGCTCGGAAGCGACTTCCGCGGAGATCCGTCGGCGGCGCTCCTCGAGGTCCTCGATCCGGAGCAGAACTTCAGCTTCCGAGACCACTACTTGAATGTCCCGTTCGACCTGACCAACGTCATGTTCATCGCCACGTGCAACAACCTGGAGACCATTCCATCGGCTCTTCGCGACCGCATGGAAGTGATCACGCTGCCGGGCTACACTGAAGAGGAGAAGTTCTTCATCTCAAGGAAGTACCTGATTCCGAAGCAGACCTCGGAAAACGGCATCACCGAGAAACAGATCGAGATCACCGACGAAGCGATCAATGCGGTGGTTTCGCAGTACACCCGCGAGTCGGGCCTGCGCAACCTCGAGCGCCTCGTCGCGACCCTCTGCCGCAAGACCGCGCGTCTCGTGGCCGAAGGCAAGACCGAGAAAACAGTCGTCGATCCAACGACGGTCGGCAAGTTCCTCGGGCCCGCCCCGTTCACCCGCGAGGATGAGCAGGAAAAGGACGAAGTCGGCATTGCGACCGGACTCGCCTGGACCTCGGTGGGTGGAGAAATCCTCTACGTCGAGACCACGTCGATGAAGGGCAAGGGTGGCATCACCCTCACCGGGCAGCTCGGTGATGTGATGAAGGAATCGGCGCAGGCCGCACTGGGCCTGATCCGCTGGAGGGCCGAGGATTTCGGAATTGACGAGGATACCTTCTCGAATACCGACATCCACGTGCACTTCCCGCAGGGAGCGATCCCGAAGGATGGTCCGTCGGCCGGCATCACGATGGCCTCGGCAATCATCTCGCGCCTGACCGGAATTCCGCTCCGCAAGGATGTCGCCATGACGGGTGAAATCACCCTGACCGGCAAGGTCCTTCCGATCGGCGGCCTGAAGGAAAAGGCACTGGCGGCAATGCGCCACGGCATCAAGACCGTGATCATCCCCGAGCGGAACAAGAAGGACCTCGAGGACATCCCCGAGGAGTTCCGCAACAGGCTGACGTTCGTGCCCGTGAAGACGATCGACGATGTGCTCGATGTCGTCCTGGCCCGGAAGCTTGTCGGAGAGCGGGTGCGCCGTGCAGCAGTCACTTCGACGGACGAGGCCCCTTCCCGCACGACGCGCTCGGGCGGAAAGAAAAAGCCAGGACTGGCTGCCGATTCCGGTGACTTTGCGGCATAATCCAAAGCTGTGACAGCACTAGAACTCATGGTTTGCGGAGCACTCATCGGGTGCTCCGCATTCCTTTCTGCAAGCGAAGTTGCGATCTTCAGTCTCTCCCGCTTCCAGCTGCGAAGCCTGCGCGATCGATTCAAGCCGGCGCAGAAGCGGATCAAGAGGCTCCAGTCGGATGCCGGCGGCGTCCTGATCACGATCCTTGTTGCCAACGAGATCGTCAATATTTCACTCTCCACCCTTCTCACCGTTTTCGTCGACCGGATGCTTCCTGGCGAGTCGACGCCCTGGCTCGTAAAAACGCTCGTCGGCGTCCTGCTGACCACGCCGGTCATTCTCATGTTCTGCGAGGTGACGCCCAAGACCATTGCGGCGAGAGCGAACACGCTGATCGCCCCATTGGTGGCAACTCCGCTGCACGCACTGTACAGCGTGATGAAGCCCATTCGCGTCGTCCTGCTCAGGATCATCGGGCTTGCTGGACGAAGGCAGCCGGACACCGCCGCACGCAACGAGCCGCTCAAGGAACAGGAATTCCTCACGATGGTGGAAGAGGGCCACCGCGAGGGCACCATCCAGCGCTCCGAGCTGGATCTCATTCGAAACGTGTTCGCGATGGAGGATACGCCGGTTCGCGAACTCATGACTCCGCTCTCGAAAGTGCAGACGCTGGGCGAGTCCCTCACCGTGGCCGAAGCCATCGAACAGGTACGCCGAATCAAGGCACCCCGAATTCCGGTAATTTCCAGAAATCGACGAGAAGTGCTTGGAATCGTGTACCTCAAGGACCTGCTTCGAGCGCGCCTGAATCCAGCGCTCGGAAACGCGCCGCTCGGACAGCTCATGCACAAGCCGCTGGTGGTCTCGCACAAGATGCCGATCAACCGCCTCTTCAAGCGATTCCGCCAGAGCCAGACCCATATTGCCATCGTCGAGGGGACGAACGAGGAGCCCATCGGAATCGTCACTCTCGACCAGATCCTGGATGATCTCATCGAAGAGATGACCCATGAGGGCGAGAAATGATGCTGGCGTGGATTCCGCTGCTGCTGGCCATTGAAGCGTTCTACTCCGGATCGGAGATTGCCCTCCTTTCGGCTGACCGGCTCAAGCTCAAGCAGCAGGCCAATGAAGGAGACCAGGCCGCGGCTCGCGCTCTCCGGCTCGTGCAGTCTCCGGAGCGCATCTTCTCGACGACCCTTCTGATGACCAGCTTGTCCGTAGTGACCATCTCCATTCTGGTGGCGCTGTGGGTGATCCGCCGCACTGGCGGAAGTTCCGAGCTGCTCGCCATCGCCATCACCTCTCCCCTGGTGGTGCTCTTCGGAGAAATCCTTCCGAAAACGATCTTCCAGAAGAATGCAGATCGCCTGGCAGTGCGCGTCGCCCGGATCATCGAGCTGACATTCCTGGCGTTTTATCCCATTA
>CAMAQA010000086.1 GCA_945860415.1 Bacteriovorax stolpii
TGAAGTGCTGGTGCACCATGCCGATGCCGCCGGCCATCGCCTCGGTCGGATTCGCCCAGCGCACGGATCGGCCCCCCACGAGGACCTCGCCCGAATCCGGCGACTGCATTCCGAAGAGGATCTTCATCGCCGTGGACTTGCCGGCGCCATTCTCGCCCACGATCGCGTGGATCGATCCCTGCTTCGCCGCGAGATTCACGTCCTCGTTGGCCACCACTCGCGAGGTTCCGGTGACGAAGGCTTTGGAAATGCCCCTGAGTTCGACGGCGACGGTATTCATCAGCCCGCGCTCACTTGCGAGACTGGTAGTAATCCGGAACCTTGATCTTTCCGGCGATGATCTGAGTCTTGATCAGGTCGGCTTTCTTGCGCATGTCGGCCGTGAGAACTTTTTCGTTGTACTGGTCGACGGCATAGTCGACGCCCGAGTCCGGCAGTCCATGGCGAATGATGCCCGCCTGGAATTTTCCGGTCACGGCCTGCTCGATCGCGGCGTATACCGCCGTGTCGACCTTCTTCAGCATGCTGGTCAGAACGAGCCCCGGCTTGATCCAGTTCTGGTTGGAGTCGACGCCGATGGCGTACTTCTTCGTGTCCTCGGCAGCATCGAAGACTCCCATCGTCGAGGCGCCGGCGGCGGAGAAGATGACGTCCGCACCACGCTGGTACTGCGAAAGCGCCAGCTCCTTGGCCTTGGGAGGATTGTTCCAGGCTTCGCCGGTCACGCCGATGTAGTTGTTCAGCACCTGGATCTTCGGATTGACGTGCTTTGCGCCGGCGGCGTAGCCCATTTCGAAGCGGCGAATCAGCGGAATATCCATTCCTCCGATGAAGCCGAGCTTGCCCGACTTGCTTGCCATGGCGGCAATTGCTCCGACGACGAACGATCCTTCATGTTCCTGGAACAGCAGCGAGCGGACGTTCGGACCAGCCACCTCGGCGTCGACGATGGCAAACTGCTTGCCCGGAAACTGAGGAGCCACCTTCTTGAGCGCATCGGCCTGCGAGACGCCGATGGCAAGGATCAGCTGGAAGTCCTTCTGCGCGAGCGACCGAAGCATGGTTTCGAAGGCGTTGTCGTCGGTGGCTTCCACCGTCTTGAGGGTGATGCCGAGCTTTTTCTGCGCATCGGTGGCCCCTCGAAATGCGGCCGCATTGAAGGACTTGTCATCACGGCCGCCCTTGTCGAGGACGAGCGCCACCTTCACCGAGGCGAAGGACTGCGAGGCCAGCAGGATACCGGCAGCAATGATCGAAAAGCTTCGGAACACCAGAGACCGGACAGTCAGTGCGCGCATGTCCACAATTTTGCACTTCGCCGTCGCAATTGTCGTCAGGAAACGAAGAATTTTCGCCTGCTTGACTTGAATCTACGCCGCGCGTTACAACCTCATTATCCATGGAATGGGTTCACTTTCTTCCTCCTGACCAGAAGGGATTGCTCGAGGCCGCAGCTTCGAACGCGCAGCGCCCGGTATTGATTTCAGGAGCCCCGGGTACGGGCAAGGGCCAGATTGCGCGCTGGATCCACCTTCATGGTCCGCGCGCCTCGAAGGCCATGGTCATCGCGCACCATCGCACCTCGCTCTCGCGCCAGATCGTCGAAGCGGAAGGCGGAAGCCTCATTCTTCAGGAAGTCGGTGAGTGGCCGCTGGCGGATCAAAAGCACCTGCTCGAGCATCTGCGCACCGGACAAGGAGCCCGCATCATCGCGACGACGGACCAGAACCTCGAGAAACGCTCGCAGGCGGGATTCTTCAACGCCGAACTTTTGGCGGTGCTCTCGAAGCATCGCATCGAGATGCCCGCACTGGGCAAGCGCACCAGTGAATTCCAGGCCATCACGACGGCCCTCGTGACCGAGCTCTCGCGTGAAATCGGAAAGCCCACGCCCGGAGTTTCCGCCGATGCCTGGACGAAGCTCCAGGGCTATGAATGGCCCGGAAACCTGCGCGAACTCCGCAATGTGCTCAAGATCGCGCTGACCACCTGCCAGGGCGGAGAACTCCAGCCCTCCGATTTTCCGCAGTTCGGTTACGACCGCACCGAATTCCATGCCACGCGCGAGGCTTTCGAGAAGACCTATCTCGAGGAGCTGATCCGAGCCTGCAGGGGCGACCTCGCGAAAGCCGCCGAGCTGAGTGGAATGCCTGCATCCGCCATCCAGGCGAAGATCCAGAAGTACGGACTCCAAGGAAACTAGTCGCGAGGGCGCTCAATTTGCGGGTGGCGTGAACCCCAGCGCGCCGGCCTTGTCGCGATCCGATGCTGCAATTCGGATTCGAATGACAAACCCCGTGGGCGATCCGCACATCTGCGCGCGCATCCGGCCATCCTTCTCGCGGCGAATCTCGACGATCCGCACTCCGGCACGACGAAGCTCCTTCTTCGCGCCCGCCAGCAGCGCCTTTTCATCGCGCTTCGGCTCGCACTGCATCGTTCCGTCGGGACGCTCCAGCGTGACGAGCTCTCTTGCCTGGACGGTGGAAGCGACGACCGATGCTGCAAGAAGAATCATGAAATTCCTCATTGCGGCTCCTCTTCGATCAGGCGCCTGGCCTCGGGCTGCTTGACCAGGTCATAGGCCAGGAAAAGCTTGAATCGCTCATCATAGCGTCCGCCCGAAAAGCTGCGGCAGCACTTGGCGCAGGCCAGCGGACCGAGGCGACGACGGGCCTTGAAGATCGTCTCGCAGTGCGAACATTGGTACAGGTACTTGTACGGGCGCTTGCGCGGCACGGGGTTGTAACGGCGCGCGCCCATGAGCTGCATCTTGTCGTAGAACTCTTCGGTGTGGCCATAAGGGCGTCGACGCACCCAGAGCCAGTAATGGATCATCTCGTGCGCAATCGTCTCGCGCACGTGGATATCGGCCTCATTTTCCTCGAGAAGGTAGGATGCGACCTCGATCGTCGCGGGCAATCCACGCGCCCGACTTCCAGGAAAGAATCGTCCGGAACTGGTGCGGAGCCGCGCATTCCAGCGCAGCACGGGGCGTTCCAGGAACCCGTCGAAGTGTCGTTGGTTGAGTTCATCAAAGGTGCTGATCAGGTTCACTCGAAGAAATCTAATTCACTGCGCCTTGCCTTGCCAAGCAAGCGACATGAAATTAAGTTTCGTCCGTGGATATCCAAGCCCAGCCCCATGGATCGCTTCCCTCGCAGGAGTGGATCGCCTTTCTCGAAAAGGCCTCTGCGCAAGCCTCAAGCGCCCCCGGACGTCAAAAAATCATCGCCCTCGGGGCGGAATCCGAATGGGCCACGACTCCACTGTCCGCGAACCTGAGGCAGGAACAAACCCGCGAAGCCTTCACGCTCCTGCCGAAATCCGACCTCTGGTCGGCGCTCGACCAGCTCGATGATCCGGCGGTCTCGCTCGAGCGACTGGCTCGAGGAGCCGTCCTCGATGTCTCGGAATGGCACCTGCTTCGCCGGTGGCTGAAGGGCTCTGAAGCCTTTCGGACCATGACGCTTCCCGAGCTTCCGCTTCCGCAGGTGCGCGCCCTGATGGCCTCGTTGCCCGAGACCTCGAACAGCGTATTCCAGCTCGATCGCCTGATGACTCCCGAGGGCGAGCTTTCCGAGAGCGCCTCTCCGCGGCTGCAGCAGCTTTCCTCGGAGCTTCGCTCGCTCAAGCGCGAGATCTCCAGCCGCCTCGAATCACTCTCGCGCGAGTACCTGCAGAAGGGGGTGCTCCAGGGCGAATACACCGATGTTCGAGACGGACGCTACGTCCTGCCGGTGAAGATCTCGTCGCAGAATGAAGTTCCGGGTCTCGTCTACGAGGCCTCGGCCAGCCGGCAGACCGTGTTCATCGAACCGCGTGAAGTCACCGAGGTGAACAACCGACTTCGGCAGAAGCAAAACGACTGGATGCAGGAAGTGCATCGCATCCTGACGGAAACGGCGCGCACGTTCTCGCCGCAAGCCTCGTCCTGGCGCGCGGCAGTCGAACTGCTGGTGCATTGGGACGCCGTCCACGCCCGAGCCGCGATCGCCACCCACTATCACGGCCTCGAACTCGACTGCGCGAGCGAGGAAGTCGACCTTCCCTCCACCGCACATCCGCTCCTGTGGTGGTCGCTTGAAGAAGAGAAAATCCAGCGCAACTCGCTTCATCTCGAGAAAAACCAGCGCGCACTCCTGATCACCGGCCCCAATACCGGCGGCAAGACCGTGCTCCTCAAGACCCTGGGCATGGCCGCAATCTTCGCGCGCACCGGTTTTTTCTTTCCGACCGACAGGCCCGGAAAGGTGCCGTTCTTTCGAAAAGTCTTCATGGATCTCGGCGACACGCAGTCGATTGAATCGCAGCTCTCGAGCTTCAGCGGACACCTCGTGCAGTTTCGCGAGATCCTCGACAAGGCCGACGCCCAGAGCCTGGTGCTGCTCGACGAGCTCAACTCGGCCACCGACCCCGAGGAAGGCGCGGCGCTGAGCCGCGCGCTCCTCGAGAGTCTGCTGGATCGGGGCTGCTGGATCGTGACGACCACGCATGATCCGGTGCTCAAGAGCCTGGGCCGCCAGGACCAGCGCATCCTGACGGCAGGCATGGCATTTGATGAGGCGTCACGAATGCCCACCTACCGCCTCGAGCTCGGCGTTCCTGGCCGATCGCGCGCGCTCGAAACCGCCGAGCGCCTGGGCATTCCTCCGAAGATCATCGAGCGTGCGCGCGGATTCCTCTCGACCCAGCACCGCGAATGGGAGTCCTGGGTGAAGGAGCTTGAAACCCAGGTCGTGGAAGCACGGCTGGCGACCCAGCAGGCGCAGGAGCTCCGCGAAGAAGCCGAGAAAAAGACGGCACGGCTCGGCGAGCAGATCCGCGAGCTCGAGGCCGAGCTCAAGATGAGCGCGCGCAAGCGCATCCGGCAGCTGCTCGAACAGGCACAGGAAGAGATCCGCAGGAAGCTCGACGAAATCCAGCAGGCTCCTTCGCGCAAGATCATCGAGAGCTCGCGCCATGAGCTCGTGCGTGATGCCGAAGCCCACGAAGAGCTCGTCGAAGTGGCGCTGGAATCCGAACTCCAGAAAGCCGGCATCCCTTCTGAAGCCAAGAAGCAAAAAGCCAGGCCCGAGCCCGTTCCGGCGGGAGCGCTCCAGCCGGGGTCTCGCGTGAGGATTCCGAAGTGGAAGAGCCAGGGCACCGTGCTCGAAGTCCGCCCGGGAGGTCAGATCAAGGTGGCCATGGGCACGATCCAGATGACGATGAAGGAATCCGAAGTCGAGGCGATCGAGGGCGGCGCGCCGCCCCGGAAGGCCGTCAAGATTTCCTGGAATACCGAAGCCGAACCGGGGCTCGACTCCACGCTCGATGTGCGCGGCATGCGCCTCGACGAGGCCCTCTCGCGCACCGAGAGGTATCTCGAAGCCGTGTTCAGCAGCTCGCGCTATGCGCAGGTGAATATCGTGCATGGCCTCGGCACGGGCGCCCTTCGAGAGGGCATCCGCAAGCTCCTGCACGAGCTGCCCTTCGTCTCGGACTTCCGCGACGGCGGTACGGGCGGCGGCGGAACCGGCGCCACGATCGTCGAACTGGTCAGGAAGTAAGCGTCCGGCCCGCGCCGGGCCAGCATCCCGGCCCGCGCCGGGTCAGCAACTAGAACCGCAGGTGATAATTGAATCGCGCCGTCTGTTCGGCGAACGACTCCAGCAGGCTATGGCGATTTTCGAGCGTGCAGCTCAGGTTCGGCGCCAGGGGGCGACTCAAGGAAGTCGTCATCGTCTGCGAGCTTCCGCCGAAGACGATGCCCGACTGGACATTCCAGGGCAGCGACCGATCAAAAGACATCCGGTAGCGTTCATTTCGCACCGGCATTCCGGCGACGGCATTTTCAGCATCGCCACCCACCTCGAAGTCCACTGCGCCATTGAGCCACGGCGAATTTATCCACACCCGCCCATTCTGGCGGATGAGATCGGCCTTTGAACCGAACTTCACTTCGGGAGCAACCTCGACGTTGACTCCAGTGTTCGCGATGAAATCCAGCTTTTCGCTGGCCTTGGTCACGGCTCGCACCGGGCTGGACTTCTTTTCTGCCTGCTTCAGCCCGTCACGCAATCGAGTGGCCAACAGGCTTCGAAGAAAGGTGCGGCCCATGCGCGAGTTGCTGTCGGCAAGTTCGAGTTCTTCGTTCTGTCCTGCCAGATGATGCCGCTCGCGCATCTCGAAACTCTGCATGCGCTGGCTCCACTGCTCTCGCATCTGGTTGCCCAGCCTTGCGTGATTGCCTTCATTGAGCTGGAGCCACTCGGCCAGCTCATCGGGCGCATCCGGTACTTCGTAGTCCGGATCGGAAAGCACTGAAACGTTCGGCGCCTTCACGAGCGAGGAGATTCCCTTCTGGCGGCTCCAGTCCGGGCGGACATCCGGGCGCGTGCTGCGGCGCTTTTTGGCGGGTGCATTCGAAACCTGGTGGAAGTGGGAAGGTCGGCTCGATGGATGCGCCACCGTCTGACGGACGGGCTCACGCGACACCATGGCCAGCAGGCCGGACCAGGACAGCAGGCAGAGCATTCCTGCCCCGACCGCAAGGCGGGCCAAGGGCCGGCGGCTATTCCAGATAGGTCCGTTCCAAAGCGGCAAGGCAGACTCCTCCAACGACTCTCCTTACGCAAGCTTGGGGCCATCTCAATTCAGTCGCAAGTTACTGTATCTACGGATTAACTATCCCCATATTGGTCGCTCGACTGTCAAAACTTCAGACAGCCGAAAAGGACCTGTTCGGACGCACCATGGTCTTGGGCTTTGATCTCCCTGATCAGGCGCGAATCGACCCGGAAGACATCCGTTTCGACAAGAGCCTGGGCCCATGCGGCAATGTCCGACGCATTCTTCGAGGAAAGTTCAGCGGCGCCAATCCCCCCCAGCCAGCTCCACTCCGCTCGGAGCTGGTGAGTGAGGATCAGGCGCCGCAGGTGGGGGAGAAACGAATCATTTTCGGCGTAGGAGACCCGCATCCGCGTGCCTTCCGGATATCGAATCCGTCCAACCCACAGCGGCATGCCCGAGTTTCTCGCTGCTTCAAAGAGGGCGCGCCGGAACGGACGCACGACATCTCCGCGCGTCGATGTGGCTTCCGGAAAGACGACGACGTGCAGGCCGTCCTTCATCAGGCTGGAAATCTCAGCGATCTCCGACCTCAGCCTTCGCGCCGAGCGTCGATCGACAAAGATACAGCCCGCTAGCCTGCAGATGGTGCCAACAAACGGCTCATCGCGCACTTCCGTCGAAGTCACGAATACCGTGGGCATCTGGGCGGCAATCACCAGGACATCCAGGTAGGAAATGTGGTTCGAAACCGTCATTCCGGGACGCATTCCCGAGGAGCTGAAGGGCGGCGAAGCGAGAAAACGCGTGGTCGTCCGAACATTCAGGATCTCGAGAAGCAGGGGCGCAGTCACGTGCACGAGGGCGGCACGAAACCGTCTCAGTCCACTCCACCTCTGCAGGACGAGCCCGACCAGCGCTGAAACCAGGAGGGCCAGCCCCAGCAGGATGAAGAACAAAACCGTGCGAATCATCCCCCTCATGCCCGCACCTCGCGAGCAGGTACCGAAAATACGGTCAGCAGATCGAGGCAGTGAAAGTCCTCGTCATAGGCGGGAGCCGAGATCACTCGAGCTCCCGAGCGAATGTAGGAAGCCACCAGCGGAGGAAGGAGCGACCTCTCCTCGCTGTGCCGGACCGGATCTTCGTTCAGCCAGGCTTCGGAGAGCGCCCAGTGCGCCTGCATCCGTTCGGGCATCAAAAAGTCGCGGGTGGGACGGACTCCAGGAATCGGGCTCCACGCCCCTCGCGATCGGAGCTCTCGATGCAGCATCGCGGCACCGAACTCGTCTTCAGGAACATGCACGCTCGAGCAGCCAAACAGCAGGTCCACCTCGCGCTCCTGAGCAAAATCGAGGAGCCCACGCCACAGCATGCGAAGCACGGCGCCGTTTCGATGGTCGGGATGAACACAGGCCCGACCGAGTTCAAGCTTTCGCCCCGGCAGGGCGAGAAAGCCCGACATTTCGAACTCACGCTCGGAATAGAATCCGACTGGAGACTCGTCAGGAATCAGGCGATAGGTTCCGACCGGCTTGCCGCTTTCCTTGTGAAAGACCACGAGATGATCGGCAAATCGATCGTAGTGATCGATATCGAGGCCGAAGAGCGACTTGGGCGACGAGTATTCCTTCCGAAACACCTCATAGCGCAGCTGGAAAATCTTCCTCAGATCCGCCTTGTCGCGGGTGATTCGACATTCGTAATACCGCCCGGAGATTCCCTGGAGTTCACTCTCCAGCTCGCTCTGCGGACTCAAAATCCACTGCACCATGGACCGCGCCTGTCCGAAGGTTTCCCTGACTGTTCTGATCACTGGATGGGCTGCTTCCATGGCCTGTTCTCCTGTGGCCATCCCACCGCAGCTCTGTCGGGATCATAAAAGGGCCGTGTCAGGGTTCTGTCAGATTCGAATTGAACTGCGACCACCGCATTTCCCATCCAAATCTTAAAATTTCCCTGATTGCACCCTGAACATGGCGTGGTCTGACGAGGACATGAGTCTCGCCGACCTCCATGTCCACAGCACTTTCAGCGATGGAAAGCTCAGTGTCCGCGAGCTGGTGGACTGGTATGGCTCCGCAGGAGTGCGCACCCTGGGTATCACGGATCACTGGTGCGATTCCGTCAGCCCACTAGGCTGGTTCGCGCGCGCTCTGGGGCGCACGCTGACTCGCGACTCTCTGCAGCTCTACCTGGACACACTGGAAAGTGAAGCGCGCCGGGCAAAGCAACGCTACGGAATGACTCTAGTGACCGGCATCGAATTCACCTGGAACACGCTGTCGAACCATCGCTCTGCCCACATCGTGGTCCTGTCGAAGGAGTCTTCGGAGCTTCGCGGGCTAAATCCGAACCTCGGCATGGAGCAGCTCCTGAATGAAGCTAAACAACGAGAACTCTTCACGATCGCTGCCCATCCGCTCTCGACGGGGCGTATGGAGGCCCAGACCTATTACCTCTGGGACCATCGCGAACGCCTTGCAGATCAGATCGATGCCTGGGAGTGCGCCACCTGGGATCGCCGTTTCGAGGAGGTAGAACGGTCCGGATTGCCGATCATTGCCAACAGCGACCTGCACTCGAAGCGACAGGCGCTCGCTTGGAGATCGTCCCTCGAGATCGGTTCCCATGCCGACGTACAGGATGTCTTTGAATGCATTCGGGCCCAAGCCCTAACGCCCGTCCACTATGAACTTCCAGGAGCTCGCTATGATTCCGTGGCCGCACTAAGCTCGACCCAGAGCCCGCTAAAACTGGCCCCCTTCCGTGGGCCAGTGGATCTGCCTGAGCAATCGCTTTCGGTTTGAAATTTGAAGTGTTGGCGTCCCCATGAAACGCCAATGCCCAGATCCTGAGTGCTCTGCCAGAAGTTCCAGTCCGAAGACCACAGGCATCGTCCGAAAAGGACGCTATTTCCGTCGCTCAGACGGCCAGTGGATCCCGCGCTACCGCTGCCGCTCCTGTGGAAGATCCTTCTCTTCGGGAACGCTCCTTCCCTGTTACCGACAGAAGAAACGAAAGCTCAATCATCCGATCCAGCTCCTGCTTAACTCCGGAGTCTCGCAGCGACGCGCGGCGATTCTTCTCCGGGTGACTCGAAAAACAGTGGTCCGGAAGTTTCGCTTTCTAGCCGAACAGGCGCGGATCGAGCACGATCACTGGCTGAAGACTCTTGCGCCAAGACCCCTGACCTCCGTTCAGTTTGACGATCTCGAGACGAG
>CAMAQA010000087.1 GCA_945860415.1 Bacteriovorax stolpii
TGGTTCACTGTGAAAAACAGGGGCAGAAGCCCGTCGCCGTGGTGGTGAAGCAGGCGCTCCTGCGTGCGCAGCAGCCCGAGGCCCTGATCGAAAACGCACTCGAGATCAGCATCCACGAGGCCCAGCAGGCCATCCAGCGACGCACGGCTTTTCTGTCCACCATCGCCAACGTAGCCACCCTGCTCGGACTGTTCGGCACGATCGCCGGCCTGATCAGTTCGTTCGAGGCCGTCGGCCAGGCCGATCCGCAGCAGAAATCGGCGCTCCTCGCCGCAGGCATCTCGACGGCCATGAACGCCACGATGATGGGACTTGCGGTGGCGATTCCGTGCATGGTGGCCTTCAGCTTCCTGATGAGCCAGAGCAATCGCGTGATGGCGGAAGTCGATCAGGCTGCCGTCCGAATCCTCGACCTGCTCAAGCAGCGCTACTACCGGGTGCAGGCCGAAATCCAGGAGTCCGCATGATCTCGCCCAACTCCAATGATGGCGGCCAGGATTTCGAGCTGAACCTTGCCAGCATCATCGATTGCCTGACCGTGATCATCGCATTCCTGCTGCTTTCGTCCTCGTTCGTCTCCTACGGAGCGCTCGATACGGCCGTCGCCGCGCCACAGACGCAAAACGCGTCGACCGGATCGGAGGCGCAGGCCCAGGCACTCACTCTTTCCGTGAATCTGCGTGATTCCGAGAAGGTCGACCTCGAGCTCAGCGGTTCACGCTCGGAGAAGCGCAAGATTTCGCGCGCCTCGCTGAAGCAGGAGCTCGAGTCGATGAAGGCTCGTTATCCGGGGCTCGACGGAATCGTCCTGACGGCCGCCTCGCGCGTCGAGTACCGCGAGGTCATTCGTGGAATGGATGAGGCCCGCCAGGTTTTTCCGGCCGTGGCACTCGGGCTCGGTGGAGGAATGAGCGGAGGCTCGAAATGAAACGATTCCTGAAGAAAAAGCGCAAGCCACCGTCGACCGAGATGAGCCTGCAGATCACCTCGATGGCCGACATCTTCACCATCCTGCTGGTGTTCCTGCTGAAATCCTACTCCGTCGGGGCGCTCGAAGTGCAGCCGAGTCGCGGCCTCGAGCTTCCGCTTGCCAACCGAACAGACGCAGCAGAAGAGCGCATCTCGCTGGAGGTTTCCGAAACCCTGGTGCAGCTCGACGGAAAGCCCGTGCTGCCGCTCAGGAACTTCGAGCTCGAAGGGGCCACGCGCCTCGAGCCGCTCGGAAAAGCCCTCGGAGAAAAGCGCACCGGACTGGGCGACGACTCGAAGGGCAAGCTGCTGCTCATCGCCGACGCAAGGGTGCCGTTCGAGACCCTCGAAATCGTCATGAAGACCGCAGCACAGCAGGGCTTTGCCGACCTCAAGCTGGCCGTGGTGCAGCCATGAACAGGATCCTGATCGCAACTCTCCTGGCCGCCTCCACACTGACTGCCAGCACCGCCGTCCTGGCCGAGGAGGCCACGCCGATCGCGGGAATGGACGAAATGCAGCTCCGAAAGCTCTCGAGCCAGGAACGCGAGCGCATCGATCGCATCGTCGACCGCGCCGCCCTCGAATCTCAGAAACGGGCAATACTCCGGATTGAAGGACTGCTCTCGCGTCACCGTGGAACCGATCGAGAAGAAAAACTCCTCACCAAGCTCGGCGAACTCCGGCAGCAGCGCGCGCAGCTCGAATTTCGCATCGGACTCCACTCGCGCGACGAGTCCTCGTACCAGATGTCGCTTCGCGAAGCGGTTTCCACCTTCGATGAGGTTCTCCGCCGATTTCCACGCTCAGAACAGGTTGCCCAGGTGCTCTCCTGGCGCGCCAAGGCTCATGCCGACCTCCATCAGCATGCCCTCGCCGAGAAGGATTATCGCACGCTGATCAGCCAGCATGCCGAAGCTGCGGAGACAGACTCCGCACGAATGTCCCTCGCAGGATACTGCTCGGACCGGGGCGACCATCTCGGAGCGCTTCAGGTTCTGGAAACGCTTTCTGCAAAGCCCGAGTCGCCGTTTCATCCGTTCGCCCTCCATCAAATGGCGTGGGCTTCATTCAACCGTGGCGATACGAAGGCTGCCGTCGAATACTGCCGCCGGAATGTCGCGGCACTTCGATCCAGGATCGAGCGTCAAACCGCATCGTCGAGCGACGAGGCGCTCCTCGAGAACACTCTTCTCGACGTAGCGACGTTCGAGGCGGAGCGAGTCGAAAAATCCACCACGCCACCACGAGCCGACGAGACTCTTGCCGTATTCCAGAGCCTGCAGCCTGGAGCGCGGCTTGGGGCCATGGCTCTTCGTTTCGCCAAGGTGCTTCGTGCGCACGACCAGAAGCAGCTGCTCGCCGACTGGTCGGCGCTCTCCTGGAGAGAGATCGAGTCGCTGGAAGCCCGAATCGAGATCGATCATCTGTTGCGCGAGCATGCCGCCATCCGCCGTGATCATGCCACCCTGTTCGCGCCACTCGCCGATCCAGCTCGCGGACCGAATGCAGCTCCGCTGCTTGAGGGGCATCGCAAGCTGTTCTCGAAGGCAGCCGGAGAAATTCACGAAGTGCTCGGCAAAAATCTCCATGCCACACCGGAGCAGATTCAGCCGTGGATTGAGAAGCTCGGGCTCGCCTATCAACTTTTTCTCGAGATCACTCCCCAGAGCGATCCCCGCTACTTCCAGGCCCGCCTGAACCTTGCCGAGGCCTATCGTGGACTGGAGCGACGCGAACAGGCCATTCCGCTCTACCGCGAGATCGTCGCCACCGGAGACTGGAAGAACGAGGCCGTCATCCAGTCGAGCCTGAGCTCGATTCGATCGATGATCGAACTGCTTGAGCAGCAGAAGATCCTGCCTCGGAAGATCCAGCTCCTCGCCGCCGATTCGCCGCGTGAGCAGGCGAAGCTCTCGGAACTCCTGCGCTGGATCGACCTGCACCTGGCGCAATCGAAGACCTCCGAATCGAGCCTCGCCTTCGAGCGAGCGAAGATCGTCTATACCCTCGGACGTCGGAGCGAAGCACTCGCTGCGCTGGAGTCGCTCGCCCTTCGCTTGTCATCCACTCCGGATGCCGCTTCGGCCGTGGCGCTACTGCTCGACTCCGAACTCCTGTCGAAGGATGTGACGGCCATCGATGCGCGGATGGGAGCTCTCACGAAATCACGCGAGCTCATGAAGAATGTCGCTGCCGCAAAGGCCATCGATGAGGCGACTCTTCAGCGGGATGTCCTGGTCCTGACCGGCGCTTCGGATGCGACCACCAGGATCCAGGCCCGAGACCGCCTACTGGCACGTCCGGATGCACCACAAGGCGTGCACGACGCGGCCCTGATCGACCGCGCAAGAGAGCTCGATGCTGCAGGCAAATCCGCTGAAGCCCTGGCCTCGCTTCGGTCAGCCTCGAATTCCGCTTCTCGTGCACCCGCCATGCTCCTGCTGGCCTACGCGAGCGAGAACTGGAAGGCGGCTTCGGAAATTTCCTCCAGTGGCTGCGACCGCACCCAGGTCGTTTGTGTCCAGTTTCCACAGTGGTTGCACTCGCGGAGCGCCCCCACGAGCCGCGATGACGTGGCCGAGCTGCGCCGACTCTCGAAGCTGACAGGCACCGAGCGCCTCCTCTCGGCGCTTCCGATGCTGTCGAGGCAGAAAAAGCTCGGTTACCGCGATCGCAATCTCCTGATCCGCCTGGTCTCGCAGGGCTGGAACGAGCTTCTGCCGCTCCTCCAGTGGGAAGTGCTTCCGCAGGTCATCGCCCAGGCTCCGCTTGTGCTTCGTAGGAGCCGCGAGCAGATCCGGACGCAGTCGCCTCTGAGCGCAACCCAAAAGACCGAGGCCCACCTGGTCCACCGCATGGACGTGATCCGCGAGTTTGAAAACGCCGTGCAGGCGGCGCTCGCGATTCCGGTTTTCGAGATCCAGGTTTCGGCACTGCGCGAACACGCCCAGGCCATGCAGGACTTCAGCGAAGATCTTGCACCGCTGGGCGAAGTCGCCTCGGGAGCGCGTCCCGCCATCCAGAAGCGGGCCGAGGAAATGCGCGCCCTGGTCGACCAGAAGGCCACCGAACTTGCTGAAGCCCTGAAACGGGGCGAGGAATTCATTTCGAGCAATCCGCAGCTCGCTTCGACGATGAAGCTCGATCGTGCGAGCAAGCGCCGGTTCTTCGAGCAGGCCTCCTCGCTGCCGGCAACCGAGCAGGCTCTCTGGCTGGGCTGGATTCTCTGGAATTCGGGCGCCAGGCATGAGGCGGCGGATCAGTGGAAGAATGCTGCGCCGACGACGGTGACTGCGGCCAAATAACGTCAGGCTACAACTAGCGCCCGGTTACGGACGCCAGCTCTTCCTCGTCATTCGGGCCGCGATCTTTTCGATCCAGCGGCCCAGGCGCGTCGAAGGGGCCCCGGGCTCCTGCGTTCTTGAGGCCAGCGGGCGAGGACTCACCGGCTCACTTCGTTTGCGAAGCTGCTGCCGTTCAAAGTACTCGTCTTCCGCAGTGGGCGGCCTTCGTGAAAAACGCGAGGGCGTGACGGCCGAATGCTCGGCATCCTCCAAGTCCTCTGGTTTCTGCTGATCGATGTGAATCGATTTTTTCCTGGGCTCTGCCATCCCCGACGCGGTTGCAAACGATGTGCGGAGAAGGACCAGACCGGACAGCCCTCGTCCTGAGAGGCTCCGGTTCAATGCTGTACCCGGCTCCTCCTCGGCTTTGGTCGTCGTCAACAGTGGGCAACTAGGGCCGCGAGAGCAGTCAGAGCCCTGGCGAAAACGACGAATCGCCATTTCTTGAGCTCAAGTTCTTGTGCGGCCCTCCGATCAGAACAACAGTTCTTGCTGGTGTTCCTCATAGGATCACCTCCCTTCTTGCAGGAAAGGAGGTCGTTCCCTCAACGCTGCCCGATCTGGCGGCACGGGCTAAAGCAAGTGGCATGCTGACATTTCACAATGATTTCGGGCGCTTTATTTGAAGAGGCGATCGAATTTCGATCGCATGGGGTTCGTTTCAGACTCCAGCGCTCTTTAGCTCTCCACAAAATCCAGATCCGCGCCGAAGGTCTCGCGACTTTTGTAAACGCAGTAGCCAGCCAGGACGAGTGTTGCTGCCGACACGACGGCGGCTGCCGTCAGTAGAGTGGTCGTGCGCCCCAGGGCGAGGAACGTCCACGACATCGGAATCACCATACCGCGAATGAAATTCGGAACCGTGGAAGTCACCGTGCTCCGGAGATTCGTTCCAAACTGCTCCGCCGTCGAACTGAGCAACACGGCCCAGTAGCCCGAGGCAAAGCCCATGTAGCCGGCAAGCCAGCAGAACTCCTCGAAGCTGCGGTCATGAAAGCGCACGAAGATCGACATGCCCACGCCCGTCAGGAGCAGGAACGTGGCAATCGCGGCACGTCGCCGCCGGAGCACCTGGCTCCAGACTCCGGCGAGAAAATCGCCCGCGACTGCCCCGCCATAGCAGTACATGATCACGCGACCTGCCTGCACCTCTCCTGTGAGGCGAAGCTCGCGACCGATCTCGGGAGAAAAGGTCAGCAGCACGCCGACCACGAACCAGATCGGCATGCCCTGCGCGATCGCTCCCAGGTAACGCCAGCGCAGGCGCGGATTCGCCAGCAGAGAGAGAAACCGTCCGCGCTCGACCGTCTCCTGCGACTCCAGCGAGCGAAACAGGTGCGATTCGGCCATCTTCACGCGCATGAAGAGCAGTAGGAATCCCATCACCCCGCCGATAAAATAGGCCTCGGTCCAGTGATAGCGGTCTGCAATCCATCCTGCGAAAACGGCGCCGGCGATTCCCATCGAGGCGACAAACGCCGTCGCGAGTCCTCGCCGTTCACGCGAGCACGCCTCGGAAACGAGCGTGACGGCCGCACCGAGCTCACCGGCCAGGCCCACTCCCGCAACGAACCGGAGCACCCCGTAGGCCGGCAGCATCCAATCCGAAGGAAGCCGCATGATGCCCGCGTTCAGAAGGTTGGCGAGCGAGTACATCACGATCGAGCCGAAAAGCACCGTGAGCCGCCCGCGCCTGTCGCCGAGGATTCCCCAGAAGATTCCCCCCACGAGAAGCCCGGCCATCTGCAGGTTGATCAGCAGCACTCCGGTCGAGAGCAGCTAGGAATCGGCAATTCCGAGCTCGCGGAGGCTCCTCACGCGCACGATCGAAAAGAGCAGCAGGTCGTAGATATCGACGAAGTAACCGGCCGCGGTAACGGCGATCAGGATCCAGGTGGCCATCAAGACTCCATTTTGAAAAGCTCTCTCGTCCAGAGGGCACCGAGGAAATCACGCCAGGGCAGAATCTCAATTCCATCAGCGGTACGCCGTCGATGACTGTCGAGCGACACGACCCAGGCATGTCGAAGCAGATTTTCTTCTCGAAGGGCGCGGATTCCTTTCAGGTGATGATCCTGCACCGTGGTGACGGCCTTGATCTCCAGCGCCGCATGGTCGCCCAGAACGACATCCACTTCGAATCCCGACTTGGTCCTCCAGTACTGGATCGGAAGGTCGATGCCCAGCAGGTCGGTTGCGGCACGAAGCTCGAGGATGATGAACTGCTCGAACGCCTTTCCGAAGAGTTCGCTTCCAGGCAGCACCTCTCCTCGCCGCGCGAGCAGGCGGGTCACGCCGATGTCAAACAGGTAGAATTTTGAGCGGGTGATGGCTTTTCTCTTTTTTGTCTTTTCGTAGGGCGGCACGCGAAACCCGACGAGCGTATCCTCAAGAATGTCGACGTAATTCTGGAGCGTCTTTGCCTTCACTCCGCTGTCGCTGGAGAGATTCTGATAGTGGAGCTCGTCGCCCGAGTGAATCGCCATGACATCCAGGAATCGCGCGAACTCGTAGACTCTCCGGGTGAGAGCCTCTGCCGCGATTTCCTCCCGCAGGTACAGACTGACGTACGAACGAAGATCTTCGAGCGGCTCATCCGAAAGATAGACGAGCGGAAGTCCGCCACGATTCAGATAATGGGTCAGGTCAAAATCCGGAATCTCTGCCGAGGTCAGCGGATAGAAGTGGAGCTCGCGAGCCCTGCCGCCCAGCAGGTTGACTCCGGAGTGCTTCAGCTTTCTGGCACTGCTTCCGGTCAGCAGAAAGCGGGCGTCATGGAGTGAGATCAGCCGATGGACTTCGTCGAGGATCTTGGGAAGTTTTTGAATCTCGTCGATGACGATCGGCGCCTGCGGACCCACCCGCCATTCCTCTTCCAAGATGGAGGGGCGCTGCAGAAGTTTCAGGTAGATACGCTCATCGAGCAGGTCATAGATGCGTGCCCCGGGCAGCGATTCTCGGATCCAGGTCGACTTTCCGGTGCCCCGTGGCCCAAAGAGAAACGCACTCCTCTTCTCCAAACGAGCGGCCAGATCGAGTTTGCGCCTGAAAACCTTCATGATCTTCAGATCTTAGAGCAATTGATGCCAAATGGCAACATAATTTCCAATTGGAATGCCAAATAGAATGAGTAATTCTTTTTGGCCGATTCGGCCAGAATCTTAATACCCGACCCTTTTTGTTTGCTTTTACTCTTATTGTTATGTTTAATTAACAATTAAGGAGTGCCCATGTTTTCACGAATCACCCTCGCCGTCCTGATTCTGACCAGCTCTCTCACCCCGCCCGCCCTCGCAGGCTCGCGCGAAAAGGTCATCGACTTCGAGGATGCGCTCGTCGAGGGCGTGAACCGCAAGCCCTACGACTCGCTTCAGGCGCTCTCCGAAAAGGAGCGCCGCAAACGAAAGTCGCACCTGTATCACCGACGCCTGAGCTTCCAGTCCGAAATTGAAGAAACCCTCCGCGAGCGTGCCTTCGAGCACGATGGGAGCTGATCATGACCCAGGCCGCGACCGAGATGCTTGTCGTCCGCATCCACACTCCCAACGGAGTGCTGAGCGAGCTCTGGAATCCGGCGCGCCCCCTCGCCGTGGGCCAGCCTCTCCGCTGGGTGCTCGAGCTCCGCGAAGACGGAAACCTCCTGCGCCTGACCGACACTTCGAACTCGGGGCGCACCGACCTCGCCGTGGGCGAGGCGGCCGTCCTCGCCGAATTTCCGCTGGGCACTCGCTCGAAAATCGCGATCCACCGTGAGCGCGCCGAAAGATTCCAGTCGGTGGAATCCGAAGAGGCGTTCGGTGCCCGCGAGCAGCACTCCACGTTCCGACGCTCGGTCTTCCAATCCGTCGGCGCGCTGTCCGCAGTGCTCCTCGCCATTCCACTCATCCAGACCTCACGCCGCGAGATCGTCGCACGCGCCCCGGTCCAGGTCGTCGACCTCTCGAAGCTTGCGCAATCTGCCTCGAAACCGAAGTCGTCAGGTGGCTCGGCCGTTTCATCGCGACTTCGCGCCCTCGTGCAGGGTTCGGGATCACGATGGCTCGCTCGGACCCCCACGAGCACCCTCTCGGGGCGCTGGACCGACCGTTACACGGCAAGCTTCGGCAACATGGCCCAGGGCAACGCACTCGGACTCTCGGCAATCGGCAAGAACGGCTATGCAGGATCGCTCGGTTCAGCCACGGCCGGTTCGGGAGCCCCCGGCAGGAACTGGGTCGACCTCGATTCGCTGGCCGCAACGGTCGAAGAGGGCCTGACCAAGGATGAGGTCGGACAGATCATCCACAAGCACATGAAGGAGATCCGCTACTGCTACGAAACGGCAATGGTCCGATCACCCGACATTGAAGGAAAGCTCGTCGTCCACTTCACGATCGGAAACGCCGGATCCGTGCGCAGTACCGGTGTTCGGAGCTCGACCGTTCCGGACCAGCGACTCGACGACTGCGTCCTGGGCCGACTCGCCCACTGGAAGTTTCCGAATCCGAAGGGTGGCATCGAAGTCGCGGTGACTTATCCGTTCATCTTCAAATCCCTGGGAAAATAATCATGAAAAAGACCACGATTGCCGGAATTCTGATCGCCGCCGCCTCCACTCTGATGGCCACGCTGGCCTTTGCCGAGGAACAGGCCACGCCGACGGAGGATGCATCACCGGAGGCAGCCGAACTCGAGAAGATCAAGCAGCGCTACTGGGCGCAGGGCAACGAAAAGGAGATGGGCGTCGTCCAGAACCGCCTCTACACCAAGGAAGGCCGAATCGAGGGAACGCTCCTCGGAGGCTTTGTCACCAGCGATCCGTTCCTGAACATCCGGACACTCGGCGGATCCATCGGCTACCACTTCGACGAAACCTTCTCGCTGCATGCCTTCAGCTGGAAGGACTTCACCTCGGGTTCGGCGGCACTCTCGACACTGGAAGAGGGCGGCAAGAAGGCCAACACCAATCGTCCCTTTGCCACGGCAGGACTGGAGGCCCGAGCGAGCCTGCTTTATGGAAAGCTGAGCCTCGTCGGCAGGAAGATCCTCTACTACGACATGCACGCCGGCGCCGGACTTGCCGTCACGAGGACTGAAAACGGAACCTATCCCGGCCCGGTCCTGTCGATCGGACAGAACATCTTTCTCACGAACTCGCTCACGTTCCGCGTGGATTACCGGCTCGTGGCCTACCGAGAGGATATCATCGAACGCGAGATCACCGCCAAACTGGGACAGAACGTCGGCATGCGAAACAATTTTTCGAACGCCATCACTTTTGGGTTCAGCTGGATGTGGGGAGGCTCGCGATGATCGCCGTGCCCAGGATCGCCCTCGCCG
>CAMAQA010000088.1 GCA_945860415.1 Bacteriovorax stolpii
GACCGAGATCGATGAGGTGATCCGCGACCTTGATGATGTCGAGATTGTGCTCGATCACCAGAACCGTATTTCCCTGGTCCACGAGCGACTGGAGGATGTGGATCAGCTTCTTGACATCATCGAAATGGAGCCCCGTGCTCGGCTCATCCAGGATGTAGAGCGTCCTGCCTGTGCTTCGACGAGAGAGCTCTTTAGCCAGCTTGATTCGCTGGGCTTCTCCGCCGGAGAGCGTCGTCGCGCTCTGCCCCAGCTGAAGGTAACCCAGCCCCACTTCGCTCAGAACCTGCATCTTGGTCTTGATCGAGGGCACTGCATCGAAGAAGGCTGCTGCCTCCGAGATCGGCATCGCAAGGATCTCGGAGATATTCCTGCCCTTGTAGCGGATCTCGAGGGTCTCACGGTTGTATCGCTGGCCCTGGCATGTCGAGCAGGTCACGAAAACGTCCGGTAGGAAATGCATTTCGATCCGAGTGACGCCGTCTCCCTCGCACACTTCACAGCGGCCACCCTTGACGTTGAACGAGTAGCGCCCCGGCGAGTACCCTCGAACCTGGCTCTCAGGAAGCTGGGCGAATAGCTCACGGATCATGCTGAAAACGCCGGTATAAGTGGCCGGATTTGAGCGAGGAGTCTTTCCGATGGGGCTTTGATCGATGTCGATCACCTTGTCGATATGCTCGAGTCCTGCGATCTTCTTCACCTGAAGATCGCCCACGTCGACTTTATAGAGCTGCCGAAGGAGCGCCGGGTAGAGTGTGTCGATGACGAGCGTGCTCTTGCCACTGCCGGAAACACCAGTGATGCACGTCAGGACACCAAGCGGTAAGTCCACATCAACGGACTGAAGGTTGTTTTGCCGAGCGCCTCGAACCTGGATCGCCCGGTCTTTGGTCCACGGCCGCCGAACCTTGGGAATCTCGATCGCCAGCTTTCCAGAGAGGTATTTGCCCGTAATGCTTTTCGGGTCCGCCGAGACCTGCTTCGGAGTGCCAGCAGAGACAACAACGCCACCCTCCTTGCCCGCACCGGGGCCGAGGTCTGCAAGGAAGTCTGCGCGCTTCATGGTGTCCATGTCGTGTTCCACGACGAGCACCGTGTTGCCGAGGTCTCGCAGGCGCTCCAGCGTGCTGATCAGTCGTTCGTTATCGCGCTGGTGCAATCCGATGCTCGGCTCGTCCAGCACATAAATCACGCCCACCAGCGAGCTTCCGATCTGCGTGGCGAGCCGGATCCGTTGGGCCTCTCCACCGGAGAGAGTCTGTGCAGGCCGCGAAAGCGAAAGATAATCCACGCCGACGGACGATAGAAATCGCGCGCGTTCCTGGACCTCCTTGATCACCCGACCTGCGATCAGTTGATCGCGATCCGTGATTTGGAGATCCTTGAAGAATACCCCAAGGCCCGAAATCGGCAGCTGGCAGAGTTCGGCGATATTCCTGCTGTCGATCTTGAAGTGAAGGCTTTCCTTCCGGAGCCGAGCACCCAGGCAATCCGGGCACGGGGGTGGGCCACTGAGCGCCGAAGGAACCGAGGGGACATCGTCTGATTCCGAGCCAGCGCCCTCCTCTTCCTCCCAACTGGGGTCAGTTCCCAGGCCATCGCAGCTCGGACAAGCACCCATCGGACTATTGAAGGAAAAAGTGCGCGGTTCTGGAGAGGGATAGCTGATGCCGCAGTCGGTGCAGGCGAATTTCTCGGACATGAGAATTTCCTGTGCATTCTCAGCATCCTGGACCTCGAGGATGAGGAGCCCCTCACCCATGCGAAGCGCCAGCTCGACGGACTCGCTCGTGCGGGTTGCAAGAGAGGCACGGTCACCCTTGACGATGAGGCGGTCAATGTAGACCTCGATCGTGTGCTTCTTGTTCTTATCCAGGGCAATATCCTGCGAGAGGTCGAGAATCTCGCCATCGATTCGCACGCGCACGAAGCCCCGCTGCCGAAGCTGGAGGAGCTCCTTCTGGTACTCGCCTTTTCGTCCACGAACGATTGGCGCCAGAACCGCTACCTTTGTTCCATCAGGATACGAGAGGAGGTGGTCGGTGATCTGCTGGGGAGACTGCGAACGAATCGGTTGGCCGCAGCCATGGCAGAAAGGTTTGGCGATCCGCGCGAAGAGCAGGCGGAGGTAATCATATATTTCAGTTACCGTTCCCACGGTGGAGCGAGGGTTGTAACTGGTCGTGCGCTGCTCGATCGAAATGGTCGGACTGAGTCCGCCAATGAAATCAACATCGGGCTTTCCCACCTGAGCGAGAAACTGACGTGCGTAGGCTGAGAGGCTTTCGACATACCTGCGCTGTCCCTCTGCGTAGATGGTATCAAACGCCAGCGATGACTTTCCGGACCCAGACGGGCCGGTAAGCACGGCAAGCGTGTTGCGTGGAATCCGTAGGGAGATGTTCTTCAGGTTGTGGACGCGGGCACCCCGAACGATGATGGCATCATCCGGCAACTCCTCTCGTTGCCGTTCGGGCGAACTCTCTGCAGGACGCGAGGAAGACATCCGCCCTTCCACCCTCAATGGGCTGCAGAGGCCAGGTCGATGCGGGGATGCCCCACTTCAGACGCAGCATTCTGGAGCTGTTCAAGAAATAGTGCGCGAATCTCTTCGAGTCGGCCCTCGGATGGAGCTTCGAACCGAAGCACGAGCACGGGCTGGGTGTTGGACGCGCGGATCAGGCCCCAGCTGTCACCGAAGTCGATACGAACGCCGTCGATGTCGGTGACCTTGCGACCGGGGGACAGCAGCCGTTTGGCTGCATCGACGAGAGCGAACTTCTTTTCTTCGACGCAATCCACGCGGATCTCAGGGGTCGAGACGCTGGGGGGCAGATCTGCCAGGAGCTCCGAAACGCCTCCAGGATGAGCGCCTGCGATTTCATACACTCGAAGTGCCGCATAAATCGCATCATCGAAGCCGAAGTAGCGATCGGCAAAGAAGATGTGTCCGGACATTTCACCGGCAAGGGCCGCGCCGGTTTCCTTCATCTTGGATTTGATCAGCGAGTGGCCGGTTTTCCACATCAGAGGCTTGCCCCCATGGGCAGCAATATCCGAATACAGGCGATGGCTCGACTTCACTTCGGAGATGATGGTGGCCCCGGGACGTTCGCGAAGCACATCGCGAGAGAGAAGGACCATCAGCTCATCGCCATAGATGATCCTGCCGGTCTCATCCACCAGCCCGATGCGATCGGAGTCGCCATCGAAAGCAACGCCGAAATCTGCGCGATGAGACTTCACCGCTGCAACAAGATCCTTCAGGTTCGCAGGAACGGTCGGGTCAGGGTGATGGTTCGGAAAGCGGCCGTCAAGCTCGCAAAACAGGGGAATTACAGTTGCCCCGAGGCGCTCGAACAGGTGTGGAGCCACCGTGCTGGCAGTGCCGTTTCCTGCATCCAGCACCACCTTGAGGGGGCGAACCCTGCGGGCGTTCTGCACGAGGTGGTCGGTGTAGGCGGGAATCACCGCAAACTTCTCTATTGAGCCTGCAGCTTCCTCGGGTCGTTCATTCGTCTCGATCAGTCCTCGGAGTTCCTGGATGTCGTGGCCGTGGAGAGTGTCCTTGCCCACGCAGATCTTGAAGCCGTTGTAGTCTCCCGGGTTGTGAGAGCCGGTGATCATGATTCCGCCATCCAGAGCGAGATGAAATACGCTGAAGTAGGTCAAGGGAGTCGGGCACACGCCGAGATCGAGCACGCGGACCCCGCAGGCGGTCAATGACGAGATCAGAGCGTCAGCATAATCATCACTGGACAGGCGGCAATCGCGTCCGACGGACACCCGCATCTCGCCCAATGGCTTGTTCATCTTCGATGCAATGAAGGAACAGTAGGCAAATCCCAGTCGGCGTGCGAACTCAGGAGAGATGTCGCGTCCGGCGATGCCTCGAATATCGTATTCTCGGAAGATGGAACGATTGATCGAGAGGGGAGCAAGTTTCATTTTCTGGTCTCCTTGCGGACGCTCGCTATTTCGCAGGCAAGCCTGAGTGCCGATTGGAAGCTCGAAGGATCGGCCTTGCCACTGCCCGCAATGTCAAAAGCCACGCCATGGTCGACCGAGGTTCGTACAATCGGCAGGCCCAAGCTTACGTTGACCGTTCGAGGAAAGTCGAGGAGCTTCACCGGAATCAGCCCCTGATCGTGGTACATGCAGACGACCGCGTCAGCGCGATCAATCGGGCGAGCTCCGACATGCTTGGCAAAAAGCGTATCCGCCGGAAAAGGACCCTGCAGGATGGCCTGGTCGCCGTAGTGCTTCTGAAGTTTGCGAATTGTCGGAGCGATGACGCGGATCTCCTCGTTTCCAAAGAGCCCGGACTCGCCCGCATGAGGGTTCAAAGCGCAGATAGCCACCCGCGGGCGGCGGATTCCCAACCATTCTCGGAGCGAGTCGACGGTGTGCCTGACAGCCCGAGTGATTTCGCGGGCCGTCACCGCCCTTGAGACGTCCCGAAGCGCCAGGTGTGTCGTGACGAGCGAGATCCTCAGCTGGTCATTGGCCAGCATCATGGTGACCTGCTTTTTCCGGCACAGTGATGCAAGCATTTCAGTGTGCCCCGGATAGGGATATCCCCCTGCCTGGAGCCTCTCCTTGCTGATCGGTCCCGTGACCATCGCGTCGGCCACGCCGCCCAGGACCAGTCGCGCAGCCGTTTCAACCGACCAGCCGCTTTGGAATCCGGGGAGAGAAAAGCGCTGCTTTGATTTTTGACCTCGGCCACCAATAGCACTCGGAGCCGAAAGAAAGAGGATCTCATCGGAACGCGTCCGAGGAAGGGGTGCCGATGCTCCCACTCCAGGCACTTCTACGAGCCTGGCCCCCAGCCTTTGAAACGGCTCTTTTGCTCCAATGCAAAGGAGTCGAGCATGCCGCGGGATGCCGGTGGGACGCGCAAGGAGCGTCTTGTAAACGATCTCGGGACCGACGCCCTCAGGGTCCCCGGGAGTAATCACAATGAGCATGGTTTAGCTTGCCGGGGCCCGATGGATGAATGCCTGCTGTTCCTGGCGCTCCAGCCAGAGCTGGATCTGTCGCTGGTACTCGGCGGCCGCCAGCTGGTTTCGAATCTCCTCTCGCACGGAGGCAAATCGGGAGTCTTCCGTTGATGAGACCTCCACGATCTTGAGGATGAACAGGCGAGACGACGCGTCTCCAAAAACCGGACTCAGTCCACCGACCTTGAGCTTCTTCACCTGCGTGCGGATTGCCGGGGACATCTGCTCCTCGGTCAACGAGCCAAGATCCAGCCCACCTTCCTCGGTGTCGTCGCCAAAGCGGCGAGCCACCTCATCGAACGTGTCTCCGGATTTCAGGGACACCATCGCGCGCTCCGCAGTGTCCTGCATGGCCTTGGCCGACTTGTAGTTGGATCTAGAGAAGGAAATGAGCTTCACCCGGTAGCTCGAAGGAACGCCGCCGGCCCCTGGTTGCCGCTGGGAGAAGGCGGTCTTCACGTCATCGTCCGAGATGCTGACCTTGGATCGAATGTCGCGATCGATGAGATTTCTTTTGGCCGTGCTGAGTCGGATCAATTCGAAGTAGTCGTCAAACCTGAAGCCGGAGCGGCGGATTTCTTCGCGCAGCCGTTCGCGTGAGATGCGCTGACTGGATTGAATCGAGTTGATCTCCTGGTCCACCTCGGAGTCGCTGACTGGAAACGCCAGAAGGATCAGGCGGTCCTGGATCAACAGGTTCACGATTTCGGCGTCCGTTGCGCGGTCGATACGCTCGGAGATCGGAGATGATGCAAAGAGAGGATCGAGCTTTGCGCGAAGCGGCGCTGAGGCCCGGAACCGCTCCACATCCGACAGAAGAATCGCTGCCGAGTTTACCGACGCCTCAAGGCGATCGATCACCCGGGACGTGGGTGCTCCGAGGGCCGGAAGAGCGGTAAGACCGATCATGCCCAAGGCGAGAGTGAGGACGGACATCTCTGAACGCATGCCCCGTTTCTCTCACATGCCGCTTGGGATCACCAAGCGTGAAAACGTCAGTCTTTCAGGAGCGATGCGTTGATCTGGACTTTGGCGCCCTGCCGAAGCTTGTCCATGTACTTGGCGAAAAGGGCGGAGCGTTTTTCGTCAAAGATCTGCCGCTTCACGAGGCCGTGGTCCGCGTCTTCCCAGTCCCGGATTGCCGTGAGCTTGATCAGGTGCAGGCCGAAGGGAGTACGGACGATGCCACTCACCTTGCCCGGCTTGCCGAGCGCCAGAGCGGCCGAATAGTATGCTGGATCAAGGCTGTCGCGCCCCTTGTAGTCGATATCGCCGCCCATGGGCGCAGCAGGGCCATCACTTTTGGTTTGCGCCACTTCCGCAAAGCTTGCTCCCTGTTTCAATGTTTCCTGGATTGCAGCCATGCGCTTGCGAGCGGCCGCTTCTTGTTCCGCCGTGGCATCCGGGCGGAGGGCCACGAAGATATGAGAGGTCCGAACCTCAGGATTCTTCTGGTAGTAGGATTTTGCCTCGTCGTTGGCGACGGCGATCTTTTCGAGGTCCTTGCCCAACTGCTTGTCGAGAATCGCCTGGAACAAGACGGTATTGATCCGTTCCACTACGACCGGATCCTTCTCGAGTCCGAGCTTGCGGGCCTCCTGGATTGCGAGCTCGCGCTTGATGATGTCTTCCAGAACGTCCTTCTTCTCGGGGGCCTTGAACTGAAAGAATCGGAGATTTTCCTGATACCGGGCATTGAAATCGCCCACGGTGATGACGGTTCCGTTGATCTGGGCAAGCACGGCATCCTTGGCCTCCGGATTAGCCGCATACGCCGCACCAACGGCAGTCACGACGGCAGAGGAAATCATGCAGGTGGACACGAATGATCGAATTTTCGAGCTCATGAGAAAAGGGTACAGTCACCCGAAAGCCTTGGCAACGTCTTGAATGAATTGGTCACCGACCACGCGCTGATGGCGTGAGGTCTCGAAGCAATTCCTGGATCGAAAAGTAGAGGTCCTTCATGGAGCCAATCGCCCGACTCGCCACGAAGCGAGAGTCGGGCGTGAGCTGGTACCGCGTTGGATGGGCGGAAACAAGTGCGATTGCCCGAACAGGATCCAGCGAGCTGCCTTGACCGGGCACAAGCACCAGCTTCTCTTTTCCAACGGTGATGGCGTCAATTCCCAGACGCCGGAGATGGACCTTGGTGCGCATGAGCCAGAGAAGGCTCATCGCCTCGGCAGGCAGACGGCCGAATCTGTCACGAAGCTCCTCCTCCAGCGCATCGACCTGATGGTCATCCGAGCAACTCGAAAGCTTTCGGTAAAGCGACAGCCTTTGATGGACATCGGGAACATAATCTTCTGAAAGAAAGGCGGGAAACGGAGCTTTGATTTCGGGATCCTTGGCCTGCGCGGATTTCTCCCGCGAGCCTTCCGCGCGAACCTCCTGAACCGCCTCCTCGAGGAGCTCGAGGTAAAGATCAAACCCCACCGCCTGGATGTTGCCGGATTGCTGGGGGCCGAGCAGTTCGCCTCCGCCGCGGATCTCAAGGTCATGGGACGCCACCTGAAACCCACTGCCCAGCTCCACGAAACGCTGGATCACATCGAGCCGCTTCTTGGCATCACTGGAGATCACGCTTTCGGGAGGCACGAGGAGGTAAGCATAGCCGCGCTGGTCGCCACGACCGACCCTGCCTCGAATCTGGTAGAGCTGTGCCAGGCCAAATGAATCGGCACGGTCGATAATGATCGTGTTTGCCGACGGAAGATCGATTCCTGACTCGATGATGCTCGTGCAGACCAGGACGTTCGTCCGCTTTTCGTAGAACTCCGTGACGGCCTTTTCGAGCTCGCCTTCCTCCATCTGTCCATGGGCCACGGTGATCCTGGCTCGCGGAACAAGGTCCTGGAGGTGTCGTGCCGTCTGGTGAATCGACTGCACGCGATTGTGGAGGAAAAACACCTGCCCGCCCCGGCTCAGCTCGAACTCAACTGCCTTCGTGATCAATGCATCTTCGCGCTTGGAGATGAAAGTACGGATCGGGAGGCGATTCACCGGCGGCGTGCGGATCAGGCTGATGTCACGAAGCCCGGAGAGGGACATGTGGAGGGTTCTCGGAATCGGAGTTGCCGTGAGCGTCAGCACGGGAACATTAAGTTTCAGAGTCTTGAGTCGCTCCTTGTGCTCGACTCCGAAACGATGCTCCTCGTCGATCACGAGGAGGCCGAGATCCTTGAAAGACACGTCCCTGGAGAGGAGACGATGTGTTCCGACGAGGATGTCGACCTTTCCTTCGGCCGCGGATTTCAGGATCGCCTTCTGCTTGGATGTCGGCTTGAACCGCGAGACCGATTCGATGCTGACCGGCATGCCGCTCATTCGCGACTTGAAGCTTTGTTCATGCTGGTGAGCGAGCAGTGTCGTGGGCACGAGGACGGCAACCTGCTTGCCATCAAGGACTGCGCGGTATGCCGCGCGAATGGCCACTTCGGTTTTGCCGTAACCGACATCGCCGCAGACCAGGCGGTCCATGATTCGGCCCTCGCGCATGTCCTCGAGGGTGGCATCGATCGCCTTGGCCTGATCGGGTGTCTCTTCATACGGAAAGCGCGCCTCGAATTCCTCGAGCGCCCGGTCGCGCCCTGAGAAGCGAAACCCTGTCAGGACCTTTCTTTCGGCGTAAAGGCGGACCAGATCTATGGCAAGCTTTCTGACCGAGTCTTTGACCTTTTCCTTGGTTTTCTGGAACTGTTGCGACCCGAGCTTGTCAAGGCTGGCGGATCCGTCGGCTGCTCCATGCTTTTGGATGAGGTTCAGCCGATGGACAGGAAGGTACAGCCTATCCTTGTTCGCGTACTCCAGGAGCAGGAAGTCTGACGGCGCGCCTGACAGCTCGAGCCGGATCATTCCCTGGTAGCGACCGATGCCGTGATCGATGTGGACGATCGTATCGCCTGGTGAAAGGTCTGACAGTGCCTGGAGCCCGGCCCAGTCATCATCAGACCGCGAGGACGCCGACTTTTTCCCTCCACGCGCTCGTCTGCGCCCTGACTCACCCAGGATCTCCTGTTCCGTCAGGACAATGAGTCGCTCGGCGGGCCATCGGAATCCCGAGCCGAGTGGAGACGCCGCACACGGAATTTCGAGGCCCCGTTCTTGAAGCAGATGAGAGAGCCGTTCGGCCTGTCCCTGGGTGGGTGCGCATGCCAGGACCTGGAAATTCTGGCGCCGCCACAATCGGACCTTCTCTTCCAGCACGTCGA
>CAMAQA010000089.1 GCA_945860415.1 Bacteriovorax stolpii
GAAACGTGCCTCGTGGCTCATCGTGAGTTGCTCCTTGGTTTCTTGATTGAACAACTCAAACTTACGGTGTGCTCATGATGAGTCAACGAGGACACGCCTCATAATTCCCGACACCCAGCTCGGTGCGATTTATTTTGAGTCAATGCGGCCGGACCTGTGTCGGTCCAGACACAGATGGACAGGGCAGCGAAGAATCCCGCACTATGAGGATGGGGATGCAGTTCTTCAGATCCATTTCTCGAAAAACGGGTGGGAACGTAGCGAGATGTTGGCGGTCCGTGGCGCTAGTATTGGCTTGCTGCGCCCTTCTGCTTCCGAGTCTCGCAACCGCGCAGGGCAGCTTTACCCTCTTTGATACCGTTCGAGCGTACGAGGCGACTGGGGATAACAACTTGCGCCCCAGAGAACTCGCTGTCGGAACCGAGCTGGAAGTCCTCTGGAGTGATCCCGGATCACCCTTTGCCAAGGTTCGCCTGAAGAGCGCTCCCCTGGCGTCGAGAGTGTTCTGGCTCGACCCCATGAGCTCCGTTTCCCAGAAATGGTTATGGCAGTTCTCGGAGGCGCAAAGAAACCTCAAGTGGATCTTTGCGGATGCCATGAACCAGTGCTCTGATCCTCTCGATAATCTGAGCCCCTATCGGCTTCCGAATCGGCCGCCAGCTGTTCCGAAAAGTGAAAGCCCTGCGGTCCGGGGCGCACGCAGGGTCTTCGCCACCTTGTACCAAGACTGCGAAGTCGTGGGCCGGGTGATTCGGGCCAACGAGGAGGTTCCTGACGTGGTGCTACGTGATCCTCAAGTGCGCACTCCGGTCGGAGACTATTCGACCAGGCTGCTGACCGATGAAGTTCGACAGGATTACATCCAGGCCAATCCCATGTTGAGATTTCTTGAAGAGAAGAAATCTCTGGGTCTGTATCCCGGGCCGGGATGCGAGAATGCTTTGGAGCGTCCGCCGATCTACAGCTATGGCGCCAAGCCCGTCGGCAGTCCACGCGAGTTTTCGCCGCTGGCCGACCTCGTTCAGGTGCAGGAGGGTGCCGATCGGGCAGGCCGCCTGGGAGTCTCTCCGAACAGCATTCCGGTGACCGGCATGGACTGCTCCGGTTTCGTGGATGCCGCGTTCCGGGCTGCCGGACTGAACCTCACCACACCGTCGAATCCGAAGGAGCTCGGCACTCGAGTGATCGCCGATATTCCAAGAAAAGAAGAAGCATCCTGCCTCAAGCATGCTCCGCTCCATCCGAAGTCTGGGGATGGCCTGCAGGCAGGTGACATCATCAATCTCGCAGGCAATCACGTGGTCATGGTGGATTCAGTGGGACCCGATCCGTTCGGGATCAAACGAGTCGAGAATTGCGATGAGCTTGGAGTCGAGCATTTTGACTTCACTTACATTCACAGCGGAAGCGTTGCGAGCCTCGGAGTCTCTCGAGTCGAGGCTGCCTATCATGCTCGTCCCTGGACGCAGGCCGCCTGGATGAACTCTCTGCTTCATGTGGCGCGGCAATACTGCGACAAGGCAAAATCGGGTGTGACAGGCCCGGTGCTGACGACCGGGGTTTCGAACGGTGACTTCTCGATTCAGCGACATGTCGGAGCAGAGAAAAAAGGCTGCGTAGGAATTCCCGGAAAGATGAACGGAGGCGAATGTGTCGGAAAATGCCGTCTCTGAACGCCTGAAAATGATCCTGGCCGGGATGCTTGCACTGACCTTCTGGCAGTCTTCGTGGGCTTCGCCGCTGCAGATTGCCCGAGACTGTTCGGGTGCGAATCCAGAGCGTCTTGCCCGAGAGTTGCTCGAGCTGGATCTTTCCGGTCTTCGGCACCCGTCTCGATCTGCTTGCCTCGAGCCATCCCAATTTCGATTCGTTGAAGTGTTTCACGACCCCATTCAGGATCTTTCCGGCAGCTCGTTTGAGGTTCTCGACGAAGGAGAGCGCGTGGAGATTGTCTCGGTTGCTGCCACGGACTCAGTGGGAGGATATCGGGCAACGTTTCGCATCCACCGCCAGGCACGGGGGCGGACACGCGCTCGAGAGGAGCAGGGCAGTTTTGACCTTCTGATTCATTCGTCCAAGAAGCGGCAGGATCGAGACGGCTGCGCGCAGCTGATTTCGCCTCCGAAGCTTTGGCGGATCTGGCGCCGCTGCGTGCCACGATAACCTCGAAGTTCCTTGTTTTTTTGGGCCGAGGCGATCTAAAACGCTTCGGAAACGACACACCGAAACAAGGAGATCTCTCGATGCCTTCAGTCGTCATTGCTTCCATTGCTCGTACGCCGATCGGTAGTTTTCAGGGCGCGCTCTCGAGCGTGACCGCTCCGCAGCTCGCCGCTACCGCGATCCAGGCAGCACTTTCGCGCGCCGGCATTGGCGCCGAGCAGGTTTCTGAAGTCATCCTCGGCAACGTTCTGCCGGCCGGTATTGGCCAGGCGCCGGCTCGCCAGGCATTGATTGCCGCTGGCCTGCCGAAGTCCGTACCTGCACTCACGATCAACAAGGTCTGCGGCAGTGGCATGAAGGCCATCATGCTCGGCGCTCAGAGCATCGCGCTGGGAGATTCCGATGTCGTCGTCGCCGGCGGCATGGAGAGCATGAGCAATGTTCCTTATATCCTGCCCTCGGCTCGCGGTGGTGCCCGTATGGGCCACCAGCAGCTGATCGACACGATGATCCACGATGGCCTCTGGGATCCGTACAGGAACCAGCACATGGGCAATTGCGGCGAGCTCTGCGCCCGCGAGTGGAAGTTCTCGCGCGAGGAGCAGGACGCATTTGCGATCCAGAGCTACCAGCGCGCGGTGGATGCCGAGAAGGCCGGCAAGTTCCAGTTCGAGATTGCTCCCGTCACGATCAGCGGCAAGAAGGGCGATGTCGTCGTCGACAAGGATGAAGGACCGGGCAAGGCCCAGTTCGACAAGATTCCGACCCTGAAGCCCGCCTTCGACAAGGCAGGAACCGTCACGGCCGCCAACGCCTCGAGCATCAACGACGGCGCAGCAGTCGTCGTCATGATGAGCGAAGAAAAGGCCAAGGCCCTCGGCGTGAAGCCGCTGGCCCGTATTGTCTCGACCGGAACGTTTGCCCAGGAACCCGAGTGGTTCACGACGGCTCCTGCCGAAGCCATGCGCCGCGCGATGAAGAAAGCCCACTGGGAGACTTCCGACATCGACCTCTTTGAAGTGAACGAAGCCTTTGCCGTGGTCTCGATGGCCGCGCGCAAGGAGCTCGAAATTCCAAACGAGAAGCTCAATGTCTGGGGCGGAGCCATCTCGCTTGGCCACCCGATCGGTGCCAGCGGCGCTCGCATCATCGTCACCCTGATCTCGGCCCTGAAGGACCGTGGTGCCAAGAAGGGTATTGCCGGAATCTGCATCGGTGGCGGCGAAGCCACGGCCGTGTGCGTGGAGCTCGCCTAATGGGGTTTAATAAAGTCGTCAGCGGCGCCGCCGAGGCGGTGAAGGACATTCCGAGCAACGCCGTGCTCGCGCTGGGCGGATTCGGTCTCTGCGGAATTCCGGAGAATACGATCGCAGCCCTCGTTGATCGCGGCATCACGGGCCTGACCTGCATCTCGAACAATGCCGGCGTCGATGGATTCGGCATCGGCCTAATGCTCGAGAAGCGTCAGGTCAAGAAGATGATTTCGAGCTATGTGGGTGAGAACAAGCTGTTTGAGCAGCTCGTGCTTTCAGGTGAGCTCGAGATCGAGCTCACTCCTCAAGGAACGCTTGCTGAAAAGATCCGTGCTGGCGGCGCTGGAATTCCGGCCTTCTACACCCCGACAGGTTTCGGAACGATCATTGCCGAAGGCAAGGACGTTCGCGAGTTCGACGGACGCAAATTTGTTCTCGAGCGCTCGCTCACGGCCGACTTCTCGATCGTGAAGGCCTGGAAGGGCGATGCCATGGGGAATCTCGTGTTCCGCAAGACGGCTCGCAACTTCAACCCGATGATCGCGACGTGCGGCCGCGTCTGCATTGCGGAAGTCGAGGAACTTGTTCCGGTAGGTTCGATCGATCCAGATCAGGTCCACACGCCGGGAATTTACGTTCACCGTATTTTCCAGGGAACGAACTACCAGAAGCGCATCGAACGCCGCACGGTCCGTCAGGGCTGAGGGAGATAGAATATGGCACTCGCTCGTGAACAGATTGCCCAGCGTATCGCACGCGAACTGAAGGACGGGTATTACGTCAACCTCGGTATCGGCATTCCGACGCTGGTGGCGAATTACATTCCGCAGGGAATGACCGTCGTTCTGCAGTCCGAGAACGGCCTGCTCGGAATGGGCGAGTACCCTTCCGAATCCGCAGTCGATGCCGACCTGATCAACGCCGGCAAGGAAACGGTCACCGCCATTGCCGGTGCCGCCTTTTTCTCGAGCGCCGATTCCTTCGCCATGATTCGCGGAGGAAAGGTCGACCTGACCGTCCTGGGCGCGATGGAAGTCGATGAGAGCGGAAGCCTCGCCAACTGGATGGTTCCTGGAAAGATGGTCAAGGGAATGGGCGGCGCAATGGACCTCGTGGCCGGCGCGCGAAATGTGATTGTAGCCATGCAGCATGTGGCGAAGGACGGCTCGAGCAAGGTCCTGAAAAAGTGCACTCTGCCGCTGACCGGAGTGGGCTGCGTGAAGAAAATCGTCACTGAGCTTGCGGCGATTGACGTCACCTCCGATGGACTCGTTCTGCGCGAACGCGCTCCGGGAGTTTCGATCGATGAGATCAAGAAGGCGACCGAAGCCGCGCTGATCATTTCGGGCGACGTGCCCGAGATGAAGTTCTGAGCGGCTCGCGCCAGTGAAACTCCAATCATCGTTCTTTTTTGTGTGCTGCCAGCCTGGCGCCGAAGCTTTATTGAAAGATGAGCTGGCGCGTGAAGCTCCACGCCTTCGGTTCGCGTTTTCACGCCCTGGGTTCGTCACGTTCAAGGATGTGGACTCGCGCCCATTCTCGCCGAACTATGATGTCGGCTCGGTTTTCGCCCGCAGCTTTGGGTTATCGATTGGCAACTGCAAGTCAGACGATCCAGTTTCAGAAGTGGTCGAGCATGCGCGAGCACTCCGCGAAGCGGCTGGAGTGTCGCTCCGCCTGCATGTCTGGGAGCGCCCGCTGCATGTTCCTGGTGAGGAGCCTCTCGGCTTTGAGCGGGGAAGAGATTCGACCCGGATCGAGGCAACCCTTCGCGCGCACGAGCCTTCGCTTTTCAGTGATGGCGTCGAGGCTCGCAACGACGAAACCGTTCTCGACGTCATCGTCATGGAGCCTGGTGCCGAGACCTCGCCGCTTTTCGTGGGGTTTCACCGCCAGTCGGGCCGTCACCATGCCTTTCCGGGCGGTGAGTTTCCGATCGAGATTCCCGAATGCATGCCGTCGCGCGCTTTCATCAAGATGGAACAGGCGCTCCGCTGGGGGCGCCTACCGCTCCAGCAGAAGGATATCGCCATCGAGCTCGGGTCTGCACCGGGTGGCTCGTCATTCGCGCTGCTGCTTCGCGGGCTTGAGGTCTGGGGAATTGATCCAGGAGCAATGGATCCGGTCGTCTGGACCGACCCTCGATGCGACAAGCGCTTTCATCATGTGAAGAAGGCGTTCTCAGACCTGAAGCGCGAGGACCTTCCGAAGGCGGCCCAATGGCTCGCACTGGACATTAATGGCCCTGTCCGCATTTCGCTGCCGTATATCGAGCAGCTCGTGGGCTGGTTTCAAGAATCACTTCTCGGCTGCGTGTTGACGTTCAAGATCAATGATCCGAAACACGCTCGCCACGTTCCGGAATGGCTGGAGACCCTCGAGGAGCTGGGCCTGAAACGGGTGAAGGCGACCCAGCTTCCCGCCAACAAGCGAGAGATCTGCGTCGTCGGTCTCACTGGAAAAGGGCTGCTTCGGGTTTCAGGCCCGAAGAAGAGTTCAGTTTAATTTCCACTGCGTGGCTTGAAGTTCACTCGAGCCGTGTCGGCACCCGACAGTCGAGCCGTTCCATGGAGCTCGACGGCCCAGCCGGTGGCGCGGTTCATGGCCACACCACTCGAGGTCACGATGCTGGGCTCGTTCACGATTCTTTCGGCATAGGTCCAGCCATTGGTGGCGCTCTTCGGAATGGTCACCGCACGGCTCGGGTCTCCGTTGACGTACTTGATCACTTCGATGGTCGACTCATCCGGCTCACTGTCCATGGTGAGGAACACCGTGAAGAGGCTCAAGCGCTGGACCTCAAGCGAGCTCTGGATCCTGGAGAGGACGGTGCTTGCCGAAGTCGTGCAGATGTTCTGGGTCGTTCCGCCCAGGGCACCGGCCAGCGCCGAATACTGGGTGCCGGCAGTGGAGTTGGAGCCGTAGCAGTTGCCGCCTTCCGAAACGGCGGCATACATCCGAACCTGCTGGGTGCTGGTACGAAGGATTTCGAGCTGTCCCTTGTAATACTCGCGGACGTACCCCGAAGTTCCTGCCGCATGTGTCGCACTCGCATAGGTGCCGATACGGCAGTCGTTGGCCAGCGAGAGGCTGGGCGAACCGCAACGCACCGGAGTCGTTGAAGCCATCGTCGGTGCATCGCAAGGAGCTTCATAACCGTCGCTTCGTCGGCAGATCTTACGACCCGAAGTGTCGTCGCCGTTGCCGACGACCAAGATGACGAGCATCGCATCATCGCGATGAAATCCGGTGCCCGCCATCTGTCCGGCGAGCTGGCCGTGAAGCGTTTCGAGGCCCGGCTCCAATCCGCGAAGCGTGTTGCTCGGACGAAGGTAATTTCGATAGTCGGTGTAATCGGACGGGCGGCGAAAGAACGATGCGGCGATCGTGCCCGGATCGGAGTCCGTGAACAAGGCTCCAGGAAACGGAACAATCCACTCGCTTTCTCCCCAATTGCGGTCCTGCTTCGAGGCAACGATCTGCGAGAAGAGTCGGCCCGGAGTGCTGGACGACGTTGTCAGCGGAATCGAAGCAAAATGGTAATCCCAGCCGGTGGCCGACAGGTTGCTCAGGAATCGAGGTACTTCGGCTCCCATCTGACTGTAGATCTCGCTCATGGAGCCGGTATTGTCCTGGGCCAGGAGGATGTCGACCTTGGGGGCCAGGGTAAAGTACCCGGGCGCTTCGGCAATGCTCACCGTCTTGATGGTTTCAAAGCTCTCCTTGCCACAGGCGCTCAGAACGGCTGCCATGGCGAGTGCCACGCCGGCGCGCGCGAAGCGCGACCGAAGAAGGGGGTTGAGATGTGATTGCATCGAGTTCCTGTTCATAAAGGTGCTCTCTCTCAGAACAGTTCTAAGGCAAGGCCGATGCCAGACGGGCGAGTGCCATCCGGTAAAAATAAACTATTAGTTTCAGATACTTGTGTCTTTAGGGGCGACTGTTCCGTCTTCGTCCAAGAGGGGGATCTGCAGCACGCCCATCCAGCTGTCGAAAGTTTGTACGAATTTTGGGGTCCTCATTTACACTCAGAAAATATGGAAAACACAGGGAACGTGTTTTTTTCGGGTAAGGAAGACCAGGCCGTCTGGTTCGTCGCGATCAACCATGAAAAGTGGGTCGGACCCATGGCAGCCTCGGAAGTGGTCGCCAAGATCCAGAAGACTGAGCTCACCTGGGCGCATTATGGGTGGCGCAAAGGTCAGCAGAAGTGGATGCGCCTCTGTGACATTCCTGATTTCAAGGCAGCAGTTCCTGCCCAGCCGAACAAGATCATCGAAGTCGAGGTGCAGAAGAACGCGACTCGATCCACCGCCGCGCCTCCACCTCCCCGCAAGGTCCAGAACTGGTATCTGTTTTACAACGATACCCAGTTTGGTCCGTTTACCGAGGACGACATTCATCGCTTCCTGCGGATCGGCAAGATCCATGGCGATGTCCACATCTGGAAGGACGGAATGGCGGGATGGGAGAAGGTCAAGCGCCTCGACCAGTTCAAGGACAGCGTGGCGGAGTCCAAGAATGTCCGTGCGGTGAAGAAGATCGAGCGCAGGCGCGCACCTCGAGTGCCAGTGGTCGCTCGAAGCCTCATGGCTTCGGATGGAAAGGTCTTCACCGCCGTCTGCCGTGATGTGAGCATCGGTGGAATGCAGGTGCTGACTCGTGACCTTCCTGGCTCGGTGGGTACCCGGCTCAAGCTGAATATCAGCGCACCGGTCACGGCTGCCGGAAGAAAGATCCAGTCATTCGTTGCCGAGGGTGAAATCGTCCGTCTTCTCGAGGACGGCAAGGGCTTCAGCTTTCGCTTCGAGAAACTCTCCGATCATTCCATTCGCTGCATCGAAGCCTACATTCACACCGGCGAATCGAAAAAATGACGGAATCGAAGAGCAAAGGCGTGGCGCATGGGCTGGTTTCCGGATTTCCTGGAGTTCCGGAATCGTGGAAGACTTCCTGGTCCACGGCTCCGTCCTCGGATGGCAAGCTGAACCTGTTTTCAATGGTGCACAGCCGCAAGTCAGCCATTGAGACCCGCGATCGTCCGCTGAGGGTCCTGTTCGCCTTTCATGGACAGGGCGAACACTGCGGACGCTACCAGCATTTTCCGCATTACCTTTCTGAATCAGTCGACGTCATCGCGACCATGGACCATCGGGGGCACGGCAGGTCAGAAGGCGTGCGCGGGCATGTCGATCGTTTCGATCAGTACGTGCTCGATGCCCGAGCCTTCGTCGAGCGCACGAGGTCGGAGTGGAGCGCCGAAGGGCGCAAGCTGGAGATCCACCTTTTCGGGCACAGCATGGGCGGACTGATTTCGCTGCTCCTGCTCCAGGAGCACCCCCAGCTTTCGTTCCGCAGCGCCACCCTGAGTGCGCCGCTGCTCGGACTGAAGTTCGAGGTTCCACTGGCAAAGAGGATGGTCGGGCATGCCCTCTCGAAGATCCTGGGCGGGCTT
>CAMAQA010000090.1 GCA_945860415.1 Bacteriovorax stolpii
AGGCGGAGCCTACAAGGTTTCGGGAGGCCTCCACGGCGTCGGCGCAGCAGTTGTGAATGCGCTATCTGAAGCCCTCCATGTTGAAGTCCGCCAGGGTGGAAAGGTCTACCAGCAGACTTATCACCGCGGTACTCCCGCCTTTCCGCTCAAGGAAGTCGGCGTGACCGACAAACGCGGAACTCAGACCACCTTCAAGCCCGACCCGGAAATTTTTGAAACGGTGGAGTTCAATATCGATACTCTGGCGGCGCGTTTTCGCGAGCTGTCCTTCTTGAATCCCGGTCTTCGAATCCTGATCAAGGACGAACGTCTGGATCCTGTGAAGGAGTTCGATTTTCATTTTGAGGGTGGCATCATCCAGTTTGTCGAACACATGAACAAGTCGAAGCAGCGCCTGCACGACAAGGTGATCTTCTTCACCCATGAAAAAGACTGGATGCGTGCGGAAATTGCGATGCAGTGGAACGACTCCTACACCGAGACCTTGAGCTCGTACGTCAACAACATCAATACCATCGAAGGTGGGACTCACGTTTCGGGGTTCCGAAATGCCCTCACCCGCGTAGTGAACAAGTACGCCACCGAATCCAATCTCACCAAGGACCTGAAAGAAGGGCTCTCGGGCGAGGATATCCGCGAAGGATTGGCCTGCGTCATCAGCACCAAGGTTCCTGAGCCTCAGTTTGAAGGTCAGACCAAGGGTAAGCTCGGAAACAGCGAAGTCGAAGGATTCGTCAACACGATGGTGTATGAGAAGCTCACCACGTACTTCGAGCAGAATCCGAGTGTGGCCAAAAAGATCATCCAAAAAGCCGTTGATTCGGCGCTTGCCCGGATTGCTGCACGGAAGGCCCGTGATCTCACTCGCCGCAAGACCGCACTCGATTTTGGCGGACTCCCCGGGAAAATGGCGGATTGCCAGGAAAAGGATCCTGCGCTCTGTGAATTGTACCTGGTGGAAGGTGATTCCGCAGGTGGATCTGCAAAACAGGGCCGATCGCGCAAGAATCAGGCAATTCTTCCTTTGAAGGGTAAAATCCTGAATGTCGAGAAGGCCCGCTTCGACAAGATGCTGTCCTTCGAGGAAATCAAGATCCTGATCACTGCTCTCGGTGCCGGCATCGGCAAGGACGATTTTGATATCGCCAAGCTCCGCTACCACAAGGTCGTCATCATGACGGACGCCGATGTGGATGGCTCGCACATCAGGACGTTGCTGCTGACGTTCTTCTACCGGCAGATGCCTGAAGTCATTGAAAAGGGATACCTCTACATTGCCCAGCCGCCGCTCTTTAAGATCAAGCGGGGCCAGAAGGAGCGGTATCTCAAGAATGAACAGGAGCTTGCCGAGTACCTGCTTTCGAGTGGGTTGGAGCAGGTCCAGATTCACAATGCCGAAAAGCTTCTCCCGTCGAGCCAGGTGGCACCGGCTCTCAAGGCGGCAAACCGTTTTTCAAAATCACTGGAGCGTCTGGCCAAGCGCATCCATCCCGAGGTCATTGCAGGTCTGCTTTATCGCGGATTGAATGCATCCACGCTTTCGAGCGAAGAGTTGTTGAAGGCTGTCCTGGCAGATGTCGCCATGGACTGCCTGAAGAACAACCTCAAGGTTCAGTTCTCACTGGCAAAGGATCCGGAGCACAATTCGTGGTTTGCTTCGCTCACGAGCTCGTTCCACGGAAACACCAAGCAGATCACCGTCAACTCGAGCATGGTGGCGTCACCTGAGTTTGAAGAACTGCAGAAGAATCTTCAGGTGATGAGGACTCTCGGACCGGCGCCCTACCGAGTGGCTGTCGGTGAAAAGCCTGCGGTGGAACTTGGATCCGCAGAGGAGCTTGCGAAGCACCTCGTCGAGCAGAGCAAGGCCGGCATGACGATTCAACGCTACAAGGGCCTCGGAGAAATGAATCCCGAGCAGCTCTGGGAAACCACGATGGATCCTGAGCGTCGCACTCTCCTCAAGGTCAGCGTGGAAGATGCCGTCGAGGCCGATAGCATCTTCTCGGTACTGATGGGAGACCAGGTGGAACCACGCCGTCAGTTCATTGAAGAAAACGCACTGCGTGTTCGCAATCTCGATATTTAATTTCAGGTGACGATTCATGAGTGATGTCCAGTCGCAGGAAAAAGGAATTGTAGTCGTCAACATCGAAGACGAGATGCGGGGAGCGTATCTTGACTACGCGATGAGCGTGATCATCGGACGCGCGCTTCCGGATGTTCGCGATGGCTTGAAGCCGGTTCATCGTCGCGTGCTCTATGCGATGTACGATCTCGGCAACACTCATGGAAAGCCCTACAAGAAATCGGCCCGCGTGGTCGGTGACGTCATCGGTAAATACCACCCGCATGGCGACACTGCGGTCTACGATACGATCGTTCGAATGGCGCAGGACTTCTCGCTGCGCTATCCGCTGGTCGATGGCCAGGGAAACTTCGGTTCCATTGACGGCGATTCACCTGCCGCCATGCGGTACACCGAAATCCGCATGAACAAGATCACCGATGAGCTCCTTGCCGATATCGACAAGGAGACCGTGGATTTTGGCCCGAACTACGACGATAGCCTCCAGGAGCCGCTGGTATTGCCCTCGAAGATCCCCAATCTGCTGGTCAACGGCTCGGCCGGAATCGCCGTCGGAATGGCAACCTCCATTCCTCCCCATAATATTTGCGAGATCATCGATGCGACCGTCGCGTTGATCCAGGATCCGTCGCTCACGACCAATGACATGCTCAAGCACGTTAAGGGTCCTGATTTTCCGACGGGCGCCTATGCGTTTGGTGGCGAGGAACTCAAGGAAGCCTACCGCACTGGGCGCGGCACAGTCCGTATGCGCTCGAAGGCGGAAATCGAGGCGTTCAAGGGCGATCGGGAACGCATCATCGTGACGTCGCTTCCGTATCAGGTGAACAAGGCGAAGCTGATCGAGAAGATTGCCGAGCTGGTTCGAGACAAGCGAATCGAAGGAATTTCCGACCTCCGGGATGAGTCCGATCGCAGCGGGATGCGAATCGTGATCGAGATTCGCAAGGGTGAGAACGCGAACGTCATCCTGAATCGACTCTACAAGCTGACCCAGATGCAGGACAGCTTCAGCATCAACCTCTTGGCGATCCACAACAACCAGCCAAAGATCTTCAATCTTCGTGACATGATCTGGGCTTTCATCGAGCACCGGAAGGACATCGTCATCCGGCGGACGATCTTCGACCTCAAGAAGGCCGAGGCCCGTGCCCATATCTTGGAAGGGTTGAAGAAGGCCGTCGAAAACATCGACGAGATCGTCTCGATCATCAAGAAAGCATCCAACCCGGATGAAGCGAGGTCGAACCTGATGGTCCGTTTCTCGTTCAGCGAGATTCAGGCCCAGGCAATCCTGGACATGCGCCTGCAGCGCCTCACCGGGCTGGAGCGCGACAAGATCATCAATGAGTATCACGAGGTGCTCAAGCTCATCGAAAGCCTGAAGAAGCTTCTTGCCAGCGAAGCGGCGATCTTTGATGTGATTCGCGAGGAACTCCTCGAAATTAGGAATCGTTACGGTGATGAGCGCCGCACGGAGATCGTCATTGGGGGATCGACGGAATTTGAAGTCGAGGACCTGATTGCTGACGAGGAGACGCTCGTCTCGATCACGCACTCTGGATACGTCAAGCGCGCAGATCCGGCCCTCTTTCGTCGCCAGGGCCGCGGAGGAAAGGGCATCCGCGGGGTAACGACGGGAGAAGAGGACTTCGTCACGGCGATCTACCACACCAACACTCTGTCTTACCTGCTTTGCTTCACTGACAAGGGCCGCCTTTACTGGCTCAAGGTCTACAAGGTTCCGGAAGCAAGTCGAGTGGCCAAGGGCCGGGCGATCATCAATCTCGTGGCCTTGCAGTCTGGAGAAAAGATCAAGGCGATCCTTCCCGTTCGCGAGTTCAGCGAGCAGGAGTATGTGGTCATGGTCACGCGCGCGGGGATCATCAAGAAGACCCCCCTCAGCGATTTCAGCAATGTCCGTAATGCCGGACTTGCTGCCATCACCACGGACGAGGGTGATGAATTGATCAGTGCAAAGATCACCACCGGGACCAATGACATCTTCCTCTGCTCGCAGCAGGGCATGAGCATTCGCTTCTCTGAATCTGATGTCCGCCCGATGGGACGCGCTGCACGCGGCGTGATCGGAATGAGCCTCGATGAGGGCGATCGTGTTGTTGCGATGGAGGTGCTGGCACCTCAGGACAGTGGCACCGCCTACGAGATCCTGACGGTCACTGAAAATGGATACGGAAAACGCACGCCAGTTGCCGAGTACCGGGCGCAGAGCCGTGGCGGTAAAGGCATCATCACCATGAAGTCGACCGAGAAGAACGGTGACGTCATGGGAACCCGCCAGGTCCTGCCTCAGTCTGATGTGATGCTCGTTTCAGACAAGGGTCAGATGATCCGAATTCATGTGGGAAGCATCAGCGAGCAGAGCCGCAACACCCAGGGCGTGCGACTGATGTCGGTTTCCGCGGGCGAAAAAGTGGTGTCGTTCGAAACGATGGCGGAATCCGAGGAGCAGGCCCCTGGCGCTGTTCCAGGTGAGTCCAGCGGTTGATGAAATGAGAAGGGTCCGCCTGATCTTTCTGGCAGCGGCTCTTCTGGTGCTTCCGTCGTGTGGAGGCTCCAGCATCAAGACGGATTACATCCTAGCCGAAAAACTCTGGGAAGAAGGCAGCTACCAGCCAGCAGCCCGTCAGTTTGAACGGATCTTCCTCAAGGACCAGAAGGGAAAGCTCGGTCAGCAGGCGCTCTATCGAGCTGCGACGACCCAGTTTTTGTTCCTCAGGGAGTACCCCGAGGCACTCCGACTGTTCACAAAGTACCTGGAGGTGGCGCCCACAGGTCCTGCAGCACGCGATGCCCAGCTTCAGATCGGCGAAATCTATTTCAACAAGACCGCCCAGTACGAGAACGCCATTGCGCATTACCGAAAGTGGCTGAAGGACAATCCTTCTGCTCCGGAAAATTTGGAGTTCCACTATCGAATCGGCAGGGCACAGTTTTTTCTGTGGCAGTTCGAAGATTCAATCAGGAGCTTCGAGTCGGTTCTGGCCCAGTCGGCTACGCACCCTGCGACGGCCTCCGAGGCGGCCTATCAGATCGGGATGGCGCACCTCTCCTTAGCCGCTCAATCTCCCCTCTCGACCCGCTCCGGCACCGAGGAAGAGGGTGTTGCGGAGTCCATGGATTCTTCAGAGTGGCATCGTCTTGCGGTCAAAGCCTTCGAGACCGTAGAAAAGCAATATCCCGGATCGAAAGCGGCACAGCAGGCGGCTCTTGGAATTGTGACATCGCTGGAGGAACGAGGCTTGTGGGAGGATGCACTCAAGAGGCTCAACGAAATGGGCGAAAGATACCCGATTCCCCAGATCCTCAAGATCAGGACCCATCGCATTCAGGAGAGGATGTCCAAAAGGACAACCAGTACGCGTCGTTGACCATTCGAAAATTCTCATGATAGCGACGCGTCTCGATGAAACCTGAAGGCAGAGGCTCTTCGGATCTGGTTCGGGGCCTTGCGCTGCTGGCCTGGATCGCCTGGGAAATGATCGCCCTAACCGGAGCCGGAGTGGCCTTGGGGTGGGCACTCTATCGCTGGATCGGAGCGCCGATGATCCTGACGATCGTATTCGGGATGCTGGGACTGGTGGCGGCCTTTCGCCGGATCTATCTGGCCTCAAAGAAGTTGGAGAATCGGGAATGAAGAGATCCGAGGGGAAGCAATTGAAGCCCTTTTTCTGGGCCGGCCTGACGTGGCTGGGATTGGGATGGGTTGGAATTTGGTCGATTTCAGCGCCGGAATCCAGGCTGTCCCTCAGTGGGTGGTTCACCTTGTTCTGGCTGCTGGGAATGGCCGATCTTGCGACGATCGCGGCTCTCGTTTTCTCGATGGTGACCTGGCAGGACACGGGCGATAAGGCTCGGATGGGAATCAGGATCGCCGTTCTTGGGATCGCCAAAGTCACCCTCCTGTTGATTTTTGGGGCAATTTTGTTTCTAAGGCATGGAATTCCCCAATCTTCTCTGTTAGTGGGGTTAGCAACTTTGATCGTTGTTCCGCTTTTAGGGGGCTTTGCCTGGAGTTTCCAAGGGAAGGCCACATCGGAATAACTCGTATCTGAGAAGGCTATTGCGACTATGCACGGCGAACACGGCTTTAACTGGCTTCACCTGATCCCGGGACTGGAAACAGCCCCGAGCCATGTCGTCATGGCAATCATTGTCACGGCTCTCCTGATGTTCACGACCTTGGTGGCGTCGCTTCAGCTGAACCGGGTGATGTCCACTCCCGAAGGCGCGCTAGTGCCTCCATCGAAGTGGACGTTTCGCAACTTTTTCGAAATCATTGCCGAGAATCTTTACAAGATTACTGAGAGCGTGCTGGGACACCACGATGCCCCTCACTATTTTCCGGTGGTCGGCAGCCTCTTTCTGTTTATTTTCGTTTCGAATCTGGTGGGCCTCATCCCCGGTTTTCTGCCTCCCACCGACAACATGAACACCACGCTGGCTCTCGGAGCCTTCGTGTTTCTTTACTACAACTACGTGGGTTTGAAGGTGAACGGCCTCGCTTACCTCAAGCACTTCCTTGGCCCGGTCCTGTGGCTTGGCCCGCTGATGCTCATTATCGAGATCGCGTCCCACGTATTTAGGCCCCTTTCCCTTGCTCTGCGTCTTCGCGGAAACATCATGGGTGATCACGTCGTTTTGAGTATTTTCAGCGACCTGGCTCCCGTGGTGATCCCGATGATTTTCTACGGACTGGGGATATTTGTGGCGTTTGTCCAGGCCTTCGTCTTCTGTTTGATGACGATGGTCTATATCTCGCTGTCCACAGCACATGATCATTGATGGTGTAATTAGTCAGTAAGCAAGAAAGGAAGATCCCATGCTTCGTAAGGCTCTTTTGATGGTGGTTTCTGTTGGTGTGTTCTTCGCAGCCCAGGCTGCATTTGCTCAGGAAGGCATCGCATCGGTCGCTGCTGATCCGTACGCTTCGCTCAGCGCCGCGTTCGCAATCGGCATCGCTGCTTTCGGCGGCGCTCTCGGCCAGGCCAAGACCGCGACGGCAGCCCTCGAAGGCATCGCTCGTAATCCGGCCGCTCAGGGCAAGATCTTCGTTCCGATGATCATCGGCCTCGCGCTGATCGAATCGCTCGTTCTGTACGCGTTCGTCATCGCGTTCGTGAAGATCAAGATCTAATTGATCGGATCAAATTCAGAGAGGCCGCTGTCCTTCGGGATGGCGGCCTTTTTGCTTTTAGGAATGCTGCTCGGTCGACAGCGCCTTCTTACAGAGCCACGCAGCGCCGAAGACCACCGCATGTGCCCAGAAAATGTGGGCTAGCTGAGGAGACATGCCCCAGAGAACAGTGGGGAGGACATTCCGATTGAGCTCTCCTGCGAGAAATTTGGGGATCAAGAGCTCGATCAATGGAAACCTGACCTGCGCCGGAATCATGTAGACGGTGGTCGACTTTGCTAAAAAAACGAGAGCGCCGCCCGTCACAAAGCTGAGGCTGAGTGCCCATGCCCAGACCTTCCCGATTGCCTGCGGAACGATCTTCGTGCCTTCATAAAGAAGAAGCATCGCGACAGGTATCAGGTGACGCGGTCCGAAGGCCCATCCCCCTTCCCACATCTGATAGGAGGCCACCAGAAGCACGTACGCAACGATCGCTGAAATCCGGATGGCCATGCTCCTGGTAAGCGACGGCCTCTTCCAGAGTATTGCGAGCAGGGACACTACAAGCACTGGGACATGAAACAAGATGCCATGGGCTCGAGAGAACGTGAGACCCCAGAGCGCGTCCAGCCTGGGTAGCTTGAATCCGTAGAGCGTGTGCATATGCTGAAAGCTTGGACTGTCCACGTACTTGTAGGCAAACACTAGGGGCGAACCGGTGGTGAGAAGATTGTGGCCGGCGATCAGAAGGGCTCCCGGGGCCAGCCCCAAGGCCAGGGATGCCAGGCTCTGCCAGATTCGCATTTCAGATCTCTTGATGACGATACCCAGTAAGAAAAACGGCACAAAGAGGAGGAGCGGAAATTCGGCAGTTCCGGCCAATGCGAGTGCCAGGCCTGCAAGGAATGGGCGGCGATCATCAAAGAGGGCCTTCCACCCGATCAGCAGCAGGAGGCCTCCGAGCACATGTCCGAAAAAGGTGCCGGCATAAAGACCGATCATCGACGCTGGTACGGCGGCAAATACGTAGAGGACCGAAAGCGTGGGTGAGGCCTGTGCGCGGCCAAGGGCCTGCCAGAGCAGCGCGATGAACAGCAATGCAGGCAGGACGCCCGAGACCACGGCCCCCGAGTAGATTGCTGAATGTCGTGGAAATGAATTGCTCGGCTTGCCGGAGAGCGCGGTGCTCAGCGCGTAAACGGGCACCGCGAGCCATGAGGACAGCGGGGCCTTGTCGGAATAGTAGTGCCCCCGGACCAACGCCTTGTCCTCAGTCCAATCCTTGAAGCGATCAATCTGGTAGGAGTGATCTTCGACCAGCGAAATGGTGAGAAGCGCGCGTGATGTGGGGTTTGGTGTGTGCCAGGTATCGACATGCCAGAGCAGGAGCGGAGCGAGGATTGCTAGCACCGACCAGCCCAGTCGCCCCACGGTCAGCGACTCCGAAGATAAGGCTTGAGGAATCGGCCGGTGTGGCTCGCCGGCACTGTCGCCACTTCCTCGGGAGTGCCCGATGCTATGATTCGTCCCCCGCCCCCGCCCCCTTCAGGACCGAGATC
>CAMAQA010000091.1 GCA_945860415.1 Bacteriovorax stolpii
ATGCTTCGAGCGAACCTGGCTCGGCTCGTGCGCCGCACCTGGGTGACGACGAAAAAGGCCTCACGACTTGAGGAGTTCATTCAGATTTACGCGGGCTTCCATCATCTCGAGCTGGAACGTCGGAGTTCATAGGGAGGGGAACCAGTTTATTTTTTCTGCCCCCCCAGGAACAAGTGGACGCACGCCCTCAGGCACGCCAGCGAGCATTTTGTCGCCCTGTGTTGCGACTTTTCGGTCCCGATGCGCCTAAGACTCTCTAAGACCCGCACGCGGGTGGTTTTTCCATCCGCTTCGCGGAGTTAACGCAGCTCTCAATAACTATTCCTTGGGGGTCCCCATAAGGCACACCACAATAGGTAGTGGTGTCCTTTGACAGCCGCGCCGAACGGCCTCAACGTCAAATCATCAGGAGAACACAGGCTCATGGACAAGACCACGGATCAGAGGACGCTCAACGGCAAGGAAGCGCAGGCGGGAACTTCCACTCACAGCGGTGGCGTCAAGAAAGTCTCTCAGGTGCTGCAGTCGCGCTCCCGGGCCAGCGCGCCGTCGCGCGTGGCTCAGCAGGACACGGTCAGCATCGCGCGCCGATTCACCGAGGCCGGCCGGAGTCCCATGGACGCCGTCGAGTATCGGAAGGCGTCGTCGAAGATCAAGGACACCGACGGCCGTACCGTCTTTGAAATGAAGGACGTCGAAGTTCCGGCCGCCTGGTCGCAGCTTGCCGTCGACATTCTCGTTTCGAAATACTTCCGGAAGGCCGGCGTGCCGAGCGCCAACAACACCACCACGCATGAGACGAGCGTCCGCCAGGTCGTTCGCCGTGTGGCTCGCACGATCCGCACGGAAGGCGAAAAAGCCGGATACTTTTCCGCCGCCGACGCCGAGGCGTTCGAGGACGAGCTGAGCTTCCTGCTCATCCATCAGTTCGGTGCGTTCAACTCTCCGGTCTGGTTCAACTGCGGGCTGCACCACGAGTACGGCATCGAGGGTTCGGGAGGAAATTTCTACTGGGACGCGCGCGCGATGCGCGTCGTCGAGACGGAGGATTCCTACTCGCACCCGCAGTGCTCGGCCTGCTTCATCCAGTCGGTCGACGATGACCTGATGTCGATCTTCCAGCTTGCCAAGAACGAGGCGCGGCTCTTCAAGTTCGGCTCCGGAACCGGGACGAACTTTTCCGCGATTCGCGGCAACACGGAGAAGCTGGCAGGCGGCGGCACCTCGTCCGGGCTCATGAGCTTCCTCGAGGTTCTCGACCGCGGCGCCGGATCGACCAAGTCGGGGGGCACCACGCGCCGTGCGGCCAAGATGGTCTGCCTCGACATGGACCATCCCGAAATCGTCGACTTCATCACCTGGAAGAGCCGCGAAGAGAAGAAGGTGGCAGCGCTGATTGCTGCGGGCTACTCGTCGGATTTCAACGGCGAAGCCTATCGCACGGTGGCCGGTCAGAACTCCAACAACTCGGTGCGCGTTTCTGATGCGTTCATGCGAGCCGTCGAAGAAGGACAAAAGTGGGAAACTCGCGCCCGCATGACGGGTGAAATCGTGAATACCTACGAAGCGCGCTCGCTCTGGAAGATGATCGCCGAGGCCGCCTGGGCCTGCGCCGATCCGGGCCTCCAGTACGACACGACGATCAACGAGTGGCACACCTGCTCGAACACGGATCGGATCCACGCCTCGAACCCGTGTTCTGAGTACATGTTCCTCAATGACAGTGCCTGCAACCTTGCGTCGCTGAACCTCGTGAAGTTCCTTCGAGACGACGGCAGCTTCGACATCGAGGGCTACCGCCATGCCTGCCGCATCTTCATCATCGCGCAGGAAATCCTCGTCGGCATGTCGAGCTACCCGACCGAGCGAATTGCCGAGAATTCGCACAAATTCCGTCCGCTCGGCCTCGGCTACGCCAATCTCGGCACGCTGCTCATGCTGAAGGGAATTCCGTATGACAGCGACGAGGGCCGCGCCTGGGCGGCGGCGCTCACTGCCATCATGTGCGGGCACGCGTACTCCGTCAGTGCCGAGGAGGCGGGAATCATCGGACCGTTCGAAGGCTTCGCGCCGAACCGCCAGCCGATGCTGAACGTCATTCGCAAGCATCGCGATGCAGCGTGGAAGATTCCGGAGGGACTTGCTCCGCGCGAGCTGGTGTCGGCAGCTCGTGAAGACTGGGATGCCGCGGTGGCTCTCGGCGAGAAATACGGTTTTCGCAACTCTCAGGTCACGGTGCTTGCACCCACCGGAACGATCGGGCTCCTCATGGACTGCGACACGACCGGCATCGAGCCCGATTTCGCGCTCGTCAAGTTCAAGAAGCTCGCAGGGGGCGGGTACTTCAAGATCGTGAACAACTCGGTGCCGACGGCGCTCGTGAACCTCGGCTATTCGAAGGCGCAAACCCAGGACATCATCGATTACGTGCTCGGCAAGGCGTCTTTCAGCGGCACTCCGCAGGTCAACCGTGAGTTCCTGCGTTCGAGGGGCCTGCTCGATTCTGAAATCGAGAAGCTTGAAAAGGCGCTGCCTGGAACCTTCGAGCTCTCGAGCGCCTTCACGAAGTGGGGAATGGGCGAGGACACGCTGAAGCGACTCGGAATCGCCGAGTCGACCTGCAATGCTTCAAGCTTCAACTTCCTGACCTGGGCCGGACTCACGCAGGCGCAGATCAGTGAAGCCAATGAAGCGATCTGCGGCGCGATGACGGTCGAGGGTGCGCCGCACCTGAAGGCCGAGCACCTGGCCGTGTTCGACTGCGCCAACAAGTGTGGAGCCGAGGGCACTCGCTTCATCGCCCCGATGGGCCATGTGAGGATGATGGCTGCTGCTCAACCGTTTTTGTCGGGTGCAATCTCGAAAACGGTCAACCTGCCGAACGAAACTACGGTCGAAGAGATCGAGGAGATCTACTACCAGGGCTGGAAGCTCGGGCTGAAGGCCGTCGCCCTGTATCGCGATGGCTGCAAGCTGTCGCAGCCGCTGTCGACCAAGTCGGACAAGAAGAAAGAAGAGGCGCAAACGGCTGCTGCATGTCCTTCGTGTGAAGCGACTCGTTCGGCGGCATCGACGACCGCATCGGGTGCTCGGGCGGTCAAACTCGACCCCGCCTCTTCCTCGCAGGCACTGCACGGCACCCGCCGCAAGCTGCCGAACAAGCGCCGCGGACTGACGCAGGAGGCGCAGGTGGCAGGGCACAAGGTGTACATCCGCACGGGCGAGTACGACGACGGGGCACTGGGCGAGATCTTCATCGACATGCACAAGGAAGGCGCCGCCTACCGGGCGATGATGAACTGCTTTGCGATCTCCGTCTCGCTGGGACTCCAGTATGGAGTGCCGCTCAAGGAGTTCGTCGACAAGTTCACCTTCACTCGCTTCGAGCCCTCAGGCCCCGTGTCCGGACATCCGAACGTCAAGATGGCCACCTCGATCGTCGACTACATCTTCCGCGTGCTCGGCATGGAGTACCTCGGCCGGACGGATTTCGTGCAGGTGAAGCCGCAGGTGACGCCGGTCGATATCACGGACGGCGCATCAGCCCGGGGTTTGGCTGAAGGCACTGATGGCAGGAACACCCTCGGTGCGGCGCAGACGAAGCCTGCGGGAGGGGGGGCATCCTTCGGGGGTGCTTCGTCCAGTGGCCCGGTTGCCGCGATCTCTGCCTCCGAATCAATTCTGTCAGGCCACCTGGCCGAAATGATGGGCGATGCTCCGCCGTGCGACAGCTGCGGGCACACCACGGTTCGAAACGGTGCCTGCTACAAGTGCCTGAACTGCGGCAACAGCATGGGCTGCAGCTGAGGCAGGATTTCTGAAAGTTCCCCGTTCGAGCCGCCGCAGGCCCGAGCGGGATGCCAGCCTTCTCGTTCATCAGGCGTGCCGCCTCCCCTAGGGCGCAACGGACTGCTGGACGAGAAGGCGGAATCTTCCACCCGAAGGGCAGGGCGACGGGACTGCGGGATTTCGTCCCAGGTTTCGTCGCCCTGCTCGGTTCTTTTTCCACTGTTCTTTCTGCCTGCTGGCAGGCCGATCATGCCACGAACGGTGAGCCCGACCGTGCTGGCGTCTGCCATCCGGATGGCTGCGACAACGCTAGCCCGGCGCTTCCGAAACAATCTGCCGTGCCCGCAGCCCGCGCGATTTGTCGCGCGCGGAGATCAGCCCGGCTGCCTCGAAGAGATTCGTCACGATGTAAGCCGCCACTCTCGTGAAGTCACGACCCCACGACACCGCTCGGGTGTAGGCCAGCTCATCCCAGAAACGCCCGCCAAGGATGGCCAGCGATTTTCGAGACCCTGTGACGCGCATCGCGATTCCGCCGGAGAGTTCACGAAGAAACGCCTGAAATTCACCCCGACTTCTAGCCCGGATCAGCAGATGAAGGTGATTTCCGACGTTTGCGCGTTCATGGATTCGAATGCCCCATTTCTTCGCCACAGCCGAAAGAAAGCCTTCAATCACTCGAACATTCCTCGGGTGGAGCATGCTCCAGGATCCCACGGCCCGCGATGAACGCAGGACGAGATGGATCGGACGCCGAGTATCCAGGGGGCGCCGCGTCTTCCGGCGGCCGCGAGCCAGATCTCCGCCATGCGCGGTGCTGCTCGAGCGTTCGCGTGGAAGAGGAAGTTGGAGCTGGTGGCTTCGACTTCCGGGAGGTCGTGGGGCAGGGGTGGGGCGGGTTGATGCCGGTTTCACGCCGAAATCAGTAACGTATTCGATAACGTGGGGCAATGGTATTTGTACGTATTTTATCGGATTTTAAATGAATACAAGACGCTCGAATTTTGCTCGGGCCCCAGGACGAGGCGCTAAAAGACAACTCCTCGAAGCCGCGAATTCGTGAGTGATGCCCGTAGAAGGCCCGCCCGTGATGATGCGCGCAGGCTCTCAGGGGTCAACCGAAGGACCTATCGCCGCTCTCCCGGCCAATCCTCCGGCAACGGAGCAACGATCGTTCGTCCGCCGATCTCGAGTTTCCACGCGTGAAGCCAGAGGCGCGACGATGCCGCTCCACGATAAAGCTCATCCCCGAGAATCGGAAACCCCAGGTGGGCGAGCGTGACCCGGATCTGGTGCATGACCCCTGTGGTGATGCGCAATTCGACGTCCCAGAGTCGCTCGGAGCGCTCGCCGCGCGTGCCCGGCGCCCTTTCGTCGGGCGTACCCACCTCCGGCTCGAGGACCATCCTTCCATTCAGCCCCCGCGCGCTCACGATGATCGTGTGCGATGGCTGCGGCTTGCCGCGAATGCGACGGAGCTGCTCCTTCATCGGAAGCGCCGCCGATGGATCGAGCACCCTCATTCGCCGCGCCGACTTCGCGTCATGGGCGATTTCGAGCCGGATCTCGCGAGCGAGCCCCTCCATATCGCGACGTTCCATCTCGCGAGCGAGCCCCTCCATCACGGGCAGCTCCACCCGAATGGCTGTCGCCGAATTTCTCGACGCCTGCGACACCACGGCCCGATAAATCTTTCCGACCTCCGTCTTCCAGATCGAGCGAAGATGCGTGTACGCCGCCTCGGTCTTGGCGAATGCGAGAGTCCCGCTCGTTCCGGTATCGAGCCGATGCAGCAGTCCGCGCTCGAGCGATTCCGGAAACGGCAGCTTCGGAAAAACGCAAAGCGCCTCATGGACGGCGGTATTGGAGTCCTGTCCTCGATGCGCGGTCGACGGCAGGCCGGAGGGCTTGTTGAAGACGATTAGCTCGTCATCCTCGTGAAGGATCTGCATGATGCTTCCTGCTCACATCGGATCACACCGCGAACCGTTCGCCTCGTCGGCATGTGAGGATCCTTGGGGCGCATTCCTGCAGCAAAGCGCATGTCCCTGGTGGCTTGAATAGCCCTTGCCGCTCGCCACGGAAGTGCCTGGAGCGTAGGTAGCCTGGCAGCGATACGAAGGAGTGCCCTGCAGCGCCGATTCGATCGCCGAGCGACTGGCGAGGAGAGGGAACTGCTCCGAAGCGGTCCCTCCCGCAATCTGCGACACCACCGCGCCTGGATGCGCGGTGCTCCTGCCATGATGCCCGGTCGGGTAGATCTCTTCGCAGTAGCTGGCGTCACCTCCATTCGAGAAATGATGGATCGGGGCGCGAACACGAGAGGAGGGTTCGTCTTCCGGGGCACACGCCTGGAATGACGTATCCTCCCAGTACAGGGGCGCCCACGCGTTTCGAATCGGGCGGATCTGTGCTTCCGGACTACCCGCGGTGAGCGACAGCATTTGGAAGACCGCAGGCTGTCCTGGGGCGGCAGTATTCCTCGGAATCACTGCAGGGCAGGAGTTGCCTAAATTGTCATTCATGGTCGGAAAGGCGATTCCATCCGCATTCTTGCCGGTCCAGCGCGAATCATTGGTGGCGTAGTAGGCTGATCCAGAATGGGAGATCACTCGTGCGCGATCCCACCACGAAAACGGACAGGGCTTGGGGCCGAGGATCGATCCCAAGACCGTTTCTCCAGCCGGGGTCGTGAATCGGGCCGGTCGATCGAGCACGTAGATCTGGTCGACGTTGGCCTGGTAGCCCGATATCCAGTGGCCATTCGTGTCGTACAGGGGCGGGTACAGTGCCGTAAATCGCCTGAGCCGATACGTGCGGCGCTCCTCGGTCAGGATGTTTCCCTGCTCATCGCGAAGGTAGCCGTTCTGCGCGCTGCGCTTTCGCACCGTGATGACTGGACAGGTGCCATCGGCGCGAGGACTGGCGGCGTAGCCCAGGCAGTCGAAGGCCACTTCCGCGTCCGGGTTCTCGATTTGCTTGTCCGGTCTGGAGCAGTAGCGATGAACGATGTTGTGGATGGGGTAACCGAGACGACTCCGGGCCTCGACCGGAACATTGAAAAGCTTGCTTGCCCGCGACGCGAGCGCAAAGCTGCTGTCGAATGGAAAATAATTATTGGCAGCGCTGGGACGAATGCTTCCGGATTGAACCTGCGGGCAGGAAAACGAGGCATTCGACGAGTACACCTCGCGCCTGTTGTTCGGAACATAAAGGCTGAAGTAATTCAGCTGTGACGAGAGGACCGGAGATTCTCCGCTATCGGCCTTGGAATGAGTGAACTGCGATGCGTAGGCAATCTTCACGTTCTCGGTGTAATTGGTCTGAAGATTGTTTGAGGGCGAGGCCTCGGTGGTTTCTGACCTGCTGGTGAAGTTCACCGAACGCCGGATCACGTCATGGCAGACGTAGCGCCAGATGTCCTGGAACTGGTTTCCCTGGTTGTCCACGAAGCTCGATACTCCGGTTTGGCTGCTGGATTCCTGCTTGGTGAACACGATGGGCTCCGTCTTGAACGGGGTCTGCTCGATCGATACGGGTTCGACCCAGATACGGATCTCTTCGCCCACTCCGATCTCAGACGTGTAGACCGAAGGCATCTCGCACTCGACGAGCGCGCCCTGCGAATTCACGACCTGCGTGATGGCCCTGCGTTTGTAGCTCACGGACAAGGAGTCTGCCGTGACCACGGAGCCCGGAGTGGTCGTATTGACTTCATTCCAGGTAAAGACGCACTGGCACGGATTTTTGTCGGCGGTGACGGGGCAGAAGGTGGATATCAGGTTTCTTTGAACCCGGTTGTCCGAGGGGGTGGGAAAGTTGAGCTTGATGCGAAGCTCCTCGTTGCTGATTCGAGTTTCGCTGGCACTGGTGATCGTGAGCGTGGGAACGCTCGTGTTCGTGGCGGCGGAGGTGATGGCGCTCGAGCCGGAGCTTGAAGGCAAGGCTCTTGGCTGGACCTTTTTCGAGCCGTTGGTCGGAATGCACGCGGCAAGCGCGAGCAGGGTCATGAGGCTTGTCAGCCCGGTATGGATGGGTTTCATGGCGCCCCCGCTTTCCTGAGCACGCAAAGTGGAAAGTCGGCTCCGTTGATTTGTCCCAACCGCTGGTAGGTCTCGGATGCCTGGCCGGAGGCAGGTGCATCAGTGAATGCAGGGTCGTTGTACCGCGGACGCTGGAGCGTTTCTGGAGCCGCTTCGTCCGTTTTCGTGGTCACGAACAGGTATTCGACCGGGGCGTTGGTGAATTCACTCCAGATGGCATCTCCGGAGGTTTCCGAGAACTGGGTCTTGAGCGTTCCTGCGGGCGCCTGGCAAAGGCCCAGGATGTCCGTGAGCGGATTGCTGCCGTTCTGCGCGCAACTGTACTGGCTGGTCGAGCACTCGTCCCGCCAGAAACTTCCGAAGTCATCGATCGACACGCAG
>CAMAQA010000092.1 GCA_945860415.1 Bacteriovorax stolpii
TAGCCGACGTTCGACGGACGGAACTCCGCGACCGAAAGGTGGTGGTTGCGGAAGAGCGTGGGCCATTCGGCGGGAGGTGACTCCCAGCTGCCCCCGCCCAGCGCGAAAACGACCGCATCGAATTCTTCGCGGACGGCCTGCTCTCGTGGGCTCGAGAGCAGTACTGCCGGGCGACTCGCACCGCACTCGAATCCGCGCAGCTCGTGTTCAGGATGGAAGACGCCGCCCTGCTTTTCAATCCAGCCTGTCCAGCTCGACAAAAGCTTCGAGGCCTTCATCTCGCGAACGAACCAGCGCCTCGAAGTACCGACAAAGACTTCGTGTCCGAGGGATTTCAGGAAGCCGAGCCAGGATTCGGAGGGATAGGCACGAATGCTCGGTTCAAGCCGCGCGATCGATTTCGGATCGCGAGAACGATAAAAGTCGAGGAATTCAGTGATCGGCGCGTCGTGTGAAACATTCAGGCCCGAGCTTCCGGCGATCAGGAGCTTGCGACCGAGGCCCTTGCGCCGCTCATAGACATGGACTTCGACCCCCGCGGCAAGCGCTTCGGTGGCGGCCATGAGACCCGCAGGGCCGGAGCCGATGATGGCAATCCTGGGACGAGTTTGCGGCACACGGCCATCGTATCACGCCCGACGTTCCTGCGTGAACGGGCCTTCCGTGGCCGCGAGGAGTTCTTCGACCCTACGGTGGGCGAACAAGGCGAGGCGCTGGCTTTCGTCTCCGAGCACCTGCTTGAGGAAGGGCATGATGCGATGCTCTTCCTCCTGGAAGTGCAGGCGGACCGTGGATTCAATCTCACCGAGCAGAGAGCCGAGGTCCTCGGCATAGGTCGTGTGCTGGCGAGCTTGCCGGATCAGCTGCTCGATGTCGGCATGCCGATCCAGTCCATCCTCGACCGCTGCTAGCGCTTCGCGCTCCCGTTCCGAGTTCTCCTCGTCGGCTGCACTCCGTACCGCCGGGTACAGGATCTCGCGTTCGATCGTGGCTTCGATCTCGAGCTGCCGGAAGAGCTCATCGATGGCCAGCGGCTTCAGGTCGTTCTTCTGGTCGCGGAGTCGGATCTCGGCTGATCGGATCTGCTGGAAGATGCCGTGGATGCGCCGATGCTTGTTAGAAATGAACTGCTCGATCGTTGGGGCCGCGTGCATGCCGCCAGAAGCTGCAAGACTCGTTCAGTCGAATCAGATGGGCCGCAGATCGCTGATGCGAAGGACTGCACGCCCGTCTTCACGCGAGCGGCCGAGGTCGATTTCAAAGCACGCTACCCAGTCGTTGTGTCCTTCGCTGTCGACCAGTACCTGCTCGGCGCGCCAGAGATTGCCGGCTTCTTCGATGAGCCGGAGATGGGCTGGTCCGCGCGCCCGCTGGTCCGTGAGAATCCGGCGGTGTTCGGCCAAGTAATCGCCCATGCGAGCCTGAAGCTCGTCCATGGTCCATGCGAGTTCCTGGGTGAGCTCCTGCCACGCCTCGGGCCAGCGGTCGGGGCTGCCGGCTGCGAGCAGACGGATGCGGCGAAAGACCTCGTTCCGGATGAGGACCCGGAACTCCTTCTTCCTGCGCGTAATATCCACCGGACCTTGCGGAGCGGTGCCGTCCTCCGCCAGATGGGCTTTCTCGGGAGCAAAGGCCGGATCGCGCAGGCGCTGCCATTCCTCGAGCAGGCTTGAGTCGGTCTGCCGGATCATCTCGTGGAAGTAATCCGTCATCGCAAAGAGCTCTTCATTCTTGGCGAGCTCCGGAACGTTCTGGAGGAGGGTCTTGTACACTTCCGACAGATACCGAAGAAGCAGGCCTTCGGATCGCTGCAGGTCATAGTCGCGGATGTATTCAGCGAAAGATTGGAAGTTTTCGTACATCTCGCGGGCGATGGACTTGGGATGGATCGTGTCCTGCGTCACCCAAGGGTGTGCCTCGGAGAAGGCATTGAAAGTGGTGTAGATGAATTCGGCGTTGGGCTTCGGGTGCTCGATCTTCTCGAGCTCCTCCATGCGCTGGTCGTAGTCGACGCCCTCCATCTTGAGCTCGGCCAGCCTCTCGGTCTTCAGGCGATCGACCTGCTTGCGCAGGATCGCATCCGGGTTCTCGATGATCGACTCCACGAGTGTCAGCACGTCGAGCGAATAGTTCTCCTGCTCCGGATCGAGTGCCTCGATGGCGTCGATCATGTAGAGCGAGAGCGCGTGATTGAGCGAGAAGTCTTCCTGCAGGTCGACGTTCAATCGCAGCGGGTTGAAGCTGACAAGCTTTCGGTCGACCAGCGCGCGAAAGAGCTCGAAGGCACGGCTTCTCAGGCGCTTCTTGGTTGAGTCGGGTTCATGCGAGCTCCGGATGATGCCGGCCATGTCGCGGCAGCAATCGACGTCGTCGGTCTTTCCGCGGCTGAGCACGTTCAGCAGCATCGCGTGCGACACCTGGAATCGCGAGGCCAGGGCTTCGGGCTCTCCGGTCACCAGCTTCTCGAACGTGGATTTGTCCCAGTGGACATAGCCCTTGGGTGGCGGGCCCTTTTTGACGATTTTTTTGAGCTTCTTCGGATCGTTGCCGGCCTTGGCCTCGTTCTTGAGGTTTTCAATGACGTGCTCAGGAGCCTGGGCGACCACGAGCCCCTCGTCATCAAAGCCCTTGCGTCCCGCGCGTCCGGAGATCTGCTTGAAGTCGCGGACACTGAGCAGCGAAGTCTTTTCGCCGTCAAACTTGCAGAGCTTGGTAAAGACCACCGTTCGAATCGGTACGTTCACTCCGACGCCCAGCGTGTCAGTGCCGAGGATGATCTTGAGCAGCCCCTTTTGGGCGAGCCTCTCGACGAGGATTCGATACCGCGGCAGGAGCCCCGCGTGGTGGATGCCGAGTCCGTGGCGAATCAGCCTCGAGAATTCCTTGCCGTAGGGTGATTTGAACGGTTCGCCCACGAGCTCGTCTGCAATACGACGCTTCTCGTCCTTCGAGCAAAAATCGATGCTCAGAAAGTCCTGGGCCCGCTCGGCACACTCGCGCTGGGTGAAGTTGACGAGATAGACCGGGGCGCGACCGCTTTCGACCAGCCTTCGCGCCACTTCATGGAGTGGCTCTTCGCTGTATTTGAATTCGAGCGGCACCGGGCGCTGGGCGGACTTCACCACCACCGTTCCGCGGCCATTGAGCTCGGTAAGTCCTTTTTCAAATCGGGTCGTGTCGCCCAGTGTGGCGGACATTAGCAGGAAGCGTGTCTGCGGCATGGTGAGGAGCGGTACCTGCCAGGCCCAGCCGCGATCGCGATCGGAGTAGTAGTGGAACTCGTCCATGATGACGTCGCCCACCGGGGCCTTCGAGCCGTAGCGAAGTGCATCGATGGCGAGGATCTCGGCCGTGCAGCAGAGGATCGGCGCATCAGGATTGACCGAGGCGTCTCCGGTGATCATTCCGACCTGCTCGGGACCAAAATCGCGGCAAAGCGCGAGGAACTTCTCGTTGACGAGCGCCTTGATGGGACAGGTGTAGACGGATCGCCGCCCTTCGCAGAGCGCCAGGTAATGGAGCGCCAGCGCCACGAGCGACTTTCCGGAGCCGGTCGGCGTGTTCAGGATGACGTTCTTGCCGGAGTAGAGCTCGAGGACTGCCTCTTCCTGGGCAGGATAAAGGTCGAGTCCTCGCTCGACCACGAATTCGAGGAAGCGATCGAGCGGATTTTCGGTGGTCGGGACGAGTTGGGTCACAGCCTTGACCTTAGTCAGTGAATCGCCATTTCGTCCAGCCAGCGTTCCGCCCAGAAGACGGAATGTCCGTGCTGGAACGGATCATCCGGCAGGTCCAGCCTGCCTCGAGATGTGGGGGCAAGTCGGTCCTGCTTCCGAAAGAACGCTTCGATCGCCTTTTGGTTGCGATGCTGCCAAATCGGATTCGTCTGCAGTACGAACTGCCGGTCGAGATTCAAGGCGCGGCGGGTCGCCCGGACGACCAGCGAGGATTTTCCGAAGAGTGCGGGAATGATGCGCTCGATGTCCGCCGGATTGTAGAGTTCCAGGTTGAGATAGGTGGCATGCATCGCGGCCAGCAGGTAGCGGCGATACTCTGGTTTCGAGCGCGCTGCCTTTCGCGCCATGGAACCCGGATCGTAGATCGAGCCGACGAGGTAGAGAGGGCGCGCGAGTGTTGGGCCGAGCGCGTCGCTGAGAGCCATGTCCGTCATCACGACGAGGCTTTCGATGAAATTCAAGTAACGCCGAATCGACTCTGCACCGCGCGTCGGCGGCGGAAGGAAGGACCAGAGCAGGCGATGGCTCTGCTCATGGAAGACGCTCGTGGTGAAAGTGCGGAGTTCCAGAAGTCGCTCGATGCTTTCGCGGGTTTCCTGCGCCGTCCACAGGAGCTCCGCTTCCGTCGGACTGTATTGGATCCTGTTTTCCAGGAGGATGGCTCCGGAGAGGCTTCGAGGAGACGACAGGAGTGCAGGGTCGAGGACTCCTTTCTGGGCAAGGAACTGTTCTCGACTGCGGCGATACAAGGGGCTCCTCGCCAGCAGCAGCGAATCAAAGGGCTGTTGCGGCAGCGCCAGCTTCGAGGTCGATCGGGGAAGCTGCGTCGCGAGTCTCCGGATGGCCTGCCGAAGGTGCGTGGCCTGCGTCGAAGTTTTCATGTCGTGCAGTCTGCCTCAGGCCTTGAAATTGTAACAGGGCAGACCATGAGACTTCGGGGGATGTTGCTGTTCCTGGCCATTGCGGCGGGCATCGCGCTCATCGGGTGCAAGGACGACGAGGTGTGGCGCGGCAGTGGCAGTGCGTCGTTTCTGGAATTTGACTCCGAGCTTACTCCCGCAGAGGCGGGCCAGGTGAACGCTGCAATGGGGTATCTGTCGGCGCGAACCGTTCAGGGCGAGAACGTTCGATGGTTTCGCGAAATTTTCGGCGGAGTGGATGTGCCTGCTCTACTCGGGTTTCTAGAACAGCGCCTTCACTACATCCTGTCTGGCAATACCAAGATCGAAAGTCGTGTCCGCATCAATGCCGAGCCCGTGGTTTTCCAGCCCCGCCAAGAGTCGCTCCTCTCCGAAGAGGACGACAGCGGCCGCGGGGCCACGAACCTGGCTTCTCTCTGGTTCCTCAAAAAAGCGGTCGAGCCCGAGAAGCTGCAGTTCGTGATCAATGACCAACTGATTTCCGTGGAGTCGACCCGAATTGGCATCATCCAGCTGGGGCCGGCGTTCGTCACGGCGCCACCTCCCATTCAGGTCGGCGTTCTGCTTCACGAGGGACGTCATTCCGACTGCACGGGAGGGATCTGGAAATCCGACATCCTGCGCACCCGGGAGGGCGAGGATCCTCTAGGCGTGTCCTGTGGCCATCTTCACGCGCGTTGTCCGGTGGGGCACGAATACGCCGGACTTTATGCGTGTGACGAGGAGGCCTGGGGAGCCTACAGCGTGAACTTCATTTACTGGGCTGCCGTCGCCAGAACGTGCACGGACTGCCCGGAAGAGGAGCGCGTCCTGACCGAGGCGGCGGCCCTGGATGCCGCGACGCGAATCCTGGTCGACGTTCCTGCGATGGTTCGGGGAGACTTTGGAGCTCCGGACATGACGAGCTCCACGGAAGTTCAGCCTCGATGAAACGCCGTCATGAATGGATGCTGCTGGCGGCTTCCGCTGCGGTGGCGGTGGTCGGATTGCTGGTGTCTCGAACTCAGCGCGAGCCGGACTCACCCGAGCTTGCGGCAATCGAGGAATCGGGGCCGGTCGATTCGCCGCGCGCGCGTAGCAGCGTGACTCCTCGGATGTCTCCGGATCCCCGGCACGAGGCAGAGCTGGAGAGATTTCGATCCGTCTGGCCTCGTCCCTCCCAAGTTCGCGAGGAGGTCCGCTCGGATCCGCACCATGCGCCGCCTTCTCTGCTGAAGTTTGCCCGCGTGCTGGCATCGCAGCTGGAGCGCGCGAGAGAGGACCCGGAGTTCTCTCTGCAGCTTCTCGACAGCCTGGAGGACTGCGTTCGCTCGACTGAGGTGATCGACTCAGCTCGTGCCGTCTGCCTTCGGCAGTCGCGGCGTGTTCCCGGGTTTCACCCGGAAGATGCACGGCTGCCGGTGGCCGCAGCCCGCGTCCATGAGGCGGCACCGCGACGTGTGCTCGACATTGCTGAGTCGGTGGATTCGTAGAATGTGTCGGCTTCTCGCTTGCCGTTCCGAGAGATCAGCGTGAGTTCATGATCTTTTCGGCCTCGGTGGTGAGTGCGTCCACGATCTCCAGGTCGGTGAGCTTTTCGTTGTCGCTGCGTTCAGCACGAAAGGTCTTGAGGACTGCCGGCAGAATACCCGTGAGCTCGCCGGACTGGTAGTAGACAGCAGCATCATCGAGGGCCTGCTGCGCGAGGATTTCTCGCTTCTGCATGTGCTGCAGGTCGTAGGTGAGCGAGGTCAGGAAAAATGGAGCCAGGGGAGAAAGCGTGACCGAAAGAAGTCCTGCTGCGGCATCCGTGACCGGCGTGTCAGGAGTGGTGCTTCCCCCGGCCCGGGCTTCGAGGCTGGTGCCGGCAAGGACTGCGGTCAGAGTCAGGATGGAAACGGTGCGACGGATCGTATTGATGTTCATGGAAGCGTCCTTTCGGGATACGTTTTGGCGACGGTGTACCCCGGAAGCTGCCGCTGTGCCTGAGGTCGAGCTGACGGTTCGGGCAGAAAGTCGTCAGGGCCTTTTTTTTGGGTTTGGGCATCCGCCCGATCCGCGGGTAGCCCTTGCGGATCAATAAGCAGAGCTCGATCGCCAGCTCCTCGAAATTCGGAAGATCCTGAGAGTTTTCAGGTCACGGAAAGTCCCCGGAAATCGGCGCAAAACCCAAAAGGTGGGCCCGAGCATTTGAAATGGCGGATTCGATGCACGTTGAATGATTACATCTGTTTAGCTGCCGACTCAGCCAAGCTCTACAATATTCAGGCTTTATTTTTATAGTGTAATACACTATAATCTACATGTGGCCCAGTTTCGATTTGTATTTTGGCTTGTTGAATGGCTCCTGATTCAAACTTCTTTTGTCTTTGAATGGGATTCTGGGAACGATACGAAGAGCCTTGAGAAATATCGGGTGACAACCCGTGAGGCCGAAGAGGTGTTTGAGTCCCCAGAAGACTTGCGGGCATTGGGTGAACAGGTCAAGCCCTTTACTTCGGAACCAAGGTTTGGAGTTTTGGGCGTTACCAAAACGGGACGGAAGCTTTTTGTGTGTTTTACACTCAGAGGAACCGGCATACGGGTTATTTCAGCCCGCGAAATGAACCAGAAGGAGAGAAATTTGTATGGCGAACTATGTGAAGAGTGAAAAAGGTTACACAAAGACCTCCTTTGAAGCAAAGAAGATCAAGGCTGCCTACAAAAAGGTTAAGGCCTCGCCCAAGCACCCCACAAGCATCAATTTGTCTGAGGAGACCGTGAGCGAGCTCAAGGCACTTGCAACCAAGAAGGGCCTTCCTTATCAAGCCCTCATGCGCATGCTGGTCCTTGAGGGAATTGAGCGCCTAAAGAAGGCTGCTTAGCCTAATTGGGGCCGTGGCAATTTGATAAATTCTTTTTAGGTAGGGGTGTCCCCACACCCGTAGTTGCTATTCCGAGCTTTTTTGTAGATACGACAAACCAATAAAATTCTTAAAGGTTTTTTTCATCTAACTAGGCGGTGCTGAGCCAGCAGTGGTGAGCAAATTTCGACCAATTTCCTAACAACTTCCTAGCTTCAAAACGGGGCGTCTAAGTGGGCCGGTGTTTTAGAAAACCCGCCTTAGTTTCAATTTACCAAAAAGTTCGGACTTATCGACGCGTCGTGCACCGCGCAGACATTGGTCAGCGTTCTATACGATGGCACGTGGACATTGTGTGAGACGCTACTTAATAAGGCAGGCATGAAAACAACGGCCTATGGACTTTTAATTCTATTTTTTGCCTCTTGCTCTTCGGTCAGCGCCCAGAAAAAAGTTAAGGCGACCGCAGTGGAGAAATCTTGGTCTTGAAAAAGATTGTCAGTGAAATGCCTGAGAAGGCTTGAGGAGTAAGGGTTTTCAAGCTCCTGGTTGAATGAGAGTGTTTTGTTGCAAAGCAAAAACGTCAATCAACACAGGAGCTTGAAGTGGATCTTAAAGTAGCGGT
>CAMAQA010000093.1 GCA_945860415.1 Bacteriovorax stolpii
CAAGCGCTGCAACGATCGATGTCATCGCCACATCGCGGTTCAGGGTGTGGCTTCCGGTCGAATAGGAGATTGCAGGTGCCTCGACGACATTGTGGACCGAGATCGTGAAGGATTGCTGGAGCGCGAAGCCATCGGCGTCGATCGACCGGACAGTGACGGTGTAGCTGGAACGCGTTTCATGATCGGCACTGACTTTCAGCAGAAGTTCGTTCGCGCCCGTACCGCCGATCGAGAAGCTCGCGGAATCACCCGCGCCGTTGACAATCGAGTAGGTGTGCGTGTCTTCCACGTCCGGATCCGTGGTCGATAGCGTGCCGATGCTCGCGTCGATGGCATTGTTTTCAGCAATCGAGATGGCACTCAGCGAGATCGCCGATGGCGAGTCCGGCGTCGCAATGACCTGGTACTCGACCTGGCCCTGGATCACTTCCGCGACTCCGTTGGACATCATGGCAATTTGATAGGTCAGCGAATCCGTGCCGTTGAAGTCAGGTGTCGGCTCATACCAGAGCTGTCCGGCCGCGCCGAGGGTGAGCTGTCCGGACGGTAGGATGGAGACCGGTTCCTCGAGAATTGTAAATACAGGACCGGACCCTGCAATGGTGTAGCCGGCGGCAAGGTCCGTCAGGCGAAAGCCGTCTTCGGCGAGCGATATCTCGTGATACGGCACGACGGAAAATCGAAAGGTGCTGGTCGTGCTCTTGTAGTTGTCCGCCCAGCTCAGCGTCACCGTGGTGATGCCGACGGTATTCGGATTCGGGGTCAGCGAGAGGGTGATCTCGGCGCATTCCTCCGAGATCTCGACTTCGCTCAGGCTGATTTGTGCCGATGGAAGCAGCGCGGGATTGGAACTCGTGGCCGTCCAGCTGAGCCGCTGACCCGGAGTGAACGATTCGAGGCACGCGTCGATGGAGTGAGTGGTGGCTCCGAGCTGAATGGACCGAGTACCGATTGCCGTGACGGAAGGAAGTGCCAGGTTCTTTTCGTAAAGCCGCTGCTCGAGCTCGGCTCCGGGCTTGGCGCGAATGCACGCCGGCGCTACCGCGATGCTGATCACCATCAGCAGCAGCCGTACCGGGTTCAGCCTGAGTCTCAGGCGCCTCCACTCCGAAAAAGACACATCACGCTCCTTAGTTTTAGTATCGGCTGAGGGGCGGGTGGAGCGTGAGATGTGTCGTTTCGGACACGGAGTGCTGGCGAGACTCTAGAGTCGCGCTGGGCGCGATGGCTGCTATTTGGCCACGCAGCAGATGGTAATCGGGTAGGTTGAGCCCGGATTGGTCATCGTGATCGTGAAGGTGCGGGCGGGATCGCACTTGTCGTTGAGAAACTTCGCCAGCACGGCGGCCTGGCTGTTCTCGGTGGTCTCGGGATCTTCACAGATGAATTTCGGCACGCTCGCCGGGGCACGCTTGGCCTTCAGCGTGGCCTTGGGCCTGCTCATGGGATTGGCAGGAGGTTTTGCGGCTTCCACCGCCGTGGAAGCCATGAGTCCAATGCTGACACTGAGAATGACGATGAGTCGGATCATGGCATGCTCCTTCGGGGGCGGCGGCGAATGAGGCCGCTGTAATGTTTGCTCGTGGCGAGAAGGGTCTGGTCGGTCGTCGAAGGTCGGCTCAGCGGCAGCCGGGCATCGACAGCGCCACTGTCCAGCTTCGCACCAAGCAGCGTCGCCTCGCGCTCGATTTCGGCGCGTGCTTCGGCCAGGGCGAGCTCCAGCTCCTCCGCTTCGGAGAGTGGTGTCGATGCCGGACGAGATTCCGGATGCAGCAGGTTCGGGATGGTCGAGGTCTTCCTGCGAGACGGAATGATCCGAGATGCGGTGATCTCCTCGCCCGGACGTTTCTCCGGAGTCATGGTGCCATGCCCTCCACCTGCTTCTTGAGTCGTTTCACGGCCAGCCACTCATCGAATTCAGCCACATTCGTGTAGACCCGTCCACGCTCTTCCATCTCGGAGAGCGCCTGGCGGAGGGCTGGGCTGTACCAAGCCTGGGCCGGAAGGGCGGGCTTCTTCGCCAAAATTTCATCGACTTCATCGGCGCTCCGGGCTCCAAGGGTCCTCTGGAATTCGTTGCGGATGACCTTCCATCTTGCTTCGCCTTCCGGCCCGCGCGAGAGGAGATTCATCCGAAACTCGTCCAGCAGGGCCGCTCCGGTTCCACCGCCGCCTTTCGAGGTGGTGGCGCTTTCATGTCCGAGCTCCTTCAGGAGAGTGGTTCGAGCCCGACCGACCTCGCGCAGGTGAAGCAGCTTCGTGCCGAGGCCAGGAACGCCGTCGATGGTCACCATGGCAAAGCCGTCCTTGAAGCCCATCGGAACCGTGTCGATGAACTGGGTGAAGAGTTCGTTTTTCTCTCGGAGCGCATCGATGCCGTGCTTGTCGACTGCGGCCAGCAGCTCGTCGATCTGCCGGGTGGCCTCCTGCCGATGCAGCAGCTGGCGCTTGAGGATGCGAGAGGGCCCGGCATCCGACAGGTCTTGCGGAGTCATGCGATTGGCCCAGGCGATGCGCTTTTTGGTGGCCTCGAGGAATCCCTTGAGTCGAGCAGGATCGTTCTTGAATGCCTCGGTGTAGAGCCGGGAGCTGCTCTGGATCACTTCGTCGGCAGCCTTCACCGTCAGTTGGACAGGCTTGCTGACTTCTTGTGCCAGTCGAGCGGTCATCGCGGACGGCTTGAGCAGGTCGGCGGTGACCTTGCGATATCCTAGGATGTATTCAGCTCCGATCAGTTCGGCTTCTTTCTGCGCCTTCGTGGCGGCTGCCTTGAGTGCTGTCCGCTCGGTCGTGCCGGACTTGGCAAGGGCGGCCTTGGTCATCATCGAGACGCCACGTGAGGCCCCTTGAAGGAAAGTGGCCGTGGGCTTGATCATCGGAAGCGAGAACACCACGTTCATGCCGATGCCGAAGCCCTTCATGCTGTTGACTTCGCCCTGCAGCTTTTCGACCGACTCGCGATTGGTGAGGCGAAGGTCTTCGAACGCCTGCGCATACCGGGCGCGGGCCTCGGCATCCGGAAGCTCCTCGAGCCACATTTTCGGAATGGTCACTCCGCCGACGTAGAAGGATCCCACCGCCATTGCCGCGGAAAGCCCGCTGGCAGTGGCCGCCACGGCGGGTGTTGCCAGCCCTGCAGTGGAGACCATCAGCAGAACCGAGGCGCCGACAAAGAGGCCGAGGGCCAGTCCGGAGAGCGCCAGCTCCTTCTTGTCCTCCTTGCTCCAGCGATCCAGCTCCTCCTGGACACTCTCGGGCAGGGCCTGGAGTCCGAGCTGCTCGTTGAGCTTGTCCTGGGCCTTCATCGTCGAGAGCACGAGCTGCTTGAACTTCTTGTGGTCGTCGGGCTTCAGGTTGCAGAGTTCGGTCAGTGCCGACTGGAGCTCGGCGTGTCGCTGGTTTGCGGAGCGTTCGATCAGGCGACGGTAGAGCGGGCGCTTGAGCTGCAGATCTGCCTCGAGGAGGGCCTTGCGCGCCTCCTGTCCCGCATTTTCTTCTTCGGTGCCGTACTCTCCTGCATATTCCTCGAAAAGCCTGTCCTGCTCCGCAGGGTTGCCGCGCGAGGCATAGATCCGCTTGAGGAGTGCTGCCTTTTCGGCTTCATCTGTTCTTAGAAGCTGATCGAGCTCGTTCGAATACGAATCCTTTTGTCCGATCTTTCGAGCGAGATGGCAGGCGCTTGCAGCCGACATCGCCTCAGCGCGGTCGAGGGTTCGGGTCGATGCCAGCTTCTCCATCTGCTCATAATAACGAACTCCAGCGTCCTGTTTCTCTCCCCAGCCACGCTGCGTGAACAGATTGGCATTGTCGGCGTCATGCGAATCGCGGATCGAAGTCCAGAGCTTCTCGCGATCGGACTTCGAGAACTTTCGATTGGCAAGGAATGGAAGGGTCGGCGAGTCGACTCCGAACTCCGACTGGACGGCCGTCATCAACGCGGCGGCCTTTCGATCTCCGGCTTTTTCGGCATCATGCTTCTGGATCATCGTTTCGAGGCGAAGTCCCGCGTAGGGATTGGAGCCGATCTGCGAGCCGAGGAATTCCCACTCATTCATGGCCGCGCCAGGAATGTCGTTTTGAAAGCCGGTCCACAGGTGGGTCAGGTTCTTTTCGATCACCTGGATTTCATCCTGGGTTAGCGGGCCCTCGAGGTCTCCGTGAGAGCGCTCCGTGAGCTTGCCCGCACGGATCCTTTGCAGGGCGTCCTTGAGGAAGGCCGACGAGGGTGTGGGCTTGGCAGGATCGGTGAAGCAGCGAGGTCCGGGGCGCGGAGAAAACGGCCCCTCGGCTTCGCATGCGCGGATCGCCTTGATTTGGAAATCCACCTCTTCCTGAGACAGGGGCTTTCGAGCCTTGGCCTTGGCTTCAATCGCCTCGAGGCGCGGCACGGCCTGCTCCAGAAAGGTGGAGAGCTGCCTGACCGCCCAGGTGCGGTACGCGGGGGGACTGATTGCAGGAGGAAAGGGCAGCGTCACCGGAGTGGACTCGAGCTGCTTCTTGACCGGATCCGGCACGACCTCGCGCCAGTCGGTTGCCTGCGACTTGTCCATTCGCGCGACGAGTGCCTTGGGCACGGGTCCCAGAGTGCGGGCGTCGTCCTCGGTCTGGATCAAACTGGAGAGCGCCTCCATGTCGGCTTCGATTTTTTTCTGGCGGCGTTCGATGTCCGCGCTGCTCGGCGCAGGAGGAGGAGTGTAGCCAGGGCGACTGGTGCTGATTCGGGGGACATACGGAGCGCTGCTTTCGGCCGGATTCAGCTTCTGGATCTGCGACACCAGGCGAGGTCCACGGATCTCGACCAGGTTGTCGAACGAGTCGCGATCGTCGATCGCGGGTTCGTCGTGACGAAGTGCGATCTTCTTCGTTCCGATGGCAGCCTCCGCCGCGTGGAGCTTTTCGAAAGGCGAATAGCCGAGGAATCCCTTGGATTTCGGATCACCGATATCCTGGGTGGCAAAGGCATGCTCATATTCGGGCGAGAGCTGCGAAAGCCCGTTGGCCTCCATCATCGCGTCGAGGCGATCCTGGAGCTGCTTTTCGTCCAGGGCCCGAACAGGCACCTTCTCGGGAAGGTCGCCGTCCAGGCGGCTTCGGCAGGCCTCGGGAATGGTGATGGGCGTCGTGTTGCCCATGAGCTGCTTGTGATGCTCCATCTGCGCGAGGATCATCGCGAGAGTCATCTGCTTGAGGGCGCGAGTGTAATTTTCCTTCGTCGGCGCCGCTCCGGCGGCCGTGGCATCCTTCAGGAGCCAGAACTGCGGGTCCATCCGGAGCCCGATCTCGGAGCTGTTGTCGGGGTACTCGCAGACGGCCACTCCGGAAGGCTGGCCTGACTCGCGGATTCCGAGGGCCTCCAATAGCGGCATCGAGCGTTCCCTGGCGAGGCCCGAGTCCTCGGCGAAGAGGTCTCCGGGCATTTTCGGCAGCAGCTTTTCAAAGAATTTTCGATCCGCGAAGTCCGGCGCATCCGGACCCTGGAGTGCAGCGGCGCCCCGAAGCGGAATGATGACATCGGTGAGCAGCGCCTTGAGGACGGCAAACCGCTCGCGCGCGGGAAGCGATGAATCGTCGAGGAGCTTTTGGCTCTCCTTCGACAGGTCCTCCGCATATTCATACATGGCCAGCTGGGCTAGGTTGTCCTTGCCATAGGGATACGGAATCTTCTCGTTCTTTTCTCGCTTGAGCTTCGCTTCCGCCGCAGTCTTGGCAAACCCCTTCCAGCTTTCTTCGTCAGTCTTGCCTTCGAAGAACTCTCGATTGCGCTTCAATCTTTCGAGGAGTTCCTTCGTCCGTGCAGAAAACGAAGCAGCCTCGGACTTTTCAGCTTCGGCCCGACGCTCGGCCATGAGAGTGGCCAGCTGTTCGAAGGACAGCTCAGCCTTGCCCTCGGAACCGGCCGGTGCATCGGCGGCGCGCAGGATCGCGGGCGACGGCACCGCGAGCGAGACCGCCAGAAGCGCGCAAATCAGGCGTGAGGGAAGTTTCAGGCCAAAGCTCATCCGAACACGCATCGGTATTCTGTTGGCGGAACTTAAGCGTGGTAGGGGGCTCGACTCAAGTTTTCCGGCCCGATACCGATAAGACGCTGATGAACTCCATGCCCCGTTCTCGCCTTGCCACGTGGTCGTTGATTGGACTTCTTTCTGCTTGCGCCGGGGCTCCTCCCCGACCGGGCGGGGGAGTCGAGGCCAGTCGAGATCCCGCCGCAGCCGGAGTCGTGGTGGCGAAATCACTGCTCGGAGCCGTCCTCGGCGAGGGTCGGCCGATGCACGAACGCGGCATCCGTGACCTGCTGTTGCAGGCAGGCGCCACCTCGGCCTCGCAGGAAGCCCATCTCATGGCCAGGCACATTCGTTACGGAATTGCGTCGGTCACTCGGGCTGACCTGGAGGCCGATTCCGCGCTGAAGGCCATCCTCTTGAAGGACGTGGGCCAGCTGGACGCCCAGGATCTCAAAGTGCTGCATTCGTGGGCCGAGAAGCGGATGAACCGGCTCATTGGATCTGCTGACACTGATCGCTCCGCCAAGTTCGCACGCGAGACCAAGAGCCTGCTCCAGCGCGAACTCCTTCCACTGAGCGAGAACAGGATGAATCTACGTTTTGCAGCGCTGGACTTCATCGACTTTGCGCCACCGAAGTTTTTGGACGGTTCTGCGGATCCGGAGGTGGTGCTGGCGGCGATCCGTGCCGCACGGCTCGCGGAGCTTCCGGATGAGCAGGCCATCGGGGTGCTGCGCGCGCTTGATGCCATGCTGTCGTATCATGGTCCCCATTGGGATGGAGCACGAGCCGCCACGAAGCTTCGAGCAATGCCGGCGGAGATGCTGGCACAGGTGCGGACCAGCTACCGCGAGGCCCTGATGGCCGGAGAAGCAGAGCCCAATCTCATCGCGCTTGCCGGAAAGCTGGCTCCGATTCCGAAGCTTGATGGCGAGCTCAAGTTCACGGCCAGGCGCAACCGGCTGCTTCGCCTGATCGACGGGTTCCGCTGGATCACTTCGAACCCCGTTCGCGCGACCGAGCAGGCTCAGCAGCGGATGATCAGCCAGATCGATTACCTGATTCGAATCGGCGACAAGAAGGCCGCGCGCGCGATGGTCCATCGCAAGTTCCTCGTGGTCGAGACGTCCGCGCTTTATATCCGCAAGTTCCGCTCCATGCTCGCCGAGGCGGTGACAGCGAGGGGGGCTTCGGCGGAGATCCGCAGGCTCGAACAGCTCGTCTCGCAGCAGGAGCAGGTTCTGGGCGGTTCTTTCGAGGAATATCGCGCGCTGCGATCGCACCTTGCAGATCTCGTGGCGGGACGAGGAGGCTGTGACTCGAGCTGCATGAAGATGGCTTCCGACATCGAGGTCTCGCTGGGGATGACGGACCTGAACAGGAAAGCCTTCGTGGCGAGCTTCGAGGGAATGTCACGTCCCACTCTCCAGGAGGTGATCGATACCTTTTATTCGAGCCTGATCGCGCAGGAAGCTTCGCTTCGAGGCGCTCTCTTCCAGGAAGTGCGCAACACGCTCATGACCCTGTCGTCCAGTGTCATCATGCTCAAGGAATTCCAGCGGATCGCGGCCAAGGTGCCTGCATTGCACTCGAAGTTGAAGTGGACCCGGGGTGTCCTGTTCTTCCTGTATGACAGCCGTGCCCGCACGATCCATTTTCCGCAGCTGAGCCGCATCATGCGAGCGCAGGGCGGCGTGACCGAGCAGATCCAGATGGTCGAGCAGATGGCTCTTCCTCCGAATGAAGACCTCCTCGTGACTTTTGCCCGCCGAATGGACCAGGACTACCGTGAGGCGTGGAAGGCGCTCAAGCAGGAGTCGAAGGCGCGGTTCGACTCCGGAAACGACGGCGCCAATGCCGATGTCAGCCTGCATGGCCGGATGCTTGCCGCCGAGAAGGACGCCGCAGACCTGGGTGGAATCAGCTCGCACTTCGACCACAGCCCTGCCGTGAAGCTCGGTGCACTCGTCGTGGCCGGCTACGGCGGATATGCCTGGTACCAGCACGGCAGCGAGTCGGAAAAGCAGGTTCAGGAGCTC
>CAMAQA010000094.1 GCA_945860415.1 Bacteriovorax stolpii
AGTAGAACGACAGATAAATGTCGCGCAGGACCGCCTTGTTCGGAGGATAGATCTTGCTGACGCCGACCATGGAGAACGCAAACTTTTGAGCCATGCGGAAGAACTCGCATACTCCGGTAAGCGGTGCAACAGCCTGAAAGATCTTGTGAAGAACCGAGCGCCGCGTTTGACAGGGTCGGTGAATGCCTTATCCTTGAAGATCAAGAACAGGGAATGTTCACCCGAGCCAGGAGGCACCCGAGATGTTTCCCCCGAATACGAAGGTTCTCGTCGTCGATGACATGCTGACCATGCGCAAGCTCGTCAGCCGCTGCCTGAAGGATCTCGGTTTTACCGACATCACGGAAGCCGACGACGGTGAAACGGCCTGGCCGCTGCTCGAGGCGGGAGCCACCGGCAAGACACCTGCCTTCCAGCTCGTCGTCTCCGATTGGAACATGCCGAAGCTCACCGGGCTGGCCCTACTGAAGAAAGTTCGCGGTCAAGAGGCGATGAAGAACCTGCCGTTCCTGTTCGTTACGGCAGAGGCCGAGAAACACCAGATCATCGAAGCCATCCAGGCTGGCGTCAGCAACTACGTGACCAAGCCATTCACCCCGGCCACCATGAAGGAAAAATTGGCTGCAGTCTGGACCAAGCACCATCCGGCGAAATAATTTGATCAAGTACTAACGGGAGAGCGCCGATCACTTCACGTGACTCGGCGTTTTTCTTTTTCTGACTCCCTATCTTGGATTGTCTGGGCGCCCCCCACGGCGTTCGCCCTTACTCTCTGCTTCATTTTCTTAAATTAAATCATGTCTTTAGGCTTATCTTGACGTTACCCGACCATTCTGATTATGTATATTTATTAACAGTCTGAGTTCTTCATTACACTCAGAGCAGAAAGTCGGTACGCATGAAGACTCCGAATCGAAAACTAGGATCCCTGATCGCACTCTCGTTCTCGTTACTGTCACCGGCGTGCGAGATCCCCCAATCGACCATCGAGGCGGCACTCCAGGGCAACACCGGAAAGGCGGCCCGAAATGGGACGCCTTCCGGCTGCCGGGTTCAGACTTTCAGGCAACCCCTCCAGACCAGCAAGCTCGACCTGCTCTTCGTGACCGACACCTCCGGATCGCTCAGCACGGAGCGCGAGGAGATCGCCGACGGAATCGACCATTTCATTCGCGCCCTTCCGAAAGAGAACGACGTTCGAGTCGCGGTGATGCTCGGTCACAGCCCTCTTTCGCCCTACTCCGGACGCCTGTGGCGCTCGGACGGCGGCTTGCTGCGGGGATCCTCGGAACCCTGGGCGCTCTCGACGCTCGATAGCCCACGGGGATACGTCCGCGCAAAGCTCAAGCACAAGCTTCGCAGGCAGGCGTCCGAACTGCAGTCCGATGGCGGCGAAATGGGCCTCGGAAGTCTTCTGCTGGCACTCGACCGACGCCGAATTGCAGAGTCACGCGACAAGGGTTTTTTCCGAAAGGATTCAGCACTAGCGGTGATCTTTGTCTCGGATGAAAATGACATCTGCGCCGACCATCCTTCGGGTCGAAACCGAGTACCCGATCCGCAAGGAATAGAATTGATCGCCAAGCGACGATTCTGCACTCCGGCAGCAGGCATCACGCCAGAGAATATCCTGACGCAATTGCAGCAGATCCAGGACGGGCGCCCCCTGGTCATCGGCGGAATGATTTACTCGAATCCTTCTCGAGTGCCTCGCGGTTCGGAGAACGAAGTCGGGTACGGTTATCTCGACACGATCCAACTTGCCGGGCCCAACGGGCTGGTCATCGATCTGGCTGACGGCCATTTGGATGAGGGCCTCGGCCGACTCGGTGAATTCACTTCTCGCCGACTCGAGCTTCAGGAGTCCTTTCCCATCGATTCGGCGGCAACTTCTCATCTTGTCCGCGTGGATGGTCGGCAGGTCGATTACCGCATCTCTGGAAACGAGCTTTTTCCCGCAGAACGCGGCCGGGAGGGCTCCGTCATCGAAATCGTTTCGTGCACGGGCCCAGGATCGATTGAATGCCTTCGTGCGCGTTACGACTGGAACGGCCGCAGTCCCAACCGAAACGCTGACGTGCCCGGAATCCCGCTGCTTGCGGGCGGGACAAACTTTGCCGCGGACCGCGCAACGAGCGAGCAGCTCTGCCGTGCAGCGACAGGTCCGGCAGGAAAAATGGTGTCGCACTCCGCGCGATCCTGGGTCTCGCCGCATGACAACGTGGTGGTGCGCTGGGATGGCCGAGAATTCCAGCGCTATAACGGGACGACCTACAATCGCTGGCTGGATGGCCTGAGCTGCTCGTGCGTGAGTACTCCGGTAGTCGAGCCGACCCCAGTCGTGACGGAAACTCCGGTAGTCGAGCCGACGCCTTCGCCGACGGAAACTCCGGTAGTCGAGCCGACGCCGGAACCGACGCCAACTCAAACGGAAAATCCCTGGGACGTCGGAATCGGAATCTGATCAGGGCGCCTTGCAGCCGGGAGTTCGTCCCGCCGAGACGGCCTTCAAGTACAAGGGCCTCACCTGTTCCTGCAACCGGGTGAGGTCCTCGATTCGAGATCCATGAGAGGGATGAGTCGACAGGAACTCCGGAGGAGAACCGCCGGATTGTTTGCCCATGTTCTTCCAGAGCTCCATGCTCTGAGCAGGATCAAACCCTGCCTGTGCCATGAGCTTCAATCCAATCTCATCCGCCTCGGATTCCTGGGTGCGACTATGCGGAAGGAGAATTCCCACCTGAACTCCCAGCCCCAGGAGAGCAAAAATTTCCTGCCTACCCGTCTTCTTCTCGAGAAGTGCGCCGAGCGCGGCCTGACCGCCCTGGGCCACCAGGCCCTCGCTCACCCGCTCATTGCCGTGTCGAGCCAGCACGTGCCCGACTTCGTGACCGATCACCGTGGCCAGCTGCGAAGGATTCACGGCAACCTTCAGCAGACCCGTGTTCACTCCGACTTTTCCGCCCGGGAGTGCAAAGGCATTGGCGCTGTCGTCCTTGAAAACGACCACTTCCCACTGCTCGGAAGGAATCGAGGACCCCGATACAGCCAAAATGGGCTTTGCCACGCAGCGAACGTACTCGTTCAGAGACGGGTCTTTTTCAGTGGGCTCGCTCTGCCGCATCTGCGCAAAAGCCTGCGCTCCGAGGGCGCTCATCTGCGACTCAGGAAGCAGGATGAGCTGCTTGCGTCCCGTCGGGGACGTGGCGCACCCGGAGAGGATCGAAACAGCAATCCATGCCGCAACTGCGGCCAGCGCACGAAAACCCGTCGACATGGTCGACCAGCTCAGATGGAGACGACTTCGCGGATCTCCGGAATGCTTTCCTGGAGTCGCTTTTCGATTCCCATTTTCAACGTCGCAGTGGAGCTCGGGCATCCGGCGCAAGAGCCTTGCAAGTACAGGTACACGACGCCGTCTTCAAACTTTTCGAAGGTGATGTCGCCCCCGTCCATCGCCACGGCAGGACGAATCTCATTGTCGAGGATCTCGCGGATCTTGTTTTCGACTTCGGAGCTGCCGCCCTTGTGTGCCGCCGAACCCTCTCCCGTGACTACCGGAAGATCCTGAGACAGGTGCGCTTCCAGGATGGACGACGTGCTGCGATGGACGACATCCCAGTCCCCTTCTTCGGTCTTCGTCACGGTCACGAAGTCACGACCGATCATCACGCCGGAGATTCCCGGAACATCAAAAAGCTTGGCGGCCAGCGGAGAATCCTGCGCGGCATCCTGAGGGCGGACGAAATTCCGGGCACCCTTGTCAACGAGCGTCCGATTCACCGAGTACTTGAGCGTGTTCGGGTTCGGAGTGAATTCCAGATTGATAAAAACGGGCGACGTCGACATGTGAGCCTCCGGGAGGTGTTTTTTTGACGCTATATCGCACAATCCCGGATCTTTCAAAATCCGGCCAATTTTTCCGAAATCCCCTTAGACTGTCTGCATGAACCAGAAGCTCAGGAACTGGATTTTGTCGATTTTGCCGTTGCTGCTGGCATGCGCCGCCATCACCGAAGCTGCTCCTATTTCCAAGTGGGATGGACTGACTCCGACGATCCAGGGCTCCTCGATTGAGTTCGAAACCCTGCCCGGACGCGAGAAGACCTCTCCAGTTCCACTTGCTCCACTCAAGGATGGCTCAGTGATCGGCTGGTTGAGGCCGGGCGTGGAGGCGACACCCTACCTGCTGATTTCGGCTCTGGCTCCGGACTCGAGTGAACGTTCGCTGTACATCATTCGGGCGGATGGAAAGTTGAAGCCCCAGAGAATCACCTTTCCTGGAAAGCTCCTCGATCCAAAGACCCGTCAGTCGGTGCATGAAAGCCGGGCGTTCTTTGGTCGATGCCTCAGCGACCAGCAACATGATGCCCTGATCCTGTACCAGCGCGACCGAGTGGATCGAAAACACAAGCTGCAAACCAGCATCTATGTGGCGGAGGCCTCTCCCAACCTCCTCACCGAGCGCATCATCGAACGCCGGCTACCGCAGCTGTCGAACATCCAGATGCGGGTGCGCTCGCGCCAGTGCACTGAAATCAGCGGAAAAAATCGACTCTTTGACTCAGCTTTCTTCCAGTTCCGCAATCGTGGAGCCGACCTGCCCGATGAGGACGAAGACAAGAACGACGAGAAGGGCGAAAAACCCGAGGACGTCGAGAAGGCAGCCTTCGACAGCTGAAGCCACTCGCTCGCACTTGGGCATCGCGCTTGCGTCGCGAGACGCCATGCCCTTCCAGATCTCGACTGATGCCATCGACCGATCTACTCAGACCTTCGACGCCCGCTATACCTGCGACTCCGACAATTCCTCGCCTGAAGTGCGCTGGAGCGATCCGCCGGAAGGAACCACCTCATTCGCACTCGTGATGGATGACCCGGACGCTCCGAACGGAACGTTCATCCATTGGGTGGTCTACGACATTCCGGAATCGGTTCGCCACCTGCCGGCGGGAATCCCCCCACAGGAAGTCCTTCCGAATGGCATCCGGCAGGGGCTGAATACGGCGCGAAAGCTGGGCTATTTTGGTCCCTGCCCCCCTCACGGCGACACTCCGCACCAGTATCGGCTGACCCTGTATGCGCTCCGAAATCGCATCGAGCCCGAGCCGCGCCTTTCCGGTGAGAACCTTCGAGAGCGAATTCGCACTGAGGTGATCGAGCAAATCGAAACGATCGGCCGCTATAGCAGGGCAAAAAAGGCCGGCTAGTCCGGCATCCGATTTGCGAATGGCGTGGCATGACCTTTCGACGTCAAAGCCGGATTCGCCACATTGCCGCAATGATTGCCTCGGCTACCGCACTCGTTCTTTCGGCGTGGCTGGCCAGTATTCCTGGCCAGGCGGAGGATCGAAAACCCGTGACCTGCACGGACGCAGCCGGAATCATCTATGACCGCGGTACTCCTGGTTTCGAGCGCTGCCTTCAGGACATGAACCAGGCGGCACAGGCGCGGTCCGAACAGGCCGCGCGATCGAGCTCCTCGCGTCGTTCCGGCAGGGCTCCGCGTCCGACAAACACGCCAACGACCACTCCTACCGTCGCTCCTGAAGCCCTGGGTAACGAGTAGACTTGCACTCCATCAGGTGCGCCAGTAGAAGAGGCGCATGCGAAGCACCGCGAAAAGCTCCCGGAAGGCCGCCCCTGCGGCGAAGAACATCACCCTGTCGACTGCGCGCCCAGATGGCGGGCGAATCATTGCCGAATCGCAGCTGCAGCGTTTCGCCAACCGCACGAAACATCGCCGCTACACGGTGGAATTTGACTGCCCGGAGTTCACCTGTGTGTGTCCCGCTTCGGGATTTCCGGATTTCGCGACGATTAACATCCGCTACGTGCCGAAAGACTGGTGCGTCGAGCTCAAGAGCCTGAAGCTCTACATCAACCAGTACCGCGATCGCGGCATCTTCCACGAGGACGTGGTCAACGTCATCCTCGACGACCTGGTGAAGCTGCTGCAGCCCTGGGAAATGGAAGTGGTGGGAGACTTCAACGTGCGTGGAAACATCAAGACGATCATCCGCGCAAAGCACCAGCACTCCGACGCCTGAGCCGGACTAAAGCCGCCTCACCTTGCGGGCATTCAGGCCTTTTTCGCCGACATAGATGTCGAAGGAGACCGATTCACCTTTTCGGAGTGTCCGACGATCCACATCGCGCCGATCCGTTTCCTCGAGCGCGGAATAATGGACAAAGACTTCCTCACCCTCGCCTCGTTCAATGACCCCGAATCCCTTGGTGTCGTTGAACCACTTGACCTTGCCAAAAGCCATCCGTGGAGAGACCTCCTCAAGCCTGGTTACATCCTTGACCAGACTCTGCTTTCAGTGTGCCGAGGTCGCGGACGGCTGTCAAAAAAAGCTCGGCGGAAGCTTGAGGACGCTTCAGCGACGGGCCACGGTGGTCGACGGGACGCCCGGCGGCTCGCCAGAGGGCGAGTTTCGCCGAACCGGCAATTCCGCTGAAAAGTCGAAGATCATTTCATCCGCACGGACATAGCCCAAAACCCTGCGGATTTCGCGCTGTTGGGTGGCGACACTTCGTTCGAGCCGGACTTGCTCCGAGGATAGGGCGAGGACCTGGTTTTCGACCTCAGTGAGCCGCTCCTGGCGCTGCGAGAGCAGCGACTCGAGCCGCCACCACTGCATGAGTCCAGGGCCGCCAATCCAGGGAGTCAGGATGCCGGAAAGCAGGATGAGCCAGGCGCCAAACAAGGCAAGCCAGACCCGATGGGGATTCCATTCAAAACGAAAATTCGACATCCTGTCGCATCCTTTCGGCTCATCCCTTGCGGAAGGTCGAGAGCCCCGGAAACCGGGCCTTCTCTCCGAGCCACTCCTCGATCCTGAGGAGCTGGTTGTACTTCGCCATCCGGTCCGTGCGCGAAGCCGAGCCGGTCTTGATCTGGCCGCAGTCCGTGCCCACGGCGAGATCCGCGATGAAGGCGTCTTCGGTTTCACCACTGCGGTGCGAAGAAATCGCGGAGTAACCCGCGGCTGCCGCCATCTTCATGGTCTCGAGCGTTTCCGTCACCGTACCGATCTGGTTCAGCTTGATTAGGATGGAGTTTGCGACCCTGCCGTCGATTCCTTTTTTCAGGAAAATCGGGTTGGTCACGAACAGGTCATCTCCCACAAGCTGGCAGCGCGAGCCGAGAGCCTTCGTCAGCTCCGACCACCCTGCCCAGTCATGCTCTGCAAGACCGTCTTCAATAGACAGGATAGGATACTGATCCACCCATTGGCTATAGATCTTGATCATTTCTGACGAGGTGCGCGTTTTTCCTTCGAACGCATATTCGCCCGACTTCGGCGAGAACTCGCTCGCGGCACAGTCGAGCGCCAAGAAAATGTCCTTTCCGGGCTGATATCCGGCTTCGCGAATGGCGGTGAGAATCAGCTCGAGCACCTGCTGGTGCGGATTTTCTCCGGGAATGCTCGGTGCAAAACCGCCTTCATCGCCCACACCGGTCGAGAGGTTCTTCGAGTGCAGGATCTTCTTCAACCGATGGAAGACTTCAGAGCCGGCGCGAAGGGCATCGGAGAATTGGGCGAAGCCTGCCGGAACGATCATGAACTCCTGGATCGCAAGGCCGTTGTCGGCATGCTTGCCGCCGTTGAGGATGTTCATCAGCGGCACCGGAAGAGTCGTGCCGGCTCCGCCAAAATCAGCGGCGATCTGCTGCCAGAGCTGCTTGCCCTGGAGCTGCGCGCGCAGGCGCATGGCTGCCATGCTGACGGCGAGAAGGGCGTTGGCGCCGAACTTCGATTTGTTGGCCGTGCCATCGAGCTTCAGGAGCGTCTCATCGAGCTGCTTCTGGCTCTCGAACGACTTGCCGACGAGAGACTGCGCGATCGGACCATTGACGTGCGAGACAGCCTTCAGCACTCCCTTGCCACCAAAGCGCTTCGCATCGCCGTCGCGAAGCTCGAGCGCCTCGCCTTCGCCGGTC
>CAMAQA010000095.1 GCA_945860415.1 Bacteriovorax stolpii
AGCAGATCGATGCGCTGGAGGTGATGGCCGTCGATCCGATGGAGTTCCTGGTCATGCCGAGGATCATTGCCGGCACGCTCATGATGCCGCTGCTCTCGGTGTATTTCGGGGTGATCGGTTCACTCGCAGGAGCGGGCGTAGCGACAGGAGTCATGGGTCTCGACTCATCGGTATTCTGGGAACAGTATCGTCGTTTCGTGGATTCGATCGATCTGGTCCACTGTGTGACCAAAGGGGCGACCTTCGGCCTCGTGCTGACCTGGGTTGCGTGCTTTTGCGGCTTCCGAGCCCACGGCGGAGCTCGCTCCGTAGGTCTCGCCACCCGGACCACCGTGGTCGCGACCTGCCTCACGATCCTCCTGTTTGACTACATCCTGACTTCGGTTCTCCCGTTTGGCTTCTCTCGCCTGCAGATTTGATCACTGAAAGGAAAGTGCGATCCATGGATCCCCGACAAGCATCTCGGTCGACTCAGTACAAGGTGGGAATTTTCACGGTTTTGGCGCTGCTTCTTGTCGGAGCTGCCACCGTCTTCGTGAACGACAAGCCCTTCTGGTGGCGCCCGTGCCAGCTTGTCTACATCAATGTGGATGATGCCACGGGGCTCAAGAGCAAGTCGCCCGTTCGTTCGCTGGGGCTCCAGATCGGATACCTGTCGACAGTGCAGTTGTCGGAATCCAAGGTGCGCCTGGGAATCTGCGTGACAGCGCAGGTCGAGGTGACCTCCAGCACTCGTGCCTACATTCGCGGTGAGGGATTCCTGGGCGACAAGTTCGTGGAGCTCAAGCCGGTCAAGTACGTCGGACCGTCAATGGATGCAGCGGCAGACTCAGAAGAGGAGGAGCCGCAGGGTTTTCGCGTTTATCCCGATGATCGCAAGGTGTCCCTCTTCCGGAAGGTCCTGAACTGGATCATTCCCTCCGCGAACGCCGAAGAGCCCGTCACGGTGGCCTCGCCGACCGGGTCTGCGCCGGCAGGACGCGGCAGGACTCGTGAGGTTCCGGTCGGCTCCAGCGGTCAGGATGTCCAGCAGGTGGTGAACCAGGTCAACAGCCTCGTCAATGAGGTGACCTCGCTGACCCAGAGCCTCAAGCAGGCCATCAAGCCCGAGGAGCTGCGCTCGACCATGCAGCAGCTGAATCGCACGCTCGAAAATGCTTCGAGAACGCTTGCGCCCGAAGGCAATTTGAACACCACCGCACAGCGCACGCTCGCCAAGCTTGAGGATGCCATCGAGCAGCTCCGCGATACGGCCATCAAGATCAATCGCGGTGAAGGTTCCGTCGGAATGATTCTGAACGATCCGTACTATGCGGAATCGGTAAAGGAGCTGCTGAAGAATGCCAATCAGCTGCTGAATCGCGCGAGCGGGATGCGTTTCGTCGTGGACCTCTCGGGTATTTCGCTTCCGAAGGCTGAGGGTTCGCGAGGCGCCTTTTTCGCATCGATCTGGCCACGTCGCGATCGCTATTATCGCCTCGGTGTTTCCGTCGACTCGGCGCGTGGACGCCAGACTGTGATGACCACCACCACCGAAAGCGGAGGCGTGGCCACCACGGTTCGTTCGACGATTCGTGAAGAAACGGCGCTGATGATTTCGGCGATGCTGGGCAAGGTGTTCTTCAGCCGCTTGGATCTGTCTGCAGGCGTCCTCCACAATGACGGTGCGGTCTCGCTGGCAGGCTACCTCGGTCCGAAGGGGCGCGAGGACATCCACAGGCTGGGCATCGACTTGTACTCGAGAGCGCTGGGGCAGGGTTTCGATGCTCGTTTCTGGGGTTCTGCGAAGGTTTTCGATGCCCTGTACGTGACCGCCGGCATTGAGTCGTTCAATCGCGTGAATGACAGCGTGAACTATTATTTCGGCGCCGGAGTTTCGTTCGACGACGAAGACATCAAGATTCTTTTTGCCCTGCGCTGATTTCAGGTCGAGGAAGGGGCTTTGCCTTGCTGCCCGCTTCGGGTAGTTTGAAGGCACACACACCTTACGAAAGGACAAGAGACATGGAATTTTCGCTTTTCTCCGCTGCAGGCTTCCAGATGATCCTGCGCTGGGCTCACTTCGTCTTCGGCGTGATCTGGATTGGTCACCTGTACTATTTCAATTTCACCCAGGGCCCGTTCATGGCCGAAACCGACGCTGCGACGAAGTCGGGCGTCACGCAGAAGCTGCTGCCACGCGCGTTGTGGTGGTTCCGCTGGGGAGCGATGTTCACTTTCGTCACCGGCTGGCTCTATCTCGGCCACCGCTGGGGTGAGATGGGCTCTGCATTCCTGCAGACTTCCTACGGAACAAACATCCTGACCGGTGCGATCCTCGGTTCGCTGATGTGGTTCAATGTCTGGTTCATCATCTGGCCGAACCAGAAGGTGGTCATTGCCAACGCCGAGAACGTGGCCAAGGGCCAGCCTGCCAACCCGGCTGCCGCTGCTTCTGCAGGTGCAGCGCTGCTCGCGTCGCGCACGAACACTCTGTTCTCGATGCCGATGCTGTTTTTCATGGGCACTGCTTCGCACCTGCCGATGAATGTCGATGCCTCGAAGGTGGGCACGTATTTTATCGCGCTGGCCGTAGTTCTGGGTCTGCTGGAACTCAATGCCGTGAAGGGAAAGACCGGCCCGATCACGACCGTGAAGGGCGTCATCCACATGGGCGTGGCGTTCACGTTCGTGCTGTATTTCCTCGCCGAGATCCTGCTGTAAGTTTTGGCAGAACTGCCGAATTACAGGGCCCGCTTCCGAAAGGAGGCGGGCCTTTTCTTTTGCCGCACTCGCACACCAGAATGCAATCGCCCACCGGAAGAGGCCGCCCGTGCGGGCTCGCGCCTCAACCCGTTCAGTCCTGCGATCGTCCCGTCCGCTCCACGCACATCCTGTGCTCTCGCTTTCGGCATCCTGCCTCGCGAGAGTCGGGACAGGACAATCGCAGTCGGGACCGGGATCGAGCGCGCGAGTCCTGAACCGACGATCCGGTAGACGGGCGCCCACGAGTTCCCTGCGACAGCAGGGCTGTCTGAAGTGGGCGTCCTCTTCCGGTCGGTGGTTCAGTAGTGGGGTGGGGTGGGGATGCGGGGCGGCCTACGCGAGTGATGGAGGCAGATCGCGTCCCGGAATTCCGAGCAGGTAGAGGATGGCCTTGAGGTTCTGCTGATTCAGGGCGAGGTCGGCGCATTCACCCACCGAAGGCTTGGCATTGAACGCGATTCCAAGGCCCGCCTTTTCGAGCATCGGAATGTCGTTCGCGCCGTCTCCGACGGCAATGACCTGGTCGAGCTGGATGCCCTCCTGCTGGGCGATCAGCTCCAGGAGATCGGCCTTTCGCTGGGCATCCACCACGGGCGGGCGAACTGCGCCGGTGCAGGCGCCGTCCTGGAACACCAGGTGATTGGCATAGGCATAGTGGAGCCCCAGCCGTGACTTCAGGCGGTCTGCGATGCAGCTAAATCCGCCACTGATGAGCGCAATCCGATAGCCCAGGTCCTTGAGCACTCGGATCAGCTCTTCCGCTCCCGGGGTGATCTGGGTGCGGTGGAAGACGCTTTCGATCTGTGCGTGCGTGAGTCCACGCAGCTTCGCAACGCGGCGCACGAGCGCTTCCGCGAACGGCACCTTGCCGCTCATGGCTTCATGGGTGATGCGCGCAACCTCGTCGTAGACTCCCATTTCACGTGCGAACTCATCGATGATTTCGGACTGGATCAGCGTCGAGTCCATGTCGAAGACGATCAGGCGCTTGGCCCTGCGGAAGAGCCCTTCGGCCTGGAGCGCGATGTCGACTCCCTCATTCCTGGCGATCGCGAGCAGGTCCGACTTCACCGATTTCTCATCCACTTCCGATTGCGAGGACACGAGCATCTCCACGCATCCGAACTGGTCCTCGCTGAGCTTCTCGATCACATCAATGTTGATGCGGTTGCGGGCGAGGTAATGCGTGACTTCGTGGAGAGTGCGGGCCGGAATGGAATTCGCCATGAGCGTGAGGGCGTAGCGATTTGAGCGCTGGGCGGAAAGCGCTCCACTCGTGAATTCATCTGCCTGGAAGATCCGGTACTCCATTTTCAGGCCCAGGTCGTGGGCCTTGGCCAGCAGCCTCGGAATCGGGGCTGGTGCCTCATTGCCTGGTGCCTCGATCTCAAAGAGCAGTGACAGCGACAGCCAGCCGTGCAGCACGGCCTGTCCAATATCCACGATCCTGCGATCGGCGTCGGCGAGAATGCCGGTGAGCTCGGAAGTGATGCCCGGAGCATCGCGTCCGGAACAGGTGACCAGTGCCAGCGGAGAGGAGGTCATGAGCCCCGAGTCTAGCGGGGGGCCAGCGGACAGTCTACTGGAGGTTTGAGCTGTTTTATGCCAGTTTTGCGGCATGGCCGACGTCAAGCTCTCCACCCAGCCGTACAAGGGAACCCGCGATTTCTATCCCGGCGACATGCGCATCCAGAAATGGATTTTCGACCAGATGCGAGCCGTCGTCGAAGGGTATGCCTATGAACCGTACGATGGACCGATGCTCGAACCCTTCGAACTTTATGCGGCGAAGTCGGGTGAAGAACTCGTCAACCAGCAGCTCTACTGGATGATGGACCGCGGCGAACGCAAGCTTGCGGTTCGTCCGGAGATGACGCCGACGCTGGCCCGTATGGTTGCAGGAAAAATCCAGGAACTGCCGCGTCCGATCCGCTGGTACAGCACCCCGAACCTCTGGCGTTATGAGCGGCCGCAGCGAGGCAGGCTTCGCGAGCACTGGCAGCTGAACGTGGACGTGCTCGGAGGAGATCCGCTCCTGGCTGATGCCGAGATCCTTTCGGTTGCCCTGTCGATCATGAAGCGCTTCCAAGGCGAGCATCTGGTGCAGGTGCGAGTGAACAACCGGCGCCTGATGGATCATTTTTTCATGGGACTGGGACTCAGCGCCGAAGTGGCGCTCAAAGTGACCAAGGCCCTCGATGCTCGTGCGAAGATCGGCGAGGAAAAGTACGCCACCTGGCTTGCGGAGCTCGGCATCACGGCTTCGCAGCGTGAGCAGATGGAAGGTTTCTTCCAGTCGTCGTTCGAGCAGATCGAGTTGAAGTTTGCCTGCGAAGGAACTCGCGAGCTTCGTGCGCTTTTCAGCCTGCTCGAAGAGTCGGGTTTTTCGAAGAACCAGGTGGTTTTCGATGCCCAGGTGCTTCGCGGCCTCGATTATTACACGGGCACGGTTTTCGAAATGTATGACACCTCGCCGGAAAACAATCGCGCCATGTTCGGTGGTGGCCGGTACGACAACTTGGTCGGACTCTTCGGCAAGGAGAAGCTTCCTGGCGTCGGCTTCGGCATGGGCGATGTCACGCTCCGGAACTTCCTCGAAACGCACGGCCTGCTGCCGAGCCTCGGTGGCGGAGTGGATGTGCTCGTGGCGCTTCCGAAGTCCGAGTGGCGCGTGCATTCCGAAACGATTGCCCACCAGCTTCGGGTAGCCGGCATGAAGGTCATGACGCCTCTTTCCATCGAAGGCTTTGGCCCGCAGCTCAAGATCGCCTCGCGCCATGGCGCCCGGTATGCCGTGCTTTTCGGTGATGCCGAGTGGGCGGAGAAAAAGCTCATCATCAAAGATCTCGCGGCTGGGGTGCAGGAAGTCGTGGCCGCAGCCGATCTGCCTGCATGGTTTGCCTCCAGGAAAGTGACGAACCCATGAAAGAAATCTGCATCAAGCTTCTCGATGACCGTGCCACGTTGCCGACTCGCGCCCATCCGGGCGATGCCGGTCTCGACCTTTATGCGCTGGAATCGTTCACTGTGGAACCGGGTGCAGGGCTTCGCGCACGGACCGGTGCAGCGATGGAGATCGAGCCCGGTTGGGTCGGAATGATCGCCGACCGATCGTCGCTGGCGTCGAAGGGACTCAAGACGGCGGGCGGGATCATCGACGCGGGCTATCGCGGCGAAGTGCAGGTGGTTCTGTGGAATCTCTCGCGTGAACCCATTTCGATGAAGGCTGGCGATCGGATCGCGCAGCTTCTTCTGATTCCTGTGGGGCTGGCTGCGGTTCGGGGCGTCGCGGAGTTGTCAGACTCGTCGCGTGGCACAGGCGGTTTCGGAAGTTCCGGAAAGTAGCCCCGCGAAAAGCACGGAAGGTGCATCCGAGTTCGAACGTGCAGGGCGTGGCCCTGCATCTCGCGGCCCGGAGGTTATCTGGTTCGCCCTTCGGGTCGCGAGTTGGCACGATCCTCGACCTGTCCCGGCTTGAAGCCGAAAAAGGTTTCTGCCAGGCGGATGTGCTCGACTTCTTCCTCGGCAATTTTCCTGAAAATTTCGGCGCTGGTCGGGTCACGATCGCGCAGCTCGCCGAAAAAGCGCTCTCCGGCACGTCTTCCACGGTCCTCGGCAGTGGCCATGAACAGTGAGAATTCCTCGGCAGTCTTGCAGCGGGTCAGGGAGTGCCAGAGCTGGTCAGAAACGCCTCGCTGTCCGGGTTCAAAGCCCAGCTCGGCAAGCCGCTTCATCAGCCAGCCGAGATGCTTGTTCTCTTCTACAGCAAGGCTTTTCCATGCGGCCTGCAGCCTCTCGGAGGCATCGAGCAGGTGTTCGGCCGCCCAGAGAAATGCATCACGGGCCTGGACCTCGGCGAAGGCGGCGGCACGCAGGCGATCTCCGATGCCTTCGCGAGTGTGGATCGAACGAGGAGCCTCGGCATGTTCACCCGTCGGAACGACGCGAAACGGAGCCCAGTCACGAGTGGCAGACATTACACGCCTCCCAGTTTGCAGAGCAGGTCGAAGTGGGGCTTGGTGACGGGCATGGTCGAGAGCCGCGACTGCTTGACGAGCAGGATGTCCTGGAGCTTCGGATGGACCTTGATCGCGGCCAGGGTCACTGGACTGACAAAGTGCTTCAGATAGCGCACATCCACCTGTGACCAGTCGCCGCCCTCCGCATCCACGTCGGGATAGGCCTCACGAACGATCTCAGCAATTCCCACGACGGCTCGATCGTCATTGGAGTGGTAGATCAGGGCCTGGTCGCCCTTTTTCATCTGTCGCAGGTAGTTTCTCGCCTGGAAGTTCCGGATATTGTTCCAGTTCGTGGTCTTGTCCTTCTGGAGCTGGTCGATGGAGTAAACGGACGGTTCGGATTTCAAGAGCCAGTGCTGCGCCATGGCCCGACTATTTAGTCTGGGCGCGGAAATAGGGCAAGGAGGTCGAAGAGCCGGCACCCCGTTGGGCAGGGGAGCGGTCTGAGGGCATCTCGGGAGGCCGGTTGTTCTGGTAGTAGGCCGATACGAGCAAGAGCATGCCCACACCGAACATCCACCAGAGCTGGGCCTGGCGTCCGTGCTCCTCGTCCATCGCGCGACGTCGCGAGGTTTTTGGCTTTTTCTGCTTGGCGGGGCGTTTTTCCGTCATGCTCACCAAGAGTCTACGGAAGATGAGCGTTCCGGGACAACTGTGTCATCCGCGACAGTGCAATTTTTTTTTGTGATTCCAAAGCGATTCTGTCCCTAGTTAATTCCAAAGCGATTCTGTCCCTAGTTAATTCCAAAGCGATTCTGTCCTTGGAGCTTTAAAGCCAAGGTCCTGTTCTGATTGTTTCTTTCCCATCTGACACAGGGGGATCGAGATGAGCCAACAGGCCGGCAAGGGGGTATTTTTGAGCT
>CAMAQA010000096.1 GCA_945860415.1 Bacteriovorax stolpii
CGCAGTGCTTTCCGGATCCGGTTGTCTCCAACATCACGATCGATCGGATCTTCGACCGGGCCGAGACGATTCTGTTCAAGGGGGATAGCTACCGCCTGAAAGGCAAAATCCAGATCACTGAGATTGACGAAGAGAAACTAAACCACTAATCAGCCCGTGACACCGGGGGTCCCGATTGCTGGGACGAACCCGGGATCGGTTAGCTGGGACGTGACAGGCGCCTAAGACGTGCAAGAATGACGTTCGCAGATCCCGCCTGATAGCAGCCCGGGGCCCCGCCGGCTCCAGGAGAGGGGCTTTGTTTCGCCTATCTGCCATTTTAAGGCGGGTGGTTCTCTCGGTATGGCACAAGGCCAGGAGCGCCCGTAAAACGCAACAGCGCGCCTTACGCGGCGTCTACGAAGCATCAGAGGTGCATCTGATACAGAATGCCGCTTCCACTCTCGAACTTGATGTGTAGGAAACCGGGCGCCCTTTCAAGTTCCTGGAAGCCAAACTCCTGATGCATCTTCACCGAGGCTAAGTTTGCAGCGTCCACGACCGAATAGATAACGCTCGCCCCTTGGTCCTGAAACGACTTCAGGCGGTTCTGGAAAAGAAATCGTGCAATCCCCTGCCTTCTCATTCTCTTATCGACAAGAACACCCATGCAGTACCAGCCATGGGGAGCGGGGAACTTAAGCTTCTCCTTTGGAAGACCTTCGCTGTGGAAATAGCGACATAGACCGACCACCGTGCCATTCAGGTCGGCGACGAAGAGGCGATACTTGGGGTCACTCAGGTTTAATGCGATTTCTCGATCGGTCTTCTTCATCAGCTCGGACGGGTCCGCATCCGGATTTCGTTCTGCCATAAGCTGGGTCACTGGCTCTCGGTCTTCTGCCAACGCCAGGCGGAATCTGAGCCCCTGGGGAGGCGAGGCGCTCTTGACTGATGGGGAGTAGGTTTCGTCTCGTTTCATATCCTAAGCGGCGTCCTCGACATTGACCCGCATCTTGAGCCCCGCCTCGTCCACCAACTCCTGCAAGGACAAGCGTACGAACTGCTCGCGGGAGCGACCCAGGATTTTAGCGAAGCGCGCGGCTCGTTCGGGGCTGACTACCTTGCGGCCTTTCTCAATGTCGCAAAGATGAGAGGGAGATACGCCCAACTTTTTGGCAAATGCCGCCTGGGACATCTCCTCGCCTACGCGGAGGGATTCGAGGAGCCCACCCAAAGTCAAAGGCCGCCCCGCCGTCTCCTCCAAGAACTTCATCGCCTCGCTTTTCTTCCTAGTAGTCATGTTTCGAAACCTCCTCGACCAATATAAACTCGATACCGCCATCGTCCTTCACGACATAGATCGCCCGATAAGCACGACTCAATCGGATTGACCTCTGGCCTTGACGATCTCCATGCAGAGGCTCGTCATGATAGCCAGGAATCCTGCGAACTTCGTCCAGGCCACGGGTCTCCACGTCATCAACCCATGAAGCCAGGTTCTCGACGATGTGGCGGGGCATCTTCTTCAACTGCTTACGCGCCAGCTTGCTCAGTTCCACCCGCCGGATCATCTTACCCTAATAATACACCTACTAGATGAATGAGGTAAGTAAAAATACACCCATTGGGTGAATGCTGCTAAGTCAGATCAATGATTGATGACTTCCATCTCGGCAAATAGGCAAGGATTCTGAGCGGATGCACCCAGCCCGTCGCTTGAAACAGCCAAGAGGCGATCACCGAACATTTCAGCCAAGGAGGACTTCACGCTAATCGGCGGCAGGCGCCCAATGATTTCGCCGCCTTTGACAAGGAATGACAGGTGGACGGGAGTGGAGAAATCTCCGGTATCGGTGAATCCTCCCCCCATTGCCATGAGAATGAAGATGCATTCACCCATCTCTTTCATGAGTGCGCGGTAATCCCGACTTCCACGTCCTAGCAGGACAGCGTTAAAATCGAGTCTGCTATTAGAATCAAAGCTCCGCTGGCCATTTCCAGTTGAGGCTGTCCCATATTTCCGGGCATTGCGAAGGTCGGAGATCACATTCTTGAAAACCCTTCGTTCAATCAAAGGCAAACGTGGATTCTCACGGCGCACGCCCTCGCCGTCAAAAGCCGAGGCTATGCCCAGTTCGGGCGCCCAATCCACGTCATAAAGGGAGAACTGATCGCTAAAGACCTTCTCGCCGAGCTTACTGCTGTAAAGAGCAGCACCGCTCCTATAGCGATCGATCTGAAGAGACTCTTTTAGCTTTGAGAACAGGATTTGTTCGGGCTGCGGAACCACAATCGGATAACGCCCATTGGCGACCGTAGCCTTCTTTTCAAAAGCCTTCAAGAACGGCAGGTGATGGTCGATGGACTCGTTCAAATCAGCCTGGAGCACGCCTTCGCCGCCCACCCATCCGTCAATGATATTGGCGGATTCCTTGTGCTTGTAGAGAATGCCCCATCCGGTGGTCTCGTACTCGACTGCATGATCAACGCCGCAGCTGTTCTCTCGCGCGGCGCTCGCGGCGCCTGAAGGCAGGCTAAAATCACGTTCGCAGATCCTGGAAGCCCCCGCCCAAGAGCAGTACGGGGCCCCGCCGGCTCCAGGAGAGGGGCTTTGTTTCGCCTATCTGCGATAGATGTTCCGGCAGCTTGCGTGATGGCCAGCTGAAAACCACCGGCTGAGATTTCAGGTCGTGCCTGATCTACTCCAAGCGAGAGGAGCGAGGAGGGACGCTCCCTCGGGTCCTCTCGCCAAATGACCTGGGCAGAGTGCCTGAAGCGGGTCTTTCAGATCTATCTTTCCGTCTACCCGGACTGTGGCGGCAAGGTGTGATCGGGGTCATCGAGCACCTGGGTCATTCGACCGCCGTGCCGAGATGGGCGCCACCGCGAGGGCCGCCGCAGGCGGTGCTCGAGTTTTGATGGCTTTACTCCCTCACTCTCCTGCCTTGAACGACGGGACTATTCTGAAGCAGGCTGGCACTTGATAAGGGCGCTCTGAGGGTTTGGCGCGGTCCATTCGAGAGATTGTCCATCGCCAGCGATATGCAGTTGTTGAAGTTCCAGGACTAGAGATCCGGCCTTGGTGGATGTATCGATGGTCACCTTCGTGGACGCAAGAGATTGTCTCTCGCCTTTGTCATTTCTGTACAGGCTCAGCGGAACGCTTGCGACTCGCCCGGTCCCGGGGTTGAGGAGTTTACTTCAATTGTTCGAGTGCGATTTTCCCTCAAAAGAGTGCTTGTCACCATCGCTGTCAATGTAAGCGAGCTTGAGGTTGTACTTGGATCTGCTGCCTACTTGAAGGGTCTCACTGTAGGAGATCTTTGTACCCACTGAGGGTGCATGCTCGGCGTATTGCTGAAGCACCTCCAGCAGTTTCTCAGCGCAAGGCAGGTGCAGAGCCACTTCTTTGGCAACTCTCAGCCCAACGCATCTCGCCGCATGATCCTGCTCACCGAGGCCGGCTTCGTCAGGCGCATCCCCGACTCCAAGAGGGTCCTGGGCAGGCTTTACCGGCTCACCGGGCGTGGGGTTCAGGTGGCCAAGGAACTCGTCCCCCATAACGTTCCTCAGCGTCGGCGTTGGAGGTGGAAGTCGTAGGTGATCACCGATGTTCGACTATTTTAACGCAGGTGCGAAACCAAAAGGTGGGCCCGACTATTCTGAATGGCGCACTCAAGAGGACTCGAACCTCTAACCCTCAGATCCGAAGTCTGATGCTCTATCCAATTGAGCTATGAGTGCGCTTCAGATGTGAAAACCGTACCAGCAGCCCTCTCGGGGATCAAGCTCACAGCACGCGCCGAAGCAGGTCGATTCGGCGATTGATGTCCGAGACCTCCAGGATCTGCTGCCGGATGTCGACGTCCTGCACCCGGTAGTGCGAGTAAAGCTCGACCACTTTCTGCGGGTTTTCGAGGCCTCCCTGGAAGGCCTGCCGTGATTCAGCGTCTGGAAGCGTCTCTTCGGCCCACTGGTTCAGGCCCTGCTTGAGGCGCTGCAGAAAAAACAGATTTCCGGGATGAAGCTCGGCCTCGTCGAACAGGGGCTCGACCTGGCACCGGATGAAGGGCTTGTCCTCAAGCACTGAAACGAGCCGCACGCGGCTTGTTCCTCGGACCAGAATCACGCGCGTTCCGTCCTGACGCTGCTCGAACAGGTGAACCGCACCCATTCCGGCGATGAGCGACTTGCCCGGGCTCCAGCTTTCCGGATCGGTGGGGTCGAGGTCGCTCAAAACGAGCGGCATACCGTGCTGGAAAAGGTGATCCGTCATCGACAGGTAGCGGGGCTCAAAGATGTTCAGCGGCAGCGTTGCCGACGGAAAGAACACGACGCCTTCGAGCGGAAAGAAACAGGCTTCAATCAGGGATGCCACGTTTCTTATCTACCTCAAAATGGCTATAAAGGCTCCATGCTGCGTGACGCCTGGAACAGAATTCATGCCTGGATGACTCCGAAGCGCTTTCAGTATTTTTGCGTGAGCACTCTGGTCTTCGTCATCGGGGTAATCCTCTGGGGAGCGCTCGTCCGGGCCACGGGTTCCGGCGCGGGCTGCGGACAGCACTGGCCGCTCTGCAACGGCGAGATGCTGCCCTCGCTATCGCGCTACCAGACCGTCATCGAATTCACGCACCGGCTCACTTCGGGCCTGAGTCTGCTTCTGGTCTTCGCCCTGGGGCACTTCGCGTTTCGGTTGTATCCACGGGGCCACGTCATCCGACGGCTTGCCGGCTGGTCGATGGTGGCGATCGTGATCGAGGCCCTGATCGGCGCCGGCCTCGTCCTGCTTCGTCTGGTCGAGCATGACCGGTCGGTCGATCGTGCGGTGTCGATCGTGCTGCACCTCGGAAACACCTGCATTCTGGTCGGTGTGCTGGCGCTCACGGCCTGGGCTGCGGCCCGCGCACGGTCGAGCGATCGCGCGCGAGTGCTTCCGGTGGCCTCTGCAGCCCATCGGCAGGGGGCATGGGTGCTCGTCGGTTTTGTGATCCTCGCCGGCACCGGCGCGCTCACGGCCCTCGGCGACACGCTTTTTGAAGTGTCGTCGTTTCGGCAGGGGTGGATTCGCGACTGGGCGAAGGACGCCCATTTTCTCGAAAGGCTTCGGGTCTTTCATCCGCTTCTGGCGCTTTTTTGGATGGGATTGGCGATCTCCTGGCTTCAGTCTCAGCGGAGCGTGTGGTCCAGACGCGCGCTGGTGCTCCTGCTGACGAACATGGTCATTGGTGGCGCGAACGTGCTTTTGGCTGCACCGCTGGTGCTCCAGCTCCTGCACCTGCTGGTGGCCAACCTGCTCTGGATTTCGCTCGTGCTGTCCTACATCGAATGCACTAGCGCCGAGTCGGCAGTTTTTGCCGAGCCCGCCGTTCGCTAAAGCGGCAGCTTCGGGTGTCGAAGCAGGTGGTCCGTTACGGAATTGCCTTCAGGTAAGCCATTTTTCCGGCCTGCTGCATCTCTTTCGAGGTGCGCTCGATCAAAGCCACATATTTTGCGACTGATCGGGGCCGGTCGCGTGCCGGCCTTTCGAGGAACTGCACCCAGCGCTGGGGGCCGAGGTTATAGGCCGCCAGGGTCGAGGCGGGCGTTTTGAAGTCATCTTGAAGCTGAGCCAGATAATGCATTCCTAGTGTCACGCTCACGACCGGATCCTTCAAGTTCGGTCCACCGTGAGGAACGGTGATTCCGATCTGACTTCCGACGATGCGTGCCGTTGCGGGCAGTAGCTGCATCAGCCCGACAGCCCCTGCGGGAGAAACCGCGCGGCTCTTGAAGCTGCTCTCGTGCTCGATGACGGCCAGGATGAACGAGGGCTGGAATCCGAGCAGGTGACAGAGTCGGATGATCTGGGTGGCCGTGGCGCGGATCTTCTCCGCGTGTTCATGGCGACCCATGCGCTGGAGCAGCAGGGCCTCGACTTCGCGGTGGCTCATGTCGAGCGGCTGCTTCTGAAGGCGATCTCGGGGGGCGGGGGGCGTGTCCGCCCAGTGGGGAATGGCCGCGCGGGTCGGGGGGGCGTGGATGCTCCAGTCCTGGGCTCCCTCGCTGCTCTGTTCTGTCGTGGAAACGGCAACCGTGCCCAGCACCACCAGCATCGCGAGCGCGAAGCGTCGGCGAGGGGTGAGCGGCGTGGACTCGATGGACAGAAACAACATACGGCACCCGGCTTAACCTTTCGCGAGGGCCTTCGCAACGATCGGACCGGCCTTGGGCCTGGCCCCTCGATAATGGGTGTAAATGGGTGTAGTATTGGATCATGCTGAATACCGGCACCATTCAGATCACCCCGGAGATCCTGAGACTCGTGGCCAGGATCGACGAGTTCAAGGGCGCCTGGCGGGCCTTGGGCACGCTGGAGCCTGACCGGCTTGTGGCCCTGCGGCGGGTGGCCACCATCGAAAGCATTGGGTCCTCCACCCGGATCGAGGGCAGCAGGCTTTCTGATCGCGAGGTGGAGAAGTTGCTCTCGAAGATCGAGATCCAGCCTCTGGCCACCCGCGACGAGCAGGAAGTGGCCGGCTACGCCGAGCTGATGGATCTGGTGTTCTCGTCCTGGCAGGACATTTCGTTCAAGGAGAGCCACCTGCGGCAACTCCATCAGATCCTGCTCCGACATAGTGAGAAGGACTCCTGGCATCGCGGCAACTACAAGACCCACCCGAACCCAGTCGCCGCCTTCGACGAATCTGGCGGACAGATCGGCATCGTTTTTCAGACGGCATCACCCTTCGATACGCCCCGCCTGATGGCGGAGCTGGTGGCCTGGGTGAACCAGGAGCGCGAGGCGACGAGCCTGCATCCGCTGCTGATCATTGCTCTGTGCGTCGTCGTGTTCCTTGAAATTCATCCCTTCGAGGACGGCAACGGGCGACTGTCGCGTGTCTTGACGACACTTCTGCTTTTGCAGGCGGGTTATGCCTACGTGCCGTACAGCTCGCTCGAGAGCGTGGTCGAGCAGAGCAAGGAGGCCTACTACCTTGCCTTGCGCCAGACGCAGGGAACGATCCGCATGGCCGAACCGGACTGGCAGCCGTGGCTGCTCTTCTTCCTGCGTTCGTTGGCTGAGCAGGTTCGGCGGCTCGAGAAGAAAGTCGAACGCGAAAAGATCGTGCTGGCGGCCATGCCTGAGCTGCAGCTTCAGATTGTCGAGTTTGCACGCGAACACGGCCGGGTGACGATCGGCGAGGCCATCAAACTGACCGCGGCCAGCCGCAATACGCTCAAGCAGCATTTTCGGGCGCTCGTTGAACGGGGCGTGCTCGACCAGCATGGTAGTGGCCGTGGTGTCTGGTACTCGCTGCGATGAGAGGCAGGTCCTTATTTCGAATTTCGTATTGCCTCAAAAGTGAATCACACCGGAGCTGAATGATCTGGACTCACGCCGCAAGCTTGAGTGCTTCGCTCTGTCGTTGCTCGTCTCGGAGCGTTTTGAAGAAGAGTTGAAGCCTTTCTTCGATCCTGCTCTTCATCTCGAACGGATCGAGTGCCTCGTACTGTGCCCTGAGTCTGGCCTTTTGCTCTTCCGATACTTCCGGGCACTCCAGGACGCGCTGGTAGGGCGT
>CAMAQA010000097.1 GCA_945860415.1 Bacteriovorax stolpii
TAACGCCGTGGCCGAGGGGATGAACTCGAAGATCCAGCTCATCAAGGCCAACGCCCGGGGCTTTCGCAATTTCGAGAACTACCGGGCTGCGATTCTTTTCCATTGCGGAGGTCTCAGCCTCTACCCACACGGAACCCGGTAGAAGCAAAAAAGAAAGGGGCGCCGTCCCGAGGGAGGGCGCCCCTTGAAGCTGTTTGGCGATTCAGATCAGATGTAGAACACGGAGTCCTTGCCTTCGTCCTTGTGCGCCTGCTCGGAAAAGGACTTCAGGAAGCGCACGAACTGGATGTAGGTTTCATACGCCTGCAGGGTGTTGTCGACCGTGCATCCGTAGCGCACGTAACGCTGGCCGTTTTCGATCGAGGGCCGAGAGTTGACGATTTTGGCGTTGATCGGAAGGTACGTTTCCTGCGTGAAATAAAGTCGGATTGGAAGCTCGCTGGCTTCCTTCGGCCACGGATTCTTGACGTCAAAAGGAACCACGAATGAGAGGCCGTCTTCGCTGACATCGACGAGCTGGATCTGCCTGATCGATGCATTGCCGGTGACGCAATAAACGCCCAGCAGATTCTGGAAGAGGATGCGCTCCGTCTTGCGGCGCTTCTCGTCGAGCTTCTGGCTGCGCACCTGGTTGAAGTCCACTACCTTGACTGTTGATTCTGTTCCGTCGTCCTGACCGTTGCCGTTATGCTTCCCTGCGAGCTTCATGGAATTTCCTCCAAGAAGCGTTTCGGTAGCAAACTGCGGCCCCTTGAACGATTTCCGCTGAAACAATGGCTTTAGACGCGGACTTCCGCGAGAGCGTCAAGAAGTTGGATGAAGCTTGCGAACGCCTTGTAACCGCTGGTGTGGAGCTCCAGGATGCTGGCTCCGGCCACGCGAGGTCCGTTGTCGGTCTCCTGGTAGATTCGGACCACCTGGATGCGAAGCGGCAAGTGGAGGCTTTGGTTCAGGTACAGGCTGATCTCGAGGGTGTCACCCACCTCGACCTGGAGCAGCTGCGTGCCTTCGGCGGCATCCGGGTCAAGCTGAAACCCGATTCCCAGATCACTGACATCCTTCACGGCCAGACGGTGCGGCGCCTTCTCGGGGGCCACCACGAACACGGAAAAGCTGTCGAGAACGGGTCTCCTGCGGCTCCTTCGCCGCTCAGATGGGGCGGACATCAACGGGCCTTTCCCGGCGATGCAGACGCAGGCTGGGTAGACGGCTGCTCAGATGCTGCCGGTTCGTCCGCAGGCACCTCTGAAGGGGGAGCCTCGGGGGCTGCCGCGTCGACGGCTGCCGAAGCCGATTCTTCGTCAAATTTCAGGCGTTTCGGCATGCCATCCACGCCTTCGTTCAATTTGCGACTTTCGTTCAGCTTGCGGTCGAGCTCGGTGAGTGCCTCACGCGCAGCCTTCTGGCGCTCATTCAACTGGGCCTGGAATTCCTTCTCATCAGTGGGACGGATGAGCACTCCGGAATGCTGCTGGACGTGCAGCTGGCTCACGCGCTCCGAAAGCTGCTTGACCATCTGGTACAGTCCCCAGTGATAGAACTCCTTTTGCGCGAGAGCTTCGGCCCATCCGGCAAAGTTCGTGTCGAGCTGCGTCTGCTGGCCTGTCCACTTGTCGTGGAATTCGTTCCAGTTCTTCTCGGCATTCTTCTCTGCGGCCTTCGACATCTTGCCGTTGGAGATCTTGGCGTGCTCTTCGATCGTGCTCGTCAATTGAAGCGTGAGGGTCTGCACGATACCGGCAAGCTCCTTGAGCTCATCGGCCGACCGCGTTCTCAGGCGCTCATGAAAGTCCTTCAGGCGCTTGGAGTAGGTGTCATCCTTTTCACCCGCGAGAAAATAGGTCTTTTGGATGAACAGCTTCCGCCTGCCCGAGATGGCAACCTCCGATGGAATGTTCTCGCCGGAATCCGGCAGCTCGTTCAAGGCTGCCTCCACCTCCGGAAGCTGTGCCCCGGAATCGGATTCCATGACGAAAACACGGTAGTCGCCCTGCGCAATGGGCCTTCCATCGAGCTGGCGAAGGCCTTCAAAGGTGGCGAGCCGATTCACGACCTCGGTCGTGGCCTTGAGTTCCAGGCTGGTCTGGCTCAGGAGGGTCTCGGGCGTGCCGATAAGCACGAGGTCCAGCTTTGTCCCGTTGGGCAAGGCAGAAGAAACATGGAAGCTGGGCGATGAAGAATCTGTCCGGTCGAGAGCCAGTGCAAGACGGGGAGGATTCGCGCGCTGCGCATTTGACCGAAGCTCGGAAAGCTCGGCCTTCTCGACTCCTGACAGGTACGGAATCGGAGAAACCCAGCGCTGAAGCTGCGGTACCCACTGGGCCACCTTCGTCAGTACGGGGCTCGTCACGTCGCGGACGACAACGGCCGCGCTGATCACCTGGGGATTTTTCAACACCGGATCCATGGCCCCGGACACATATCCGTAAGCGACAACTCCGAGGATGGCGAGGAACAGGAAAATTTTCAGGAATCCACCCGAGCGATGCTTGTCGCTTGAAACCGACCCGAACATCATCTGCGGCGCCTCGTCGTTCGGAAGCGGCTGGCGGATCGAATCGAGCGAGGGCTCGGAATCAAATCGGTCATTGCGAAGCTCATCGAGGGCAGGCGGGATCTCGACCCGCGGCGTCTCATGGACGGCCACTACGGGCTCCACCGGCGCGGAAACCTGCGAGGCCACGGGTTGCTGCGGAACGGGTTGCTGCGGAACGGGCTGCTGGAGCACCGGTTCCTGGATCGGAACAACGGGTGCCGGTTGAAGCACGACGGGCTCATCCCGCGACTGGAGAACCGGTGTGACTGGAGCGGGTTCCACCACGGGCGCAGGTCGTGTCACCGGAGCGGCCACTTCAACGCGCACTGCGGGCTGCGCGGGCTGTGCAGCTTGAGGCCTCAGCACGGGTTCGACCGGAGCCTGTTCTTCGAAAGACATGTCGAATGCCGGCTCGTGGTCGTCAACGGCACCTGCAGGCGCCGCAAAGATCGGCGCGGCGGTGAGCGTCAGGATCGGATCCAGCTCGCGAACCGTCGTCATCAGCTGCCAGTCCGGCATGCCTTCGGCCCAGACGTACTGGGTGCGATTCACCTCGCCCGTCTGGAGCTTGGACTGGAGCTGGGCCATCGAGAATGGCCCCTCGTGATGATCATTGATGTAGACGAACCACTTATTGTCGTGAAACCCATCCATGGAATTGCGCCTTCCGAATTTCCGAATAAAATCGAGTGTAAGAGAAATGATGCAACCGCGCAAATGGAGCCTGATCAAAATACCCGACCATCAGGGCGTCATGAACGTCGGAGGGCGGGTGGGAGCCTGCCACGGACCTCGAGCGTTCGAGCGGGTTTTCCGGCGCCTTCATGGAAGGATTCCCGTTGCTTCGATGCTCGGAAGATCCGTGATGGTCTCGAATATCAGCTCCGATGTCGTCGGAAATCACCGTCATGCGGCTGACGCTGTCCGCGATGCCCATCGTGAACACGCGCCCTCGGTCGTGGTGGGCGGGGGCCACGACCACGGCTTCTCACAGCTTCTTGGAATCTCCGAGGCGTTAGGAGGTGGAAAGCGCCTCGGATGCATCAACCTTGACGCCCATCTCGATGTGCGGCGGCCGGCGCCTGTGCCGGGAAGCGGCTCTCCGTTTTTCCTGGCGATCGAGGCTCGAGTGCTCGACCCGGAGAATTTCATCGAATTCGGAATCCAGTCACACTGCAATGCTCCCGAGCTGTGGGACTATGTCGAATCGAAAAAGGTGGAAGTCGTGCGCTGGCAGGAGCTGCGCACGGCCGATCGCGTGGCGACTTTCCGGAAAAAGCTGGAGAAGCTCGCGGGGAGTGTCGACGCCATCGTCGTGAGCCTGGACCTCGATTGCCTCTCTCAGGACCATTGTCCCGGAGTGAGCGCACCGCAAGCCGAAGGATTCAATTCGGCCGAGATCATCGCGATGATGGAGATCGCGGGATCGCATCCCAAGGTGGTCTCGCTGGGAATCTTCGAGCTGAGTCCGGAGCATGACGTCCAGGACGCCACGGCGCGAGTGGCGGCAACGGCCGCTTATCATTTCATTGAATCGTTTCTGGAACGAAAGGCCTAGCCCGTCAGTTCCTGGCGCATCTTCTGGAAGATGCGGGCCTGTTCGGTCATGCGGCCACTGGTCTTCTGGATCTCGACCGGAACCGCGCGTAGCGACTCCTGGGCGTTGGTCAGGGCATGGAAGCCGATATCGAGGTCGGTCGTCATCGGCTCGAGTCCGCGCTCCAGTTCACGAACTTCGCGCTGGAGGCGTGCAGATCGGCTGCGAATCTCCAGAACCTGCTGGTGCAGCAGATGCACCGGGTAGGGCGAGCTACCCGTCTTTTCCGCAATTCGACCAGCCTCGAGCATCAGGTTCAATACCGCCGCTTCGGCGTGCATGGTGCATCCAGAAACGTCGTCGGCATGCTTCAATATTCGTCGGGCAGTCAGGATCGACTCGTGGAATCCAGCGCGGGCATGCCGGATATTTTCGTGGGCGTCACGTGATGAGGCGCTCAGCGTTTCGAAGTGCCTGAAAATGTCGCGAAGCTGCTGGCCGATGCCGAGCAGGACGTCCTTGAGCTGCGGAACGAGCTCTGCCAGGCGTTCCTGCTTTTCCACGAGCCTGCCGCGCTGGAAGCGGTCCGCCCGCCGCTGCAGGGTGAGGCCGATCGTCAAAGCCAGCACGAAGGCCACGGCAAGACTCATCATGTCGCGCGTGAGCTCAGTCGTGGTTCCGAGGAAGCCGGTCGTTGGCAGTGCGACTGTCACCCGGATTCCGCCCGACTCATCGCGGCCGGGAATGTTCACCGATTTGCGGATCTCGATTTCTCCCTTGCGGGTGGCCAAGATGCCATCGGCGATGCTGCCCTTTTCGCGGGTGACCTGGACGTAGCGTGGCTCGACGCCCTGGCCCAGATAAAAGAGCGCCCAGCCCAGCGGATCGGCGATGCCCTTCTGTCCTGCCGCAAGGGCGAGGCCTTCGGCCTGGCTGGCGATCTGGCGCGCGAGAATGGATCCATACTCGCGGTTGTAGCGCCTGGCCATGCCATCATCGACCGTGCGCAGGAGGAACGTCAGCAGGAGCGAAAGCGCGATCGCTCCCAGCCAGCGTTTCCGCCGAGAGGCCTGAGGATCAAGAAATTGGCGCAGGAATGCTCCCATCCACAAGTCTCATCGGCAGCACCCGCGATTCGTTCAATGGTAAAAATTTTGCCCTCCGTGACATGGGCCCGAAACCCTTACCTTGGAGGATATGGACACCATCCTTGCCATTGACCAGGGGACGACGGGAACGACTGCTCTGCTGATGGACCGCGAGCTGAATCGGATCGCCGAGGCCAGCATCGATTTCGAGCAGCACTTTCCTCAGCCCGGCTGGGTCGAGCACGATCTCGAGGAGATCTGGAGCACGGTCATCCAGACCATCGGCGAGGTGACGAAGCACCAGGACATCCGCAAGCTGGCGGCAATCGGTATCACGAACCAGCGCGAGACCTTGTGCTTTTGGGACCGAAAGACCACCGAGCCGCTCGCTCGCGCCCTCGTTTGGCAGGACCGCAGGACGGCGGCGATGTGCGAGGCCCTTCGCTCCAAGGGACTCGAACCCTTTTTCCAGGACAATACGGGCTTGCTGCTGGACCCGTATTTTTCCGGAACCAAGGCCGCCTGGGCCCTGAAGAACTGGCCCGTGCTGGCCCAGGCCCAACAGCAAGGAAGATTGGCTGCCGGCACCATCGACAGCTACCTGATCGCTCGACTTTCCGGTGGGGCAGTGCACGTCACCGAGCCGAGCAATGCCTCGCGTACGCTGTGCTTCCACCTGACCCGGCACGAGTTCGATGATGATCTGTGCAGGGCGCTCGGAGTGCCTCGCGAGATCTGGCCCGAGGTTCGTCCGTCGACGGGTACGTTTGCCCTGACCCGTGGTGTTCCTGGAATTCCCGACGGTGTTCCGATCACCGGAGTGCTGGGCGACCAGCAGGCAGCGCTGCTGGGGCAGGCCTGCACCAGAGAGGGAATGGCCAAGTGCACTTATGGCACGGGTGCGTTCATGCTGATGAACACGGGCAAGGCTCCGGTCAAGAGTCGTCACCGACTGCTCACGACCATCGCGTGGAAGATGCCTCGTGAAGGAACGGTTTATGCGCTCGAAGGATCGGCTTTCATCGCGGGTGCGGCAGTGCAGTGGCTTCGTGACGGACTTCGGCTGATTCGCGATTCAGCCGAGATCGAGTCACTGGCCGAATCCGTCACGGATTCCGACGGGGTCGTGTTTGTTCCAGCACTGACCGGACTAGGTGCTCCTTATTGGGATCCTCAAGCCACCGGAATGCTGACCGGCCTGACTCGTGGAACGCAGGCCGGGCATATCGCGCGCGCCGTGCTCGAGGGCATCGCCTTCCAGAATGCCGACATCCTCGCTGCCATGCAAAAGGACCTGGGAAAGCCGCTGGCGTCTCTGAATGTCGATGGTGGAGCCGCCGCGAACAACCTTCTCATGCAGTTTCAGTCCGATGTTCTCCATGTGAAGCTTCGCCGCCCGAAGTATCTCGAAACCACCAGCCTCGGTGCCGTGTTTGCCGCGGGCCTCGGAGCAGGGCTCTGGAGCGACCTCTCGGAGATCGAGAAGACCTGGAAGAAGGATCGCGATTTCGATCCTTCGATGAGTGATCAGCAGCGCACCGAGGCGATGTCGCGTTGGAGTCGAGCCATCGGTCGCGTGACGATGAAGTAAGCGCGTTAACCCGGACCTCTGCCGTATTCCGAGACGAGGCGCCCGAGCCGCGAGACGCGGTCGAGGGTCAGGATGCGAAGTCCTCGCACCTTGCCCACGCGTTCGGCCGAGCCTTCCGGAACGATGACGGTCTTGAATCCGAGTTTTCTCGCCTCCTCGACGCGAACGTCGATCTGCGAAACGCGCCGCACTTCACCCGTCAGGCCGAGTTCGCCAATCCATGCCCAGTCGAGAGGAAACGCATGGTCCTCGACCGAAGACCAGATGGCTGCGACGGACGCGAGATCGCAGGCGGGCTCAGAAAGCTTGAGTCCACCGGCGACGTTGAAGAAGAGATCCTGTTCGGCAAGCCTCACCTGCATGTGGCGCTCGAGGATCGCGCTCAGGAGCGCAATGCGGTTGGAGTCCATGCCGACCGAAGTGCGCCGCGGAAGCGACAGCGGGCTGGGTGCCACCAGGGCCTGGAGTTCCACGAGGAGTGGCCGAGTGCCCTCGAGCAGCGTGCCGATCGCCGTTCCGGGCAAAGCTTCGCGTCGATCGCTGAGAAAAAGCGAGGAGGGGTTGGAAACTTCCTGCAGGCCGTCTCCTTCCATTTCAAAGACGCCGAGCTCGCGCGAACTTCCGAAACGATTCTTGACCGCGCGAAGCAGGCGATAGGTCGAGCCGCTGTCGCCCTCAAAGTACAGC
>CAMAQA010000098.1 GCA_945860415.1 Bacteriovorax stolpii
ATCCAGGGTCAAGCGAACATCTTCGGGACGAACGGACGGGATTGCGGTAACAAGATTCAGCATAGCGGCGTCTCCTCTCTGCCCTTGCAGGGGCAGTGTTTTGGGTTGAAGTCACCCCGAGGCTACGCCGCTATGCTCCAATCTTCAAATCCCCAACTTTTTGCGATTTCTCTATTCTGAAGTATAAGGAACGACCAGTACCTGTCCTTCTGGAATGCCTGCCTTTTCTGCCAATTCCCCTTTCAGTCTCGCTGCCGTTCCGACGACAGTAATCGCCAGGCGATCGGTCAAGATGAAGCGCGAGAGCGCCTGATTCACCTGAACCAGACTCACCTTCGCGAGGTTTCTGGAAAGATGGGCGAAGAATCCCTGGGGAAGGTTCAGTGTTTCCTCGAGGATGCGATTCTCGATCCGCTTTTTTGGAGTGTCATTGAGGAAGGCTGCATTGTTGATCGAACTCTGCTTCGCGAGATCAAACTCCTTTTCGGAGATGCCGTTGCGCCGAAGCTCGTCGATCATGGCCATGGTGGTTGCCAGCGCGGCAGGGGTGTCCTTTTCGGCCGGAAATAGATGAACCTGCCACGAGCGTGGTTGCAGGCTGAATCGGAAGCTGCTTCGAGCCCCGTAGGACCAGCCGCGCTTGACCCGGATCTCCTGCATCAGTCGTGAGGTGAACGAACCTCCACCGAAAGCCACGTTGCCGAGATAGAGGGCGTAATAATCCGGGTCAGTCATTCGGACTCCGGATTGGCCGATCAGGATCTGGGTCTGCGTGCGATCCGGCTTGTCGACGATCTGTAGTCGGCGTCCTGCCGGAAGCTGCGGCTGCGATGCGGTCGGCAGCGATGAGAGTGGTTTTGCAGGAAGGCTCGACGCCAGTTGATCGGACCAGCCTTTCAGCGTCGACAGCGTCACATCGCCCGCGCCCAGGACAAAGAGGGCCTCGCTGGTGAAGACCTGGCGATGCTGCTGGACAAGAGTGGCACGATCAAAGCTCGAGACCTCGCTTGGAACGCCGTCTACGGGACGTCCGTAGGGGTGCCTCTCGAACAGGAACTGTCCGAACTTGCGTGACGAGAGCGCGTGGTCATTTCCCTGCTGCGCGAGGATTCCGGAAATCGTCTCCTGCTTGAGCTTGCTGATCTCGCCTTCCGGAAAGAGCGGCTGCGAAAGCACCTCGCGCACCAGTGCCAGGAATTCGGGAAGCCTGGCGCTGAGGACCGCGCCGCGAACCACCATGGATTCGGTTCGGGTTTCGACACCAAGACTCGCTCCCCACTGGTCGAGCATCAGGTCGATCTCCTCCTTCGTGTGGCGCTGGGTGCCGCGCAGGAGCATGTCGCCCACGAAGTTGGTGAGTCCGGTCTTTCCCGCCGGATCAGCAATCGAGCCGGTGCGGACCACCACGTTGAGGTAGGCAATCGGCAGGCGCGAATCCTTCTCGACGAGCACCTCCATGGCTGGTGCCATCGAGATCGTCGTCAGGGCGACCAGTGGAATCAGTTTCAGGCTCTGAAGGACGATGCGCATTTTCATCGGTTTTCTCCGCTCGAGGACTTCTTCAGTCCGACGATCACTGAACGTCTTTGTGGCAGGAAGTACCGTTGGGCTACTTCACGGACCTGCTGCGAAGTGACGGCCAGGCGTCTCTTATGGAGCTCCAGGCCCTTTTCGATCCTTCCGAGCTGCGATTCGTAATGGCCCAGGTACCGGGCCTTTTCCGAGTTGGTTTCGAGGCCGCTGAAAAACTCGAAGCTCAGCAGGTTGCGTGCACGCTCGAGCTCCAGCTGTGACACCTCTTCGCTCGAGAGCCTCTCGAGCTCGCGCAGGATCACCTTCTCGGCGAGGTTGGCCTTCATCTTGTCCTGCATCGAGGCACCCAGCAGGAATAGCGAAGGATCGCGTGCGTCGGCCGCATACCCATACGCAACCGTGGCAATGCCGCTCTCGACGAGGGCTTTCTGCAACCGGCTGCTTCGTCCTCCCGAAAGCAGCATCTGGATGATGTCGAGAGTGGGAATATCCTCGTGATCCATTGCCGGAATCGGAAACGCCATGAGGAGCTTCTCGACCTGAACATTCAGGCGCAGCGTCTTCCGCCTCGGAGACTTCTGCTCGGGCTCACGCTCCCTGTCGAGCGGAGCCTTTTCAACCTTGGGGTAGGCCCCATAGTGCCTGGCCACCAGGTCGCGCACTTCGGCCGCCCGGACATCGCCGGTGACGACAATCACGGCCTTGTTCGGCACATAATGCGTTTCATAGAATGCGCGCGCATCCGCCGCGGACATCCGCGCGAGATCTTCCGCGTAACCGATCACGGGCCATCGGTACGCCTGCTTCGTGAACACCAGCCCGTAGATCTCCTGGTACATCAGTCCTTCCGGACTGTTTTCGTTCCGGTAGCGGCGCTCGTTCTGGACGACTTCGCGCTCAGTCGCAAAAGACTCGTCATTGACGACGAGATTCCGCATGCGATCGGACTCGAGCTTCACGACGAGCTCGAGGCGTTCCTTAGGAAGCTCCTCAATGTACGTCGTATGGTCGTGCGTCGTGTAGGCGTTCTGTCCTTCAGCTCCGGCTTCGTCGATGATTCGATCGAATTCACCGTCAGGCACGGATTTAGTTCCCTTGAACATCATGTGTTCGAAAAGATGTGCGAGGCCCGTCTTGCCCGGCTCCTCGTCGCGCGAGCCCACATCAAACCACGTCTGGTAGGCAAAGGTCGGCGCGGAGTGGTCCTCGAGCACCACGAGCCGCAGGCCATTCGGAAACTGGTACCGGACCGCCTCGACCGACTCGATCACCCTGACGGTCTCGGCCTCGACGCCTTCGGTCGAGGTGCGCTGGAGGGTGGAACAGGATGGCAGAGACAAAATTCCGACGGCAACAAAGGCCGCTTTTGCGATTTTCATGTTGGCCTCACGGGTGAGGTTTTTTTACACTGAAAGGAACCCATGCGGCGAACTAAACCTGCAGCCACAGTGATTTTGTCCGGACTGGTGATGGCCTTCGCCATTGCCGGTCTCGTTGCTGCGCTACATTCACCGCTATTCCTGGTTCGGGTAGTGGAGGTGAGCGACCAGCCGCTCGATTCACCGCTCGATCCGCGCGAGGTCAGTGAGCTTGCTGCAGTACCGCTCGCCACGACGAGCCTTTTTTCGCTGGATTTGAAATCCATCGAGAAGCGGCTTCTCTCGAACCAGTGGGTTCGTGATGTCGTGCTGACCAAGCGTTTTCCGCAGACGCTCGCGATCCAGGTCATCTACCGCCAGCCCGTCGCACTGCTGCAGGGGCGCCAGGGAGTCCTCAAGTACGTCGATGGCGACGGCAGCCTCTTCGGACCCGTGACGCTGCGGGGAAGATCTGATCTACCGCTGATCCACGGTCTTCCGCAGGGAGCTGCCGGAGAGAAGCTTCTGCTGCAGGCCGTTGAGGCACTGAGGTCCTGGGCCGCCCACTCCTGGAAGACCGCCAACCAGGTGTCTCAGCTGGTCTGGGACGAGGAGGAGGGGTTTACGGCCTGGACCGCCTTTGAGCCCTCGTACCGTGTTTCGGTGATCCTGGGCCCGGACGTGGGATCTGAGGCAACCCCTGAATTATTCACGCGAATTGACGCTGTTTTCCAGTATTCCGTCTCGAGATCGATCCCGGTCCGTCAAATCTACGCCGACGCGAACAAAAAAATAGTTGTCAGGACTGCTCGACGTTCTTAGACTTCCTTAGAGCCAAGAGATCGACGCAGGATGCTCGATCTTTGACGCAACGAGGGAATGTGAATGTCCAACAAGAAGGATTTTGTTGTCGGGCTGGATATCGGAACCACCAAGATCTGCGCCATCGTCGGCGAGATTGTCGAGGCCGGTCCGAACCCCGTCATTGATATCGTTGGGATCGGCACGGCTCCCTCGAACGGACTCCGCAAGGGGGTCGTCATCAATATTGATAGCACCGTGGACAGCATCGCCAAGGCGGTCGAAGAGGCCGAGCTCATGGCGGGCGTCGAAATTTCCACGGTCTACACCGGCATCGCCGGCGGCCACATCAAGTCGTTCAACTCGACCGGCATCGTTGCCATCAAGGATAAGGAAATCCAGCAGGGCGACGTGCAGCGCGTGATCGACGCCGCCAAGGCCGTCGCGATTCCGCTCGATCGCGAAGTCATCCACATCATCCCGCAGGAATACGTCATCGACGACCAGGACGGCATCCGCGACCCGATCGGCATGAACGGCGTCCGCCTCGAAGCCAAGGTCCACATCGTCACCGGCGCCGTTTCCTCGGCTCAGAACATCATCAAGTGCGCCAACAAGGCCGGGCTGAATGTTTCCGAAATCTGCCTCGAGCCGATCGCTTCGGCCGAAGCGGTCCTCTCGCAGGATGAAAAGGATCTCGGCGTGGTGCTGGTCGACATCGGCGGCGGCACGAGCGACATCGCGATCTTCAAGGAAGGCGCGATCGTCTATACCGGAGTCCTCGCCATCGGCGGGCATCACATTACGAATGACATCTCGGTCGGCCTGCGCACTCCGATCGCCGAGGCCGAGAAGATCAAGATCGATTACGGCTGCTCGCTTGCTTCGCTCGTCAGCAATGACGAGACGATCGAAGTGCCGGGAGTCGGCGGACGCAAGCCGCGAATCCTTTCGCGTCGTCTACTTGCCGAGATCATCGAGCCTCGTGTGGAAGAGATCTTCCAGCTCATCCACACGGAGATCAAGAAGTCGGGCTTCGCCGACGTCCTGTCGGGCGGAGTGGTGATCACCGGTGGAACGACGCTGCTCGAAGGAATGCCCGAGCTGGCCGAATATGTCTTCGAAATGCCGGTCAAACGCGGCATTCCGATGGGAATCGGCGGCCTGCGCGATGTCGTGAACTCTCCGAAGTTCGCGACGGGCGTGGGATTGCTCAAGTACGGCGCCCGCCAGCTGCAGCGCACGCGCTTTCCGATCCGCGAAAAGAACATCTACGACAAGGTTCGCGGCTCGATGCGCACCTGGATGAAGGATCTGTTTTAACAACTCGGTAGGACAAGCCGGCCCGAGGCCGGTAATTCGTTCGACGGTAAGTCGGACAAAATTAAGGAAGAGGATCTTCTGGTATGTTCGAAATCGATCAAGTGAACAATGACGGCGCGAAAATCAAGGTAGTGGGCGTGGGTGGCTCTGGCTGCAATGCCGTCAACACCATGATCCGCATGGGTCTTTCGGGCGTGGAATTCATCACCGCCAACACCGACAAGCAGGCCCTCGATGCTTCGCTTGCTCCGACGAAGATGCCGATCGGCCAGGAGCTGACCAAGGGTCTCGGCGCAGGCGCCAACCCTGAGGTGGGTCGCAAGGCTGCACTCGAGGACTACGCCAAGATCTCCGAGCTCCTCGCTGGAGCCGACATGGTGTTCATCACCGCCGGAATGGGTGGCGGCACCGGAACCGGAGCTGCTCCGGTATTCGCCAAGATCGCCAAGGAAATTGGCGCCCTCACCGTCGGCGTTGTCACGAAGCCTTTCCAGTTCGAGGGTCGCAAGCGCATGAAGCACGCGGAGCAGGGCATGTCCTGGTTGCGTGAAAATGTCGACTCGCTGATCACGATCCCGAACCAGCGCCTGCTGGCCATTTCTGGATCCTCGCTGTCGATGATGGATGCGTTCAAGAAGGCCGACGAAGTCCTCCTGAATGCCGTCCAGGGCATCTCCGACCTGATCAACCACACCGGCCTGATCAACAGCGACTTTGCCGACGTTCGCACGATCATGCAGAACAAGGGCCTCGCCCTCATGGGTATCGGCCTGGCATCGGGTGAAAACCGCGCAGTCGAAGCTGCCACGAACGCCATCTCGAGCCCACTGCTCGAGGATGTGTCGATCGAAGGTGCCACGGGCATCATCATCAACATCACCGGCAGCTCGAGCCTCAGCATCCATGAGGTCAACGAAGCCACGACGCTCATCATGGAAGCCGCGCACGAAGATGCCGAAATCATCTTCGGAACGGTCATCGACGAAGCGCTCAAGGACCAGGTCAAGGTGACCGTCATCGCGACGGGCCTTGGCGGCGCAAACCTCGCTGCAACGGCCGCCATCCATGCCAATGCGTCTGCGCAGAACAACGTGCAGCAGCAGAACATGATGAACGCCGCCCAGGTGCAGGCGCAGAACTCGATCTCGGTGAACACCGGCATGCAGCAGAACCAGGTTCAGCCGCAGCAGCAGCCGCAGTATGCTGCCGCATCGGAACCGTCGCTGGGAACGCTGAGCGGAGCCTCTGCTTCGATGAACTCGGCTTCGTCGATGAATGCCTCGGCAACGGCCTCCATGTCGGCTTCGGCTCCGGTTCCTCCGGCTCCGAACGCAGCGATGCTGTCCTCCAGCTCTCCGCGCCACGAAATGGGAGCGGGAGCAGAAGGCGGCGAGCTGGCCCGTGCCCGTGCACTGGCCACGAAGCTGGGCATCTCGAACCTGACCGACGACGAGTACGATGTTCCGACCTACATCCGTCGCCAGCAGGATCGCGACATCAACGCCTGATCTGTTGATCTGCAGGATCTGAAGAGGGTGCGTCGAAAGGCGCACCCTTTTTTTTGAACGCCGCCCCGGAAGATATCTTTACCGGCCCACTTAACTGATGGGAGTTTCTCCGAAGATCCACGGGCTAAAGGCAATGCCAGCAGAGAATCTCAATGACTCAATAGAGATGATGCCTGAAGGTCCTCGGAACCGATAAGTGCTGAGGGCTTTCTCTTTTCTCAAGTAGAACGGGCATCACGTGCGGTTCAGGTTAGGGAATAGTTTTTTCCATGAAATGAACTTCGGGATGGTCGGAGCGAGGCCCAATTTTAATCCATCCCATCTTTTCATAAAACCGTATAGCTCGATGATTTGACCGCGAGACACTGAGGCGAATTTTCTTAAAGCCAAGATCACGAAATATTCCCGTAGAATACTGATCGAGTTGGTCCGATAGGCCAACTCCGGGAGTGTCCTGAATTTTGTGTAACTGGCTTCAATCAGGTAGCTTCCGGTCCATGGGACGGAAGCGAAAGAAAGGAAGCCAACAAATGGATACTCAACACAACAACACTCAACCAACAGAGAGACTTTTTGATGTCTCAAAGGTAGAGG
>CAMAQA010000099.1 GCA_945860415.1 Bacteriovorax stolpii
AAAAATACCCCCTTGCCGGCCTGTTGGCTCATCTCGATCCCCCTGTGTCAGATGGGAAAGAAACAATCAGAACAGGACCTTGGCTTTAAAGCTCCAAGGACAGAATCGCTTTGGAATTAACTAGGGACAGAATCGCTTTGGAATCACACATGCTGGCAAGTGTGTCGCAACAGACACGGGCTTCCGAGCTGTCAAACGAACTGTGCATTTGTCGTGATTCAGAACCTACGTTAGCATTGAGGCTGATGGGGTCGCTCAAGATCATGGGTCCATTGTTGGCTGTTCTGGCATTCCTTCTGCCGTTCCAATCAGCTGGCCAATCCGTGGCAACTCAGCAGAGGCGGGATGGCTCGGCCCAAAAGGTGCTTCGACCAAGCGCCCAGGGCCAGTGCTGGGTGGAGAGCGTTCAAAAGCAAAGCGTGCCGACGGAACAGTCCGTCGGCCCCTTCCTTGAAGCCTTGAAGTACCTGTCGATGCCACACTCGAAATCGCTCGGCGAATCTGACGACGATCGTGATGACTTCTCCGAGTTTTCGGATTCCGCCCCCCGCTTTTCCGGCGATCATGATGTCAACATCTGCGTTCCGCGAGATCGCACCCGGCCCGGAGTGATCCAGTTTGGGGGAATTCGCTGCGCGGTAAAAGCCATGGGTGCCCATCGCGATCGCGCTCAAAGAAAAGGTGACACTCCTACAGGAGTTTTCCGCGTCAAGAGCGTGGGAGGAAACAGCAAAGGACTCTGGGGAGGAGAAGGACTGCAGCTCACTGCCACCTGGTCCGGCACCACGACGCCGGATGGTGATCCAGGCCGTGGAACTCCCCCGACCTCGGACATGTACATCCACTCACTCAACGGACTGGAGTCGGATAGCCAGCTCGGCCGCGTTTCGAGCTGGGGGTGTCCGATCGTCCCGCAGGCGTGCATGGGCATGCTGAGGGACTATTTTCGGAAGAAGGGTGGCTCCGATTTTACGGTCAACATTCGCGACCAGGGTGCCGGATGCTGAAACACCTTTGCCTCTTGATTGCAGCGTTCAGTTTTTTTGCGACAACCACTGCCACCGCTTCCTGGACGGAATTTCCGAAGGATGACGCGGCGGCTGTCAAACTGGCCACGACAGAAACCGCATCGCCGCTCGAATCAGCGCACCTGCTTTTTTTGTACAACCGATTCGCAAAAAAGAACGTGAAGCCACCCAGCCCGGAAATCGAGAGCGCGTACTCCAAAGTGCGCGTGTTCTATGATTCCAAGTGGTCCAGCGTCCTGGCAACCCAGCTCGAGCCGCGCGAGTTCGCTCAGATCCTGATCTTGTCGTTCTCGATGAGAGCTCCGTTCGAAGCGGCGCATGGTACAGCGGAGTATCCTCTCGACTTCTACAAGGTGCTCAAGAAGAACTCACGCGCATTGACGGCTCCGAGCGGCAGCCAGGCGTCATTTTGGATCGCACTCTCGCCCTGCCTGGATGGAGGCAGCGGAGAGCTCATCGCCAGCATGATGGCCCGTGGAGTGAAGGCGCGCCCGGGAGCCTGGATCGAAGGCCTGGCCCCCGCCCAGGCATCGATTCAAAAGGCAGCCCAGTCCAAGGGCGGCCTCTGTGGTGATGAGCTGGAGGATCCGCAGGGCACGAGCGCGGTAATGGCACTTCGCGAAGTGATGGAGCTCGCCCTGAATCGAGAACGCGACAGGGCGACTTTCGAGGGTCTGCGGTCTCAGTTCAAAAAACAGAAGGCCTCTCAGTCGATCCTCGACTCGAGCGGACTGGCTCGCGAATCTTCGGATTATCGCAAACTCAAGGCACAGATTGAGGAGTTCGAGCGCTTTCTGGAGAAACCTGCACCCGCTCGCTGAGTCCAGCAATCTCACGGCGATGCTTCACGTACTGGCGGAAGACGTTCTCCGGGAAGTGGCTTGAAGTGCCCCGGCCCCAATCTTCTCGCCTCGCGCAAGCCTCTTCGCTCCAGCGCCGTAGTGGTCTCACCCTTGTCCTTCTGACTGAAAAGCTTTTCTCGCACCCGATGAATCGACTCGGCGATATCTTCTGATCGCCGTGAAGCAGGGCTCACGCTCGGAATGGATTCCACTGCCGAGTAGAGCGAGGGCTGCTCGGCGACGAACTTCTGAATCTGCCGCAGGGTCTCTCCACTCTCGACAGGCGGAATGAGGATCAGCGCATCGTCTCCGCTCTGGTAGAGATGCACCTGTTTGCCCGTGATCACCTCGATTCCTTCCCTGACCGTCTGCAAGCGCTGCTCGAGCTGCGCCGACGTTCCGGAGTAGATCTCCGGCAATTCCTCAAGGCGGGCCCCGCGCTGCATCCATTCATCACGCGCCACCAGCCCGTCGATTCCGAGGCCCTGCACATCGACGGCAACCACGACTCCTGCATCTGGAGCCTTCGAAAAGGCCAGATTTCTTTCAAAAACCCAGGAATCCGAAAGTAGCCGATGGGCCTGCTGGTAATCGCCCTTCGCTGCAACCTTCAGGCGCTTGGCTTCGAGCGGAGACAATTTCTTCGGAAGGGGCAGCACATCACCCACTGAGAGCTGGCTTCGGTAATCCACGACGAGAGCTGCCACCCGCTTGGCCTCTTCGTCGGACATTCCTCGATTCATTAGCATTCGCGCCATGCCGGGGGTGCTGCCCTCGACTTTTTTCAGCATCATGAATGCTTCACGAATACTGACTTTTCCCTTCGTGAGTCCTGCATCGACCCGCGTACGAAGCTTTCCTGCATCACCCTTCCACACGGAGTAGGCTTCGAGCGTACTGACGCCCTTCTGCTGCTGAATGGTTCGGATCTGTGGATTCTTCGACAGATGGGCTTCCATCAGCGACTGGCCCGTGCCCACGTCCGTGCTCTCGCGAATCCACTCGCGCCAGGCATTTTTGATTTCAGCGGTGGCTGAAGGATCCGCACCCGTGGAAAACGCCTGCGCCACCTTTTCGGCCGCCCTGTCGCGTGCAGGAGCGAGCACCTGGGCTTCCAGCTCCTCGGGGGACAACTTCGAGACGATGACGCGATCCTTGTAATTCTGGTGGATCAGCTTTCCGAGCTTGGGATTCGCCGCAAGCACTGCCGCCACTTCTTCGTCGAGGGTGGCGAGGTAGCGTTCAGTGCCGCCCATGTTCCAGAGCTTCTCGTTCAACTCCTTGATCTCGCGCTGCTGGACCCAGTGGATGCGCTCGCCGCGCCGGAGCCCTTTGGACTCGAACTCCGTCCACGCCTTCCGCTGAGCCGCGGCTCGTTCGAAGGCAGGCCTGACGTTCTCGCGAATCCATTCCGGACGGGTGCTGCCGGCGACACCGGCGAGTTCGTCAGTCAAAAGAGCCCGGGTGGACGTCTTTCCGGCATGGCTCTGAAGCCTGGCTGCAGCCTGCGCGCGCACGATTTCATCGGTTCCGCGCGAGAGTGCCGATTCAGCGACACGCTTGCCGGAGCGGAATGCCTTGACCAGCAAGGGAGTAAACGGAACGAGATTGGGCGTCACATTCAGGAACGCTGAAAGTGCGCAGGCACGGTAATCGGCCAGGAGCTGCACTTCGGGCGAAGCGCTGCCGCCCGGACAGGATGAGCCGCGTACACGAGAGACCTGATTGGCGTCTCGTGCCTTCGACGGCTTCGGTGCACCCGAGAGCTGGTTCACCAGCTCATCACATTCGCTCAATGCGGCATGAACTCCCTTGCCCGCCCAGAACAGATCACCGCCGAGGATCGTCGCGCGCGCGAGAGCTGCCGTTCTTGCCGAGACGCTGACTTCGATCAGCGGTTTTGACAGGACCTCACCCACACGTCCCGCGACCGTTGCAGCTCGCGCGCCCTGCGCGGCGGTCGATGCAGCGGTCGATGCGGCTTTCGCTCCGGCAGCAATGGTGCCGAGTCCTGCGGTCGCAATCGTCAGGCCCGCGCCGATCGAGAAGTCCGCCACCACCGCTCCCTCCTCAGACCGCAGGCCCCGCATTTTCTTCCGACATTGTGCGGCGCCGAGGTACGCCTGCACGTCGAGTTCGTCGCTCGTGGCGCGAGCTGCCGCGTGGAACTGCGATGAATCGAATTCCGGAGCGCCCGCAATCGTCTGATCGTAGTCCTCGCAAAGCCCGCAGCCGAGCGGTGAGTTCAGACATTCGGTTGCACGCCGGTAGGCAGAATGCTTCTCGAGGAGCCTCGCGCGAGTGGATTCGAGCTGCGCCTGAAGCGCCTCCTCGAAATTCCTCTTCTCAGGACTGAACCGCTTCTTGAACTCCTTGCCCTGGAACGCCGGATACATCGACAGCAGTGCTTCAAGTTGCGCGGATTTTTCCCGAACGGTGGCACTGTTCACGTCGATTCGTGCCGCGCTCGACGGCGGCATGAATCCGTAGCTCATGGCAGAACTCATCGCCGTTGCAGAGATTGAATCGCGCGCCGAGCGGATCTCCGTTTCGAGCTTCTCCACCAGCGGCCAGACTTGGGCGAGTTCTTCGGCCTGATCCTTCAATCCTCCCGCGGCCGGGCACGACTGCAGCTGCGAGCACTTCGTGTTCAATTCCGGCAGGCGCGAATCGCCACAGCGCAGATCCTGAAGAGGCGTCTTTCCGAGAACCGAGTCGATCGACGCCAGCATCTCAGTCGACGAGAGCTCGGCCTGCCTCAGTCGGTTCATATCGAGGTAGTACTCGGCGGCGAGGAACTTGCTCTCTTCAGCTCCGGACACCGGACACGACCGCTGGAGGACATCCGGCTCGGCGCTCAACGATGTGCCGGGGTGCCGGGCCAGGCGCGACTCGATTTCGGAAGCCGAGGACTTCAGCGCCTTCGCGAGATACACCCGGCAGGCTTCGCTCGGGGCCTCCTTGAGGAAGCCGGACCGGTTGTCGCGCGAGATTCGACTGATGAGGTGATGTGGACAACCCAGTCGGGCGTTGGGCGGAACCCCATTCCCCGTAGAACATCCCCCGGAATCTCCCCCAGCCCCCTGAACCGCATCGAGGACTTCAGGAAGCCGGGAAACGTCGCCGGCGACATCGCAGGTATCGGAAGCCACGGAACCCGGCGGAGGTGCCGCAACCGCCACGGGCACGCCCCACGGGCCCAGACCGAGCTGGAAAACCAGCCCCCAGACCATGGCTCGGGTCATGCCGAAAAACCCTGTGATCACCGAAAGGACCCCATCATTCTCTGATCGGCAGAGGGCCCAATAGTCCCAATAGTCGGGCCCACCTTTTGGTAGCGCAAGCGCGTCAAATTGACGCAAATTTGAACCAAAAGGTGGGCCCGACCCTGGCGTCAAAAATCCGACTGGACCGCTTGCCTTCCGGGGGTGAGTCGTGAATGATGCTCGGACCATGGCTGTTGCGTCACACCGCCTACCCATCACGATCCGCCTCGAAAGTTTCGAGGGTCCGCTCGACCTGCTGCTGTACCTGATTCAGTCGCATGAGCTGGATATCTCTACGGTTTCGATTGGCAAGATCACGGATCAATACCTGGCCTACGTGCTCCTGATGCAGGAGCTGAACTTCGATATCGCCTCGGATTTCCTGGTCATGGCCGCCACCCTGCTCCACTGGAAGAGCAAGGCCCTCCTGCCCCAGGAAAAGGATCCCAACGCCGCCAACGCCGGCGACGAGGACGCTCCCCTCTCTCAGGAAGAACTCATCCGCCAGCTCCAGATGCTCGAGCGCTTCCGCCGCGCCGGCGAGGACCTGGCCGAAATGCCGAAGCTCGGTGAGGACGTGTTCACGCGTCCGAACCGTAAGCCTCCGGTCGAAAAAGTCTGGCGTGAAATGGACATCACGCAGTTGGCCCTCTGCTACCAGGACACCCTGGTGCGGGCTCGAAAGCGCTCGACGATCCTCAAGAAGGAGACCGTCTCGCTCTCTGACAAAATCCGCGACTTCAAAACGCGACTTCCTTTGGGAAAGCTCACGGACCTCGCCCGGCTGATGGCCGAGTCTCCGGAGAAGAACGAAGTGGTCGTGACCTTCCTGGCGTCGCTTGAACTGGGCCGACTCAAAAAACTGCGCCTTCACCAGAACGAGACTTATGCTCCGATTTATCTCGAACTTCTTGAAAGCCTTGAAAACTTCGATGAGCGAATGGCTTCCGGCTTTGATTCCATCACTCAAGCCGTCCAGGTCGAGCTCGGACTTGCCGGCGCCGCAGGATCAGCTGGAGCTGGAGAATCAGCTGCCCGCGCAGCTGCAGATAAAGATGCAGGAACTGCCGACGGAGTCGCAGCCGGAACCGGCGCAGCTGGAGAGCTTGGAGCCCTCGACGCTGCAGAATCAGCTGCCCGCGCAGCTGGAGAATCAGTTGCCCACGCAACTGCAGATAGCAGTAGCGATGCTGGAGCCCGCGGAGACGATCTCTCTGCCGGAGCCCTCGTTGGAGTTGAAGCCGGTGGAGCCGATCTCGGAGGAGCTGCCGGAAGCGCAGCCGACGCCGCCGGACTCGAATCCGGAGCTGGAAGCCTTTCTGCCGGAAGCGGAGCAGGAACAGGTTTCGATCTCGAGTCCTTCACCGGATTTGATGATGGCCGCGCCGGAAGCGGTGCAGGAACCGGAGCAGCAGCCGGAATCGGAAACGCTGCTGATGACGAGCTGGCAAATCTCGCCGCTGGACTCGCCACTGGAAACTCCCAGCGCGACGGAACCGGCTCCAGAACCGGAACTCCAGCCGACGCTGGAAACTTCCCTGAATCTTGAAGCAATCGAAGAAAGGCCCGCTGCGATGAGCAACAAGCCCACTGATTCTCAGGAAAATGACGTGATCGCGCCAGAAGCGATTGAAGTCTCCGAAGCGATCGAGACGCTCGAGTCGAGCGCGGAGATCGACTTGACCGAAGAGACCCGGAATCTCGAAACTGCAGCACAGGACTGGCTGCCGGATGCGGAAGACTCTGAGTCTGAGGATGCTGAATCTGCGATCGACGCCGTGGTCGAAGTGGCTGCTGCCCCCGCCACCATCGGCAGCGGCGCTCCGGTGACGTTCGTGATGGATCCGTACGGCATCCAGACTCTGTCGGTGGCCGACGCCCAGAATCAGGAATTTGATCCGGCTGTTTTTGCCGAAAACGACTCCGACGTAGAAGCTCT
>CAMAQA010000100.1 GCA_945860415.1 Bacteriovorax stolpii
CGCATTCGAGCTACCTGTCTCCGGACAACCTCGAAGACTTCCAGATCGGGATGCAGCTTTCGCTGGAAGGAATCGGCGCACAGCTTTCGTCCGAGGACGGTTTTACCGTCATCGAAGACACGATTCCCGGCGGGGGCGCCGAGAAGACCGGCATGCTCAAGCCGAAGGACAAGATCATTGCCGTTGCCCAGGAAAACCAGAAGCCCGCACCCGTGATCGACATGGACCTCCGTGACGTCGTGAAGCTGATTCGCGGCAAGAAGGGCACGAAGGTGATCCTGACCATCCTGCGCCAGGGCGAGAAAACCGAAACGTTCGATCTGGCGATCGTGCGCGACAAGATCGACATGAAGGATTCGGCAGCCAAGATCACTTACGAAACCCGCACCATCGGCAATCGCAAGGTGAAGCTCGGCGTGATCGACCTGCCGTCGTTCTACGGTGGTGGCGGCAAGGGCGGACGTTCGTGCTCGGCCGACGTGAGGGCTCTGCTCGAAGAGGCCAAGCGTGAAAAGGCCGAGGGCATCGTCCTGAACCTGGCCCGAAATGGTGGCGGCCTTTTGGATGAGGCCGTGAAAATTTCAGGCCTGTTCATCCATCGGGGAGGCGTCGTCGCCACGAAGGATTCTGCGAAGAACAAGCAGGTGCTCGAAGACCAGGATGATTCCGTGGCCTGGAAGGGTCCGCTCGTGGTGCTGATCTCGCGCTTCAGTGCCTCGGCTTCCGAGATTCTCGCTGGCGCACTTCAGGATTATCGCCGTGCGCTGATCGTTGGATCGGACCACACTTTTGGCAAAGGCTCGGTACAGGCGGTCGTGAACCTGCCACCAGGCCTGGGTGCGATGAAGGTCACCACCGGAATGTTCTTCATTCCAGGTGGCAAGTCGACCCAGCACTCCGGAGTCACTTCCGACATCGTGCTTCCGCCGGTGTATGCCATCGAGGACGTGGGCGAGAAGACCCTCGATTACTCGCTGCCGGCCCAGAGCATGGAGCCGTTCGTTTCGGCGGAGTCGAACTCATCCAGGGCAGAACTGCGCTGGGATCCGATCGACGCCAAGCTGGTTCCAGTCCTGGCAACCCGTTCGCGTGAGCGCGTGGGCAAGAACTCGAAGTTCGCGGAGATCAAACGCGAAATCGAGGAAGCCGCCAAGAACAAGGGAGTCGTGAAGCTGTCCGAGCTGCGCAAGAAGTCGGCTCGCGAGAAGGAAAAAGAAAAGAAGGAGCAGGCCAAGCTTTCGGCTCGCAAGGAGCGAGACCAGAAGGTGAAGGAAACCGAAGCGCCGCTGATCGAGGAGTCGATGAGCATTCTCGTGGACTGGATGGAGCTTCAGCCTGCGCGCCCGGATGGACAAGCCATCCAGGCCGCACAGAATCGCTGACCCCGATCAGTTCGTGGGCGTGCCCGGATCCGCAGGAACGGCGATCGGGCTGCCCTGCGTGGCCTCGGTGCGCGTGGATTTGCCGGACTGAATGATCTTGTCCGTGATGGAGCCGATGAGCGCGATGACGGTAAGTCCGAGCGCCACCCAGAAGACCATTTTCAGGACGTGAAACTGCTGCTGGTTCATTTCCGGTTTCCTTTCTGGTTTTCATTGCGGGCCGCAATCGAGAGCGCTTCGGTCACAAACTGCCGGGTCCAGAGTACTCCGAATCCGGTCGTATCCGTGCTGGCAAGTCCGAGGCCGCCCTTGTTCTCTGCGGGCACCAGATCAACGTGCACCCAGGGGGTCTCGTCTCCGATGAAGTGCGACAGGAACGTTGCGGCATAAATGTGATCGGCGTTGTTGACCGAAGCGCACTGCTGCAGGTCGGCGATCTTGGATTTGAGCATGTCGCGATAGTCTTCGCCGATCGGAAAGCTCCAGGTGCGTTCACCGGACTTGCGGCCTGCAGCCACGGCAAGCTCAGCAAGGTCTTCTCGGTTGGAAAACACTGCGGCTCGACGCGTGTCGAGTGAGCGAATCGCCGCACCTGTCAACGTGGCGTAGTCGATGCAGAGCGTGGGCTTCGTGCGACGAACGAGAGCCAGCGTGTCGGAGAGCACCATGCGGCCCTCAGCATCGGTGTCGATCACTTCGATCGAGGTGCCATCGCAGGCGATGACCACTTCATTCGGCTTGTATGCGGTGGGCGAGATCAGGTTTTCCGCAATCGCCAGGTAGGCATGCACTTCGAACGGTGCTTGGGTCTTTGCGAAGTAACCGCAGAGCGCGATCGCCAGCGCCGAGCCCGTCATGTCGCCGTGCATGCCGTACATGTAGCTTCCGGTCTTGACGTTGTAGCCGCCGGTATCGAAGCACAGGCCCTTGCCGACCAGCGCCAAAACCGGGGTGTTCTTGGAGGGCTTCTTCGGGCGGTACTTGAGAATGACGATGCCCGCCTTGCTGTCCGGGTCGGCTCGGTTGACCGCGAGGAACGCTCCGGCCTTCTTTTTCTTCAGCTCGGCGATATCCCAGAACTCGTAGCTCAGGCCGTGGCTCTTGGCGAAGTCGCGCGCATGGGCTTCGTAGGTGGCAGGGTTCAATTCGTTTGCCGGCATGTCGGCCAGCGTGCGCACCGAGTTGTTGGCATCACCGAGGGCTTGACCCTGGCGGATGGACTCGCCAATGACGGCGGGCGAGAGGGTCGAGGAGATTTCGATGGGCTTCGAGGCAGCGTGCTTCTTGCGCTCCGTGGCCTGCTTTTCTCCAGCCTTTCCATACTTCGAGGGTTCCCAGCACGACATTTCGGCAAGGGCCGTCATCGCTACCAGTACGGATTCCTGCGCGCGAGCGCCGAGATGCTGGACGGAAACCAGCGGAGACGCTTCGGATTCTCCCTTGCCGTGCGAGCAGAAGATCGATTCAAACTGCTTGCGGAGCTCGGTGTGGAGCTCGTAAGGCGCGACAGCGTCGCCCATGAAGAGCAGCGTGATCGTGCTGCCATCTGGCAGGAGCACGTGCGAAGACGACATCGCCTTGCCCGAGTGCTTTTCGTCCTGCGATGACAGGAGCTTTTTCTGCTTTTTCTGCCATTGGGCTTCGAGCTCAGCACTCAGTGCGGTGCCTCGCGAGCTTAAGAAAGAGAGAGGCTTCTTGAGCAAGGAGAGGGGGGCGATAATGGCCTCATGGCCAACGATGGTGGTGCTCTTGGGCTTGCGGACGACGAATTCGAATCTCATGCACCCGGTCTTAGCAAACTTCGGACGGCTTGCCCACGGGCCACTGGCCCGGTACTCTCAGCGCCATGCGAACCCAGAAGGCACAGAAGGCTAAAATCCTGATCCTGTACACGGGTGGAACGTTCGGAATGGATGCTGAGCCACTTTCTGTTCCGGAGTTGAGCCCGAAGGAGCTGGAGAATCGCCTTCTCAAGCGCGTGCCCGAACTGCTCCAGCTTGCCGACTGCCAGGTCAAGATTCAGATGAACTGCGACAGTGCCCACCTGGGTCCGCGTGAGTGGGTGGAGATCGCGCGCACGATCGAGTCGCAGTGGGAGCGCTTCGATGGTGTCGTCGTCCTGCACGGAACGGACACCCTCGCGTACACGGCCAGTGCCCTGTCTTTTCTGCTTCGTCCGTGCCGAAAGCCCGTCGTCCTGACTGGAGCCCAGCGCCCCCTGGCCGCGATTCGCTCGGACGCCCGCCGCAACCTGATCTCTGCCGTGGAGCTTGCGGCATATGGCCTGGGCAGGCCTGGATCTCGACTGGATCAAGTGAGCGTATTTTTCAACGAGACGCTCTTCCAAGGAAACCGCGTTCGAAAGAGAAGCGCGGTCGATTTTGCCGGATTTGAAAGTCCGAAGGCTCCAGCGCTCGCCCGTGTGGGGACGTCGATCCAGATTCTTCAGGATTCCGCGAAGTCAACGTCTCGCGCGAAGTCATCGAAGACCCTGCCCCGACTGCAGCCTCAATTTAGCAGCCGAGTGGCGATGATCCATTTGACGCCCGGTTTTCCGGCGGCTGCCGTCGAGAAGCTCCTGCCGGATCTGGATGGGCTGATCTTCGTGGCATTTCCTTCGGGCACGGCCCCCACTCACTTGCCCGAGCTTCATCGGCTTCTGGCTTCCGCACGGGTTCTGGGCCTTCCGATCATGGTCGTGACGGAGGGAATGGGTGCCACTGGAAGCGAGTACCGAGCGGGCAAGGAGATGCTCGAGGCGGGATGCCTTTGGTCTGGCGCCATGACTCCGGAATGTGCCTATGTCAAAGCATCACTGCTTTTGGGGCAGGAAAGGGGTCGCGAGGTTCTCAAGAAATGGTGGAGCTTCGAGCTGGCAAACGAGGGCGTTTCGATACGCTGATTTCCGCTGCGCGGGGTGCGGGCGTGCTGCTGCTCGCGGTGATGATCGGCGTGTCCGCGATGCGCGCCTCAGCAGCAATGGCTGCTCCGCCGTCCGAGCCGCAAATTGAAACCTTCGTGATCGCTCTCTCGTCCGGACGCACTCTTCAGGCGCAGGTTCGTTTTCCCGCCGGCTTCCGGCCGGCTCGACCACTTCCGGCCATCCTGGTTTTCGGAGGGTTCCAGAATGCCGCACGGGTTCTGGATGAGGTGATCGAACTGGGGCTCGGTCGGCGGGCGATCCTGGCCAGTTTCGATTATCCGTTTTCTCATCCCCGTCGGTTCCGATTTCCACAGAGCCTGATGCTTTATGGTGAAGCGAGGCGCATGCTTCACGACACCCGCGAGGGGATTCGCGTGCTGGCCGAGAAGCTCTCGGACGATCCGCGCGTTGAGCCCGGAGTGGTGGCCCTCGGAGCCAGTCTCGGCGCGCCCTTGGTGGCGATGGAGGCTCCGAATTCGCGAGCGATTCGCGAAGTGGTGCTCATCCACGGCTTTGGCGAAATGGAACGGACGCTCGAGCGCCAGCTCCAGAAAAAAACCGGCAGGTTCCTGGCCCGGGTGGTCTCATTTATTGCCTGGAGGGCCAGCGGACTTCCGGAGCCCGAGCATGAGGTTCGTCGACTTCGCGCCGATCAGTCGGTGTTCTGGGTCGAGGCCGAGCGCGATTCCTTCATTCCTCGTGAAGCATCCGAGAGCCTTCGCGAAGCGATTCGAAGCTCTCCGGCGCGACTCGAGGTGCTTCGAACGGCCGGTGATCATGTTCAGCCCGGATCAGTGCAGCTCATGCACGAGATCGGAGCCGCCGCCTGGAAGTGGCTGGACCGGGTGCGGCCGCAGAGAGCTCGCACGCAGAGAGCGGGGAATGAAAAACACCACGACCGCAAGTCGGGCTGAAGCGGCCGCAATCCAAAGAAGACTGAAGCCTCCGGTGGGTGCAGATCCGATGACTTTTGACCCGAGCCACGAGGCTCCTGCGCCGAGGAGTCCTTGTAGTGCGGTCATCGTGGAGAACAGGGCCATGCTCATGAAGGCGCTCGAGCGCGTGCGCTGAAAGATGATCGTATTGAGCGCGATGGTGTAGCCCGCCCAGGCGACTCCGTTGATGAAGTACTCGGCAGGTCCGATCCAGCGAAGGATGCTGGCATCCGAAATGACGTAAGGTAGCGGCGAGAGTGCCATCAGGACTGTTCCGAGCCTGAGGATCGACACGGGTTTTCCGAAAAGATGAAACGCCACGCCTCCGTGCTGGTCCATACGCCTTCCCCAGAAGGCGGCACTTGCCCAGGCTCCCGCCTGGGTCATCAGCGACCAGAACGCGACCGTCGATCCGGAGAGTCCCACTTCGTGCGTGAAGTAATACGGAAAATAGGGGCCGGCAAAATACATCGCCCCGTGCAGAAGCCCCGCAAAGATCAGCAGCTCTCGAAATTCCGGCTGCAGGAGTTTGCCGAATGCCTGTCGTGCCCGAGGGGGATGCGCACTGCGAGGTGTCGCCGGAATTCGAGTGAGAAGGAAGAGCGATCCGGCCGCAGAGAGAACGGCCAGAGACAGCAGAACGCTGAACCCCGAGGCTCCCGGTCGCCACTGAAGCCAGGCCATCGAAAGAAGGTGGGCGGTCACGACTCCGATCGTCGCCCAGCGACTTCGGCCTCCCCAGAATCGTCCTTCTTCTTCGTGCGGAATCAGGTCTCGCATCCACGACATCCAGAACGAGGTGCTCGTGAGGCCAATGGCCGAACTAAGCCCTGCCAGGATTCCGATCCGCCCCACCCAGGCTTCCGGTCCACCTTCGGTAAATTGCCCCGTCATCACGGCAATCAGCGGAATGAGCCAGAGTGCACGAGCCAGCAGGGTGAGGGTGAGACAGAGGTGCTTGAGCGAGACCGTTCGGGCGACGCGGATGAAGAGCAGGACCCCGGCGATCTGGCCCAGTGAGCCCAGAGCGGGAAGGGCCGTGAGCCAGGGCAGGTGGTCGAGCGAGATGCCCAGCGTTCCGGCCCAGGTGCTCAGGTAGGTCGGGCCGATCCAGGTCTCGTAGGCCATGGCCAGGCTGGCCTCGACCACCAGGGCCGAGGAGACGGAGCGACGTGAAGACATTTCAGCACCTTAGAGGAAGCACTCGGTCATTGACAATGCAGGAGCGCGAAGTTTAAGAGTCGTGCTCTCTTCTCCTCAGGATGCGAGCGTAGCTCAGCGGGAGAGCATCGCCTTCACACGGCGAGGGTCGCAGGTTCAATCCCTGCCGCTCGCACCATTTTAGTCAGGAATTTTTTCTATCTACTGCCGCTCCCCTGTGTTACTTTCCCAAGGGTAAGCTGCGAGTTCCTTGAGATTCCGGGCGTGGTGCCCAGCCTCTGAGGTCGCAAGTCACTGTCCCAGACTGAGGAGGTCTCATGGGTAAGAAGTTGTATGTTGGTAATCTTCCGTATTCCGCAACCGAGCAGGCGCTGGTTGAAGCGTTCTCACAGTGCGGCAAGGTCGACTCTGCCAAGATCATCACCGATCGCGATACGGGCCGCAGCAAGGGCTTCGGTTTCGTGGAAATGTCCACCGACGAAGAAGCTCAGAACGCGATCGCCAAGTTCCATGGCGCCGATTACGACGGT
>CAMAQA010000101.1 GCA_945860415.1 Bacteriovorax stolpii
CGTTTTCATGATGAATGCTTCAATGATCCGCACATGCGCGGGATGCAGCAGGTTCCATCTTCCTGTTGCCCGCGAGGAACGCATCGTCAGGTGGATCGGGCGCTTCGGGTCGAGAGGGCGGCGCTGCTTGCGCCGGCCTTGATGAAGGCCGCCGCCATGTTCGCGTTGATCGTGCCTGCGGGGTCCTCCTCGGGAATCGCCGAAAAGCGCGAGCTGGCGGGTGGGCGCTCGAGAGGAAGTTGAGGGCGACTCGGATTTCGAAGCCATTGGGCTCGTTTTTCGTACCCTGGACGCTGGTTTATTGCGGGAATTGTGGGGCTGATTTCCGGTCATGCGTTTTCGTTTTAATTCATATTGTTAGGTGGGGGCAATGGGTTAAAGAAACCATAAGTGAAATATTTTTTTGAATCTGCCTGATGAGGCAAAGGTGAAACGACTGGCGATCGGAGGAGCTTGGGTGGGATGAGATGAATTGAGATGAGATCGGTGAGTGCAAGCATCCGATGATGGGAAACTTGCGAGATGGGTGGCAGGCTCGGGCGCAGTACTGACACCGAGACAGCTCTGGAGCCGTCACCCCATTCAACGGGGCAAGGGCGTTGGGTTCACCGACCACAGGGTCGATGCGATTCATTTTGAGTCAACGAGGACATGCCTCATTATTCCCATCACCCAGCTCGGTACGATTCTTTATGAGTCAACGCGCGGGTTCCCCGGGTCACTCCGGACACACTCGAATGCGTCAGCGAACTGCCGATAAGCTAGAGAGGAGGTCCATTCGGTAGTGAGAGTCCTTCGAGCATTCTCATGGATTGCTGTCGCCTGCACGGTCAGTGCTGCATGGGCCACCGTGCCCAGGTCGGCCCATGCAGCCGAAGCCTGCAACGTGGCCGGTGATATCCAGCAGGTCTCGAAGACACTTTCCGATCTGGGGCGGGCAACCGAGGCTCTGCCTCCAGCTCCAGAGTGCAACACCGGCGAGAAGGCCGGTGCGATGCCAGTGGCAAAGTCCGCTGGCATTCCCACCGCCAGGCGCGCCGCTCGCCTCGATTGCCCGGCGTTCCTTAAGTCGGCCTATCTGACCCAGGATCGCTATCGAGGATTTCTCGACGACAGCGCTTCCGAGTCCTGTCGTGTTGCGCTGGCCACCGCAAACCGGGCTTCTGTCGCCGAAATCGAGCGCCGGCTTTCGAAGAATTCGATATCCAGTCTCGGAGCGCCGGAGCAGTTTTTGGAGAAGTGCCTCGAGGACGGGGTTTCTGTCCAGCACTGGCAGGTCACCATGCCGCCTTCGAACGCGGGAGCTCCGGTTCGTCCCTGGACGAACACGACTGTGGAGAAACTCGGCGACAACGACAAGAAGGCTCTGACCGCCGAGTACTACCTCAGCATGAATCGACTGCGTACGGGATCGCAGGCTGCGCTCGAAACGGTTGCGGCGATTGATTCGACGCTCGGCCAGAGGACTCTCGCTGATCGGCGCTGCGATGACTCGCGTCTTCTGGGCATCGATGACACCTGCAGAAGGCTCCAGGCCTGCGCTCCTTCGAATGCACTCGCCGCGCAGGCCGCAGAGCTCGATCAGGTTTTGCCGCTGGTGCAGCAGCTTGAGGCGAAGAAAAGTCAGGGCGAAGCCACGAGGGGGCTCTCGTACCTCGGTCAGGCCTACGGAGGAAATTTCAATCAGGCCAATGCAGTGCGCGCCGAGGTGGACGCCGCCATCGGTGAGGCCTCGAAGCAGCTGCAACTCCTGAAGTCGATGTACCCTGCGCTTGATGGCAAGGAGTTTCGAAAGGCCCTTGATCCAAAAAAGAGGAACACCGAAGAAGCCCTCCGGTTGCAGCTCGAGGCGACTCGAAAGCGCGTCGTCGACCAGCTCGATTCCTACCGAAAAGGCATGGACTGCCTGAACAGCCCCTTTTCCTGCAGCGCGGAGTGCGAGGAATACCCGAAGGCGCTTGCGCAGGCTCCAGAATTCCGAGTGGAAGCATTCAAGAGCGCCGAGCGCACGACGAGCGATGATCTCGATGTCCAAGCGTACTTGGGCGCTGCCGAGTGCCGGCAGGGTATCCGCACCGCGAAAAAGGAAGCAGGAGACGTCGTGAAGGATTTTGCGATCGGCGCCGGGCTGACGATCGCTACTGCGGGCGTTGGCAGCATCGCTGCCGGAGCAAAGGCGGCCATGACAGTGGCACAGACAGCGCGCGCGACCGGCGCGATGGGACGTGTGGCTGAGATTCTGGCAAAGCCGCTTTTCGAGGTCAGTGCCTCGGCCCGAACGGCCGCGTTTGCCAGGGCGGCCGTCCTCGGCGGCGACGTGTACTTCGCAGCCGATGGCGTGAACAACGCCATCGACCAGTGCTCCGAAGCGCTGAACGAACTGTCTCCAGGAACGGGTGCGTCGTCCGAATCTTCAGCGGCGTCGAGCTCCGGATGTCCCGGTGCCGAGGATTCAAAACAGGTTCAAGTGATGGCGGACTATCGCGCGTGCGTCCTTTCGGCGGCGCTGAATGTTGCTCCGAACCTGCTGCCTTTCGTTCCGGCATTCGTGAAGGCGTACCGGTCCGGAACGCGCCGCGTGGCTGCGGCGAAGCCCGCCGTCGAACGCCTCACCAAGGCCAGGCTCCTCGAGAGCACTGCTCCGGGTCGTTACCAGGCCGTAATGAAGTCCGGAGCTCCTGTAGAGATCATCGTCGAAAGTACCCGAGAGGGCTCGCAGAGTGTCCGTGCGGTCGCGAATGGTCAGGAAGTGGGCCAGATGAAGGCCGTCTATGACCTTCAAAAGGGCAAGTACTCCGTGACCTGGGTCGAGACAGCGGAATCCGTCGGCGGCAAATCCTATCGGGGAGAAGGTCTGAATTCGCTGATGATGGACGCCTCGCTGAAGGAGCTGGGAGGCGCCGACAGGCTTCCGATGATGATGGGCCTGCTCACGACCGAAAACTCGAGGGCATTCCACGGCGCGAAGCAGGCTTTTCTCGAGGGCGGCGGCGAGTTCAGTTTCGCGAAAAATCCTCGTTTGAAGGCCTACCATGAGCTCCGAGATCGGGCGCGCGCGGAGAATCGCAAGCTCACCGAAGCGGAGTTGAAATCCTTCAGCAGTGAAGTGGAACTCGACGATGCATTGAACCGTAAGGTCTTCAGCGAAGCCACCCCCGCCGGAAAGATGCGGGCCGATCGGGGTTACGAGCCCGTCGAGGTCGAGGTCGCCAACACCAATGGCACTCAGCCGGTTCGTTACGTGGCGGCTCGCAGACCTTCCGCTGGAGCGATCCGTCCGAGTGAATTCATCTCGATGAAAGAGGTGGAGCTGGCCAGCCAGGTGGCTGGAGAGGCCAAATTGGGAATCGTCGTGCTCGATGCCAACATGATCGGGCCCGATCAGGCCAGAAAGCTCGGCGTCAGCGTCATCGACCATCACGGCCCCTACCGCAACGCCGACAAGCCGTTCCAGAACACGACCCGGAAGATCGTGGATCTTTATGAGGATGCGGCAAAGGCCGCGGGCTCCGGCGCTGATCCAGCGAAAGTGCGCGAGGCGTTCTACCGCAAGCTCCTGAATGTTCCGGAAGGAAAGCCTGTTCCCGAAAAAATCCTGGTCGCCACCGACAACCTCGGCGATGCGGCGCTGGCGAAATGGCTCATCGACAATCCTGCTGCACTGGAGTCCGCGGATTCGCGTCGTCTCTTGAAGATGGCCGCGTTTCATGAGGATTACGCGCACTTCGGCACCAAATATCAGGGCTATCTCGCGAAGGGCGGGAAGGCCGGAAATAACTTCGCGGAGGGCGTCGAGTTCTCGCAGGCCGTGATGGCCGCCAACGACCGGATCATCCGAAAATTCAATGCCGAGGCCGCTGCTTCCGGAAAGCCACCGGTTTTTGTTGGAGATCGCTTTTCCGATGCTCCGCCGGAGCTCCAGCAGAAAATCATGGCCGAGTCGGTGGCCGAGATCGATCGCGCGATGAAGGACCCGGCGTATCGCCGGCAGCTCGCCGAGGAGCTGCGTTCGAACCTCCAGAGCGCCATTGGCGGAATCCAGCAAAGGGCAATGGTGCGGACTGCCGATTCGAAGCTGGTCTCGCAGGCCAGCAGCTCGCTCGGGCGTGATGAGGTGGATCGCGTGATCCAGAACAGGCTTGCCATCTTTGACTCGGCAAAGCTCGACACCGCGCGAGGCCAGTTCACCAACTGGGGTGCCCTTCCGGCCTCGCATTCGAATCCGCTCCAGCTCCAGCTCAACGATCATCCTTCGGGAGCCGCACGGACATTCGTGCTCTCCATTCCCCAGGGTCGCAAGGACCAGGGCCTGATCAACGATAGACTCCAGCAGGCCATCATCGACGCGGCAAAAGCGAAAGACCCTGGCTTCAATGCGAGTGGAGTGGTTCTTCGTGACTCCGGTCTTTTGTTCTCGTTTGCCGGTGTGCCGCTCTCCAAGCAGGAGCTCTCTGCCCTCGTGATTCGGCACGTGTCCGCCGCCGACGGGGTGGTGAAGGCCGTTCCGGATGTCGCGAGTCCTGCATCTCGGGCTGCTCCTTCGGCGCCCGCGGCCCCACCAATCCAGGCTCCAGTGAAACCCTCAGTGCAGGTTCCCTCCAGGGCGCCTCTGGCCAAGCCTCTCCCCTCAACCGAGTGGCACGCTGCCGGATACACCGTCGGGAAAATTCCGCCACGCGAGCCCCGGATCACTGGCGTGAAGCTCGAGCATCGGGGCTGCACGAACTGTCCCACTGCAGTGAGGCTCGCCTCGCCGCTGAACCACGCCAACCAGCACGTGTGGGACGCGCTGCCTCCGCGCGCCGGAGAGTCGTTTGAGGCGTGGAGCTTCCGCCGAATCGAGGAGTTCGGGCGAAAGTACAAGGATGTGACGACCATCTTCGGTCCGGGAATCACGGAGAACATGATTGCGCGGCGGTTCTCGTCAGGCGCCACGAGCGTGCGCGCCGAGCTCCGCGACCAGCGCATCATCATGACGGGCAAGGTCGAGCTCGATTACCAGGTTCCGGGTTCGAAGAAGCCGAAGACCGGCACCTTTGACGTCGAGATCTGGGTCTGCCGCACGAACTGCGAGCCCGGATCTGTAGGAGACGTCATCACGATGTTTCCGAAGAAGGGACCCGAAGACGGAATTTTCAAGATTCGAAGGTCCGCCGAGGGCGGATCTGGAAAGTAGGAGGTTTCTCATGAGTGTTCAAGCAAGGTTCAGGTCGATTCGCCTGCTGGTGGCGGGGGCGGTACTTTCCATTTCTCCTGCTGCGGCACTTGTCGCGCCTCACGCGCTCGCAGCTGATCCAACGCCGTACTTCGACGAGATTCGTGACGAAAACGGCAATTTTCGTCCGGGCTATGCCGAGATCGTGCCTTTCTATGAAAAGATGAGCGATGCGGACAAGGAGCGTTTTCTAAAGATCACCCGCGCAGATTTCCAGGGCGACAATGCTCTCGATCCGCTTCCGAGGCTGATCTCGGAATCCGATTATGACGTCCTCCGACGTGGAGTCGAGCAGCGTGGCAAGGCGCTGCAGCTTTTCTTGCGTGACTACTACTCGGGACGATCGGACAGGATCGACAAGGTGATTCCTCGAGAGGTGCTCAATCGCATCGTCGATCGTTCGCTGGAGGGCGGGTATCGGGGGCTCGTGAATCCTGAGACGATCGCGTTTCCGTATGGCCCCGACATCATCCGCGACGCGGGCGGTGCATGGCGCATGGTCGAGGACAATCCCGGTTTCATCGGTGGGCCGGGCGATCTGATCCATGCCCGAGAAACCCTGCTCAAGCGCAAGCCGGAATACCGATCGGCGATCGATGCGGCGGATGATCCGGCGCAGTTCTACCACCAGCTCGTGGCGCGCTACCGCGATCAGGCCCGGCCCCGTGATGGACGAATCGTGCTCTACATGGTGCCGCCTTACCCCGACAATGAGGACAGGCGCATCGAGAAGATCTTCAGCGCGCTCGGGGTGGACATCGTCACTCCGCACACGAAGAAAAAACTCATCGTCACGGATCGCGGATCGTTCCTCGAGACCGTGAATGAAAATGGCACCAGAAGGCGTGAGCCGGTCGGGTATGTCATCCTCAACGGCGAACACCATTTCGTCGATTTTACCCATGCTGCAGCCTACGAAAGGGCGATGCTCAGCGAGGCTCAGTCGCAGCTTTCCGAGGACTCACTGAATCCGAAGGTGCGCAGGCTGATCCAGGAGGCCATGGGTGCCGATCCAGAAACGGGCCGGGTCGATTTCAAGCGCCTGCGAAAGGCGATCAACCAGTCGCACTTCGCCAATGACGTCGACTCCACTCGTCGCTACCAGGCGCGTGGCCTGACCCAGGCCATTCTTTCCGGAAAGCTTCCCTCGAATTATTCGCCCGGCGTCGACTTCATCGGCGACAAGGAATTCTACGTCTACGTCGAGAAGATCGTGCGCGAGTACCTGGGCGAAGAGCCGATCCTGAAGAATATTGCCACCGAGCGGTTTGGTGTTCAGGATTCCAGCGGAAAGATCATTGCCGACGCCGGACTGATGGATCGCGTCTTCTCGAATCCAAAAAAATACGTCATCAAGGCCGTGGATGGACGCGGAGGTGATTCGGTCTGGGTCGGTCCGAATATTCCTGAGAATGAATTCCGTGCAGTTCGCGCGAAGATCGTGGCCGAACCCGAGCGCTTCATCGTGCAGGAGTACACGCACCTCTCAGTGCTGGACGGAAAGATTGTCGATTTG
>CAMAQA010000102.1 GCA_945860415.1 Bacteriovorax stolpii
ACTTCGGCTTCCACGGTCGGAAAGCCGCGGGAATCCATCACTTCACGGGCAACAATGCGATCGATCTTCATTTCGAATTTCCTCGGGATGAATTGCGGAGCTGGTTCAGTGCGTCCATTGCCGCGAGCTTGTAGGCCTCTGCAAGCGTCGGGTAGTTGAACACGGAGTTGATGAAATAATACAGGTCGCCACCGAGCTGCATCACGGCCTGGCCGATGTGCACGAGTTCGGCTGCGTTGTCGCCCACGATGTGCACGCCCAGGATGCGCAGCGACTTGCGGTCGAAGATCATCTTGAGCAGGCCCCAGCGATCGCCGACGATCTGGCCGCGCCCCACTTCGCGGTACCGCGCGTGGCCGACGACGATGTCGAGCGACTTGTCGGCGCGGCAGTCCTCCTCGGTCCTGCCGACCATCGAGACTTCCGGAATCGTGTAGATGCCGTACGGAAAGATCTCCGGCATGCGGTAGAGCTCGCGCCCGTCCTCGATGCGGAACGCATGGCATGCGGCAATGCGCCCCTGCTCCATGCTCGTGGAAGCCAGTGCCGGAGAGCCGATCACGTCACCGACCGCATAGACGTTCGGCTGCGAAGTCCGGAAATGCTCGTCGACCTTCAGCAGGCCACGCTCATCCGGCTGGATGCCCACCGCTTCAAGCCCCATGTTCCGGGTATTGCCCTGGCGCCCCTGCGCAAGGAGCACGGCCTCGGCCTTGATCTTGCGGCCATTGTTCAGATGGACGGTGGCGCCCTTTCCACCGGCGAGCTTTTCAATTTTTACGGCTTCGGCTTCCAGGACCACTTCCATGTCCTGTTGCTCGAAGCGGCCCTGGAGGTGCTCGACGATTTCGCGATCGACCGAGGCAAGGATCTCGTTGCGACGGTCCACCAGGTAGACTTTCGTTCCGGCGGTCGAAAAGATGCTCGCGTACTCGCAGCCAATGATGCCGGCGCCGAGCACGACCATGCTCTTCGGCACGCGCTTGAGCGAGAGAATGGTGTTGCTGTCGTGAACAACCTTGCCGTCGACCGGAAACTTCGAGACGGGGCGCGCTCCGGTCGCGAGGATGATCGTCGACCCGGCGATCTTCTGCGTCTCGCCTTCGTGGGCTCCATTCAGACGGACTTCGACATCGTGGGCTGAGAGCAGCGACGCACGGCCGGCGTACACACGAATACCATGCTCGTCGTACCTCTCGCCGATGACCTTCGACTCGTCCTCGACCACGCGGCTCTTGCGCTTCAGCAGGCGCTTCATGTCGGGTAGAGCGGCCTTGCGGGTGGAGGCTCCGACGTCCTCGGACTCACGTCCCAGGGTGCCGCGAGAGCTGAGCGACCAGCGATAAACCGATTCGCGAAGCGACTTCGAGGGCATGGTTCCCCAGAGGAGGCACGCCCCCCCGAGCATGGGCAGGTCGTCGACAATGGCCACTCGTTTTCCCGCGCGGGCGCCCTGAAGGGCTGCCTTCTGTCCGGCGGGCCCGGATCCGATGACAATCAGGTCGTAGAGCATTGGCCTTAGTTCTAGGCCACGTTCTCGATTTTCTCAATCTTTTGGCGGACCCACTCGGGCATTTGGAAGAGTTCCCGGGGGAACGGCAGGCGGTTGAGCTCGATCTCATCAAAGAACGACGGAAGGACGCCCATGGGCACGTGCTCGCCCAGGATCTTGCCGTCCGGAGCCCTGCCCGTTTGGACGAAGGCGTAGATGTCGCGCAGGCTGTAGCGACCGTGCTCGTCGACATCCGGAACCACCTCGGAGATGTTCGTGATCTTTCTCGACCCGTCGTTCATGCGCTTGATCTGGACGACGATGTTGATGGCCGAGGCGATCTGGCGGCGGATGGCCATCACGGGAACGTTCGTGTCTCCCATCATGGAGAGGGTCTCGAGGCGGACGAGTGCATCGTAGGGAGTATTGGCGTGGGTGGTGCCCATCGAGCCGCCATGGCCCGTGTTCATGGCAGTGATCAGATCGAGCGCCTCGGGGCCGCGGACTTCGCCGACGATGATGCGATCCGGCCGAAGACGGAGGGCCGACTTGATGAGATCGCGAATGGTGACGGCGCCCTTGCCCTGCGGATTGGGTGCCTTGGTCTCGAAGAAGATGCAGTGATCGGCCTGGATCTTGAGCTCGGAAGCATCCTCGATGACCAGAAGCCGCTGGGTTTTCGGAACGCGCGAGCCGAGCACGTTCAGTAGCGTGGTTTTTCCTGAACCGGTGCCCCCTGAAACGATCGTGTTTTTGCCCAGGTACACGCAGAGGTCGAGGAACCGAGCCGCATCTTTCGATATCGTGCCTTTGCCGATGATGTCCGGAAACGTCGGCACGAAGCTGCCGAATTTTCTGATGGAGAGACTGGTACCCCGGCGCGAGCACGGCGGAAGGACGGCATGGATTCGGCTACCGTCCGGAAGGCGCGCGTCGAGCGTCGGATGCTCCTCGTCGATGCGTCGGCCGACGGACTGGGCAATGTTCCGGACCGCAGCCTGGAGTGCCTGCTCGTCGAGGAAACGAATGTCGGTCTTTTCGAGCAGCCCCTTGCGCTCGATGAAGACCTCGCTCGGGCCGTTGACCAGGATTTCGGTCACCGACTCATCTTCCAGCAGGTGCTTGACGGGCGCGAGGAATGTCGCAACCGACTGTTCGAAAACTCCCACTCAGGATTCCTCTCGCCCGAACTCGCGCACGACCACGTAGCCTTCGGCTCCGTTGACCGGACAGTAGAAGCGGAAGCGTCCCGGATGGTCGGGAGTGAAGCTGAGCTCCTCGATCGACTGATTCCTGATCTGCTTTCGCACGTTGAAGCTGTCCATCATGATGCAGAGTGAGTTTTTCGAGGCTCCGGTGACGTACATGCGCACCGGAATGTCCTGCGTGACGAAGACCGTGCGCGGAAAGAATCCGAGGTCACCCGCGATGACTGCGACTTCCTGCACGCCGTTTCTGCGGGCAGTGCCGAGCGGCTGAGGTTCGCTGTCGGTCGAGCTCGTGCGGGCCGCCGCCGAGTGCGTCGAGATGAGATCAGTATTCCGGTCGGCCCTTCTCAGCGAGGCAGGAGCCCGCACGAGGCTCGAGTCGACGGCCGGCGAATCGACATCCTCTGAATCGTCCGAACGAACCATGTCGGAGGATCTCAGGATCCGGCCGTTATGGTCGGTGTACTCGCCGAAACGCGACACCGGATCCTTGTGATCCGGATCGAAAACCCCGGCCGCAAGCGCCGAAGGAATCGTCGCCGCAAGCCCCAGGGCCATCATTGAGAGCTGGAAAAAGCTGTTCATGTGTGTGGTCCGCCATTCCATGGTGAACTCCTCCTCACTGCCTTTTCGGTCCGGGAGCCTGCGGGCTTGAGTTGTGGGGATTCGTCAGCATTTTGGCGGCCAGCCGGCCTCACGTGAGTGCCGATCGCCTCAAAAAAACGCGCCAAAATGCCGCTGACAGGCCGACGGAAAGCCTGGCGTCCGGCGCATCTGCTCGGGAGTCTTGCCGGCCATCTTGCGAGCCAGCTCCTCGAGCGAAGCCCCTTCGACAGACGCTGATCCGCTGGCAGGCAGGCACCCCTGACACAATGGATCCGATGGCGGTGCCAGCGAATCACTCAACTGCTGGATCGACTCCACGGCCTCTTGGGCAGCAGCACCCGACGCCTCCACTCCCCGGGCCTTCTTGATCTGGGCCTCCATGGCGTCCACCCGACTTGCATCACCCATAGTCTGAGCCAGAATCTTCTCCGGATTCTTGCGAATCTGCTCGAGATGTCGGAGTTCTTCGTCGAGCGCCTCGCGGCTCACTCGGCCGTCCTTGCCCAAACGAAACGAGAGCGTCACCACGCGGTCAGGAGTCAGGCGGGTCTGGGCCTCAAGGCCCTCAGGAAGCCTTTCGTCAAATCGAACGTCGACCTTCGACAAGCGAAAGTCGCGCGCCGATCGTCCGTCCGAAAGCGCTTTCACCCGCTTTTCAATCGCCTGACGAGCCTCTTCAACCGAAACCGTGTCCGCGGGGTTTCGGACCTCCGAGCTTTTCAAAGCAAGCTGAAGCTTGGCCGCAGCTGCTCGAACATCCGGGTCAGAATCCTTTAAGGCGAGCTGTCGGAGCCGTTCGGCCTCCGGACCGGACTCGCCATTCAGCGATTGTGCGGCCGCAACACGCACCAAGTGCTCCGGGTCCTTCAGCGCAAGAGCTTTAAGTTTCAGCGCATCTGGCCCGGACTCGTTCGAAAGAGACTCGGCGGCGTACTTGCGCACATAGGGGTCCTGGTGATTCAGGGCCTGGGCTTTCACTTTCAGCGCATCTTGTCCGGACTCGCTCGAAAGCGATAAGGCGGCGCGCCTGCGCACAAAAGGGTGATCATCCATCAGGGCCTGGGCTTTCACTTTCAGCGCCTCTGGCCCGGATTCGCTCTTAAGCGACACGGCGGCGCGCCTGCGCACACTGGCGTCCTCGTGATTCAGCGCCTCGGCTTTCACTTTCAGCGCCTAAGGACCGGACTCGTTCGAAAGCGACCAGGCGGCGCGCCAGCGCACATCGGGGTCCTGGTGATTCAGCGCCTGGGCTTTGACCTTCAGCGCCTCTGGCCCGGACTCGCGCCTCAGCGAATCGGCGGCGCGCCTGCGCACTACGGGGTCCTCGTGACTTAGTCCGAAACGAAGAAGGCCCCAGTATTGGCCCGAGCTTCTGACTCCAGGGTATTTTTTTGCGAGCCCAGGAAGACTACCACTCCTGAGAATCCCCTCTCGAAATTCGAGCCTTCCTCTTTCGAGAATCGCCAAAACCTGTTTTTCACTCAGATTCTCCAGCGACGGTTCGAGCTGGGTCAGTGCTCCGGCTTGCTTCACCGTCGTTTCGGTGATGAGGTTTCCACCGTAACCGTACTGAGACTGGCCTCCCGACTGTTTGAGAAGCACCTCTTTCATCCGCGAATCGGCTGCCGTTGCTGAGGCTGCAGGATCTTTGGATCGACCAAAAAGATACGACGGGCTCGTCGTCACGGTCGGGCGATTACCCCCATTGCTCATCGCATCACTCGAACCGACCAATACCTTGCGGTAGGGCGTGGGCAGCTGTTTCTGCTGCTCCTTCATCCACAGCGAATAAGCCGAGAGCTTCGAAATGGCGCCTCCCTCGTTCTTAATTCCGGTCTTGTTGAGCGCCGGCGCCTGGATGTCCATGGAAAGAAAGGTATCGTTACCGACCTTGACCGGAACCCCGTGCGTGAACCCCGGTGTCAGGCTTCCGTTCTCGACCACCAGATGAAGCTGGCTGTCTTGAAGAGCGACCGTGCCCCAGCGCTCCGGGCTCAAGTAATCACAGCTCCCTCCACCCACGCACTCTTGAACGGCAATACCCTTAAAAAGGCCATGAATACGCCTCGGAACCGATTGAAACTCGAGCGTCGTCCTCGGCACTCGTCCTTCCGGAATGAGCTTGCCGCGGTTCGTTTTGCGAAGTTTGACCTTGAAGAGTTCGGATTCGAGTGCGTTACCGGAAGCATTCACTTCGAGCTTCGGTTGTTCGAGTGCAGGTACGGCGCTCTTGAGGACGAGCGAATGCAGAATCTCGGGTACCGGGAGAGCGCCCTTCTGCTGCACCTGCTTTATTCCGATCAGCACCTGATCGGCATCACCGGAGTTGAGAACATCTCGAATCGCTTCGCCGTCCTTGCCAAAGACCTTCTCGTGCACCGCGAACGCGGCGAGTTCTTGAGTTCGCGGGTCATTGAGGAGTCGTTTTTGAAGCTCCGCTTCCGCCTGGCCGCGTTCGAGCTTCAACGACTTCGGAAGCGCTGCAATCCGGGCGCGTTCGGCCTTAATCTCAGACTCAAGATCGGAGCTCAGTCGCTGGACTTCGCTCTCCTGCGCCTTTTCATCGAGGGCCCGAAGGCGCTTCGATCTCTCCTCGAGCTTCGACTTCCAACTCTCGTAAAATTTCTTCCACTGCTCCTGCTTGAGCTCAAGCCCCGAGCTCTCCGCATCGAGCGTCACGGAAAAGGTTTTACCGAGCCCGGTGGTCTCAAAGAGCCTCTTCCCGAGCTCGGGATGCTCCTTCACCGCTTTTCGGGCCTGAGAAATCACCGCATCAAAATTGGGCCGAGGAAACTGGCTCTCGCCCTGAGGGTACATCGACACCCATTGTTCGTAGTAACGATCTCGAAAACCCTTGGCATCAGGAGTGTCTTCGAGAAACGCTGCCGCATCGCCTGTTTCCTGAACGATCGCGTCGAGCTTGGCGAGGCCGTCCGACACTTCGGATGCAAACGAGTCCTGCGCCACCGCGCTCAGCAGGAGCGCGGCACACAGCACGCGGCTATTTCGAAGAACTCTTAGGAGAGACCTCATCCAAGTACAGATCGGCAAAATCTTGGCCCTTCTTGATGCCTTTCGGACAGCGGACTGTGTCAGCACGGACCTGGGGCACTGCCCCCTCCCATGCCCCCTCCCTTGAGGCCCTCTCTTACGAGGGATACACTCAAGACATGCGGGCACTCTGGACACTTTCGATTCCTGTGGTGACCCTTTCCGGGTG
>CAMAQA010000103.1 GCA_945860415.1 Bacteriovorax stolpii
ATGAAGCGCGAGGAGTCACTGGCGGTCTTGACCGACGCCGTGCTGAAGCTCATCGAATTCAATCTCTCTGCGGATCCTGGCGAGCTGCCCCGCACCGGAACCGGAAGTGGGGTTGCTGCGTGCGGTGCCGCACTCCAGAATCTAGAGCGCGTTCCTGCCATCAACGTGCAGAAGTACGCTCCAAAGCTGGATACTCATGCTCGCGGAGATCTGTTTATTGATGTGCGCGAATCCGCAGAGTTTGCAGGCGGACGCATTCCTGGAACAGAAAATATCCCACTCTCCGAGCTGGCGCTTCACTGGGAGCGCCTTGTCGGAGCAGGAAAAATCTATCTCTCGTGCCAGTCCGGACGAAGAAGCCAGATGGCGGCGAGAACTTTGGATCGACTGGGTCTCACCGGCGTCGTCAACGTCAGCGGAGGATTCCAGGCATGGTCAAACGCAGGATTTCCAATCGAAAAGTAGCCACTCAGCCGCGCAGCAGGCGCCTTCAGGTGGGCGATATCGCCCAGGTGCTGGATCGTCTTGCGCCCGAGTCCACCGCGGAATCCTGGGACAACGTCGGCCTGCTTGCAGGAGATCCGGCCTGGAGAACTTCGTCGGCGGTCGTCAGCGTGGATCTTACTGCGGAAGCGATTGCTGCGGCGAAAAAGACGGGTGCGCGCCTGATCGTGAACCATCACCCGTGCATCTTTCCGAAGTCGCGCGGATTGTCTCGCCTGACACCTTCATCTCTGGTCTTCCAGGCGGTGTGCGAAGGCGTCGCGGTTTATTCCTCGCACACTAACTTCGATCGCTGCGCGCTCGATGTTCCGCGAAGAATCGCCGATGCACTGGGTGCGATCATCGTGGGTCGGATGATCGAGCAGTCCGGCGGAACACTCAAGAAGCTGGTCGTCTTCGTTCCGGAGTCTCATGTCGATGCCGTCCACTCTGCTTTGACCGAGGCTTCGGCCGGCCATGTCGGCAATTACAATTCCTGCGCATTCCTGACCTCGGGCCAGGGTCGGTTTCGAGGAAGCGATTCCACGAAGCCATTCCTCGGAAAGCCCGGAGAACTACAGTTCGCCCAGGAAGTGCGCCTCGAGACTGTATTTCCGGCCGGCATGGAGCCCGTCATCCTTCGTGCGCTTCGACAGTCGCATCCTTATGAGGAGATCGCCTACGACGTTTATTCGGTCGAGCAGCGCACCTCGAGCGAGGGGCTTACGGCCGGCCTGGGCTACGGGTTTTATGGAGACCTGAAGAAGCCTTCCGAGCTGCGCGATTTTGTGAGGAAAGTCGGCAAGGTATTCGAGGCCTCGGGCGCCATCCTGACGCCGGCTGAAGGAGTATCCTCCGGGCGAGCCCGGGTGAAGCGGATCGGTTATACGCCGGGCAAGGGAAGCTCCTTTGTTTCTGGCGCGGTTTCGGCAGGTTGCGATCTTTTTATCACCGGCGAGGTCGGCTATCACGATGCCCGTACTGCAGCACTCCGCGGAATGTCTGTCCTCGAGCTGGGGCATCGTGAGAGCGAGCGATTTTTCCTTCAGGTCATGGGCGACTGGCTTCGGGCCATGGGCTTGAAAGCCCAGGAGCTGAATATTCCCGTTCAGACGATTGGCTCGTTCTAGAAACGTGTTACACAGAAGCAACGCGCAGGACGGATGATCGCTGGCGGGCCGGCAACGGCTCGCGGGAGGAAAGTCCGGGCTCCCATAAGCGAAGGTACTGGCTAACGGCCAGGCAACCAGGGCGTGAGGCCTGGTTGACGGAAAGTGCAACAGAAAGCAAACCGCCTGGGCCTTTCGGGGCCTCGGTAAGGGCGAAACGGTGGGGTAAGAGCCCACCGCCGCACTGGTGACAGGGCGGGCACGGCAAACCCTACCTGGAGCAAGGCCAAATAGGGGGACATTGGGTGCTTATCCCGTCCCCGGGTAAGGCTGCTGACGAGGCGTGGAGTAATCCCCGCCCTAGAGGAATGATCATCTCCAAAGGCTCGCAAGGGCCGGCGAAGACAGAACCCGGCTTACAGTCCTGCGCGTATTCAATTTCTCATTTCAGTCCTCACCCCCGAGTGATAAATCGCTGCAAACGTTTTCCTGCTGAGTTTTTGCCTGGGAGGGTAGTGCTGCGATGAAAACCTGGTCTGTTTCCGACTCGCTCAAGCTTTATAATATCGAGAACTGGGGAGACCAGTATTTCAGCATCAACCCGAGCGGTAACCTAACGGTCCATCCGCGTCGCGGCGAAGGGCCAGGAATCGACCTCAAGTCCGTGGTCGATGAAGTGAGGTCGCAGGGCCTTGGCCTTCCCGTCCTCATCCGCTTCCAGGACATCATTCGTCATCGCGTGGTTTCGCTGAACGAAGCTTTCCGGAAGTCGATCGCCGAGTTCGGTTACCAGGGCGAGTACAAGGGCGTCTATCCGATCAAGGTGAACCAGATGCGCGAAGTCGTCGAGGAGATCCTCGATGCTGGTCGCCCGTATGACTTCGGACTCGAAGCGGGTTCCAAGGCCGAACTTACGGCCGTCATCGCGATGAACACGGCTCCGAACGCGCTCGTGATCTGCAACGGCTACAAGGACTACGGCTTCATCAAGACCGCGCTCATGGGCGTCAAGCTCGGCAAGAAGGTCATCATCGTCATCGAGAAGCTGACCGAACTCTACCAGGTCATCGCCGTGGCGAAGGAAATGGGCGTCGTGCCGCTCATTGGTGTGCGCGCGAAACTCTATTCGAAGGGAAGCGGCAAGTGGGAGTCGAGCGGCGGCGAATTCGCCAAGTTCGGCCTGACCACTCCAGAGATCCTCCATGCCGTCGAGGTGCTTCGTCGCGAAGGACTCAACGATTCGTTCAAACTCCTGCACTTCCACATTGGCTCGCAGGTGACGAACATCAAGACCATCAAGGACGCCGTCAAGGAAGGTTCGCGCATCTACTCGAAGCTCCGAAAGATGGGCGTGAATCTCCAGTACCTCGATGTTGGCGGTGGCTTGGGGGTGGACTATGACGGCTCGCGCACGAGCTTTGACAGCTCCATCAACTACTCGCTCCAGGAGTACGTCAGTGACGTCGTCTACTCGATCAAGGAGGTGTGCGACGCAGAAGAGGTGCAAACCCCGCACATCGTTTCCGAGAGCGGGCGCGCGCTGGTCGCACACCATTCCGTGCTGCTGGTGAACTGCTTCGGCAACATCGCCGTGGGCGCCACTCCGATGGAGCTCGGCGAGACTCCGGACGAGGACGATGTCGTCAGGGAGATGCGCTACCTGAAGCAGAACCTTTCGGCGAAAAACTTGCTCGAGCACTACCACGATGCTGTTCAGCGCAAGGAAGAGGCGCTCAGCATGTTCAAGCTGGGTTTCCTCTCGCTTGAAGACAAGGCGAAGGTCGAACAGCTCTTCTGGCAGATCTGCAAGGTCATCCACAAGAATGCCCAGGGGCTGAAGTACGTTCCCGATGAGGTCGAGGCGCTCGGCAAGAACTTGGCCGACCAGTACCTCTGCAACTTCTCGCTCTTCCAGTCCATGCCGGATCATTGGGCGATCCAGCACCTGTTTCCGATCGTGCCGATCCATCGCCACGACGAGCAGCCTGTCAACGACGCTACGCTCGTCGACATCACCTGCGACTCCGATGGAAAAGTCTGCAAGTTCATCGATCTCCGCGACATCAAGGACACCCTTCCGCTCCATGCCTTGAAGCAGACGGAACCGTACTACCTCGGTTTCTTCCTGATGGGGGCCTACCAGGACATCATGGGCGATCTGCACAACCTGTTTGGTCGCGTCAACGAGGTTCACGTATTCCTCGATGAGACTGAGCCGGGCGGTTACTACATTGAAGAGGTGATCAAGGGTAACAACATTGCAGGCGTCCTCTCATGGATCCAGTACTCCGCTACCGATCTTGAGAAGAAGGTGAAGGAACAGATCGACGCTCGCGTGCGCGAGGGGGTAGTCAAGCCGAGAGAAGGCGTCGATCTCCAAAACTTTTATGAAGGCGTCCTTCACGGATATACTTACATGGATTCGGATAATCACTCGCGGATGTCGATGGCGGTCGAGGACATGATCCGTACCGGCACGATTCCATTGGCTGCTTCCGAAAAAACCACGCTTCAATAAGGGGGAAGGATGAAGATCCAGAACCAGGGATTTGACCACGTCGAATTCATCGTCAATGACATTTCTGCCCACGGAAGTGTCTACGAGCGCATGGGTTTTGAAAAGATTGGCGAGCGCTACCTGAAGCAGAAGGGCACGAAGTCGGTGCTCTACGCGCAGGGCATGCTCCGGGTGATGTTCACCCAGCCTGACGGTTCGTCGTTGTCCGAGCAGCAGGAAACCGTGAAGTTCCTGCGCAAGCATGCAGAGGGCATCTGTGTCCTCGCTGTCGATGTTGATGATGCGACGAAGGCTTATGAAGAGACCGTAAAGCGGGGCGCTCGCCCGGCAATGGCCCCCCAGCGTTATGAAAGCGCCGAGGGAGTCGTGGTCCGCTCGGAAATCTGGACTCCTGCATCCGTGCGCTATGCGTTCATTGAGCGCAAGGCTCCGAATGGCGAGAAGGGCCCGGCTCTTTTCGATGAAGGTCTGGTGGCATCGCGTCTCGAAAGCCCAGCGCCCTTTGGTATTCGCCACATCGATCACCTCACAAACAATGTGGGTATCGGCGAGATGCCGCACTGGGTGGAATGGTACAAACAAGTCTTCGGCTTCACGGTGACGCGGCACTTCGACATTCGCACCGGTCGGACCGGCCTGACGTCCGATGTCGTTCAGTCGTCCGATGGCAAGATCATCGTCCCGATCAATCAGGCCACCGAGCCGGCGAGCCAGGTTCAGGAGTTTTGCAACCGCATGAAGGGCCCGGGCGTGCAGCACCTCGCGCTTCTCGTCGATGAGCTTCCGGCGACACTCAAAAACCTGCGCAAGAGTGGCTTCAAGTTCCTGACCGTCCCGCACACGTACTATGAAGCGATCCCGGCCCGTGTTCCCGGCGTGACCGAAGATCTCGGCGAAATGGAAGAGCTGGGTATCCTCATCGACGGCGAAGGCGAAGGCTATCTGCTCCAGATCTTTTCTGAAGAGATCGTCGGACCGTTCTTCTTCGAGTTCATTCAGCGCAAGGGCAACAAGGGTTTTGGCGAAGGAAATTTCCGTGCGCTCTTCGAGGCCATTGAGCGCGATCAAATCAAGCGCGGCGTGTTGAAGGCCTGACCGTCCTTCACCGGCGGCCCTATGCGGCTTGCTTTCACCAGCCGGCTATGGTGACTCATAGGCATGAAAACACGTGTATTGGTCATGCTGTTGGGGTTGGCTTTCTCCGGGTGGGCGAATGCAGCGAAGTACTCGGTCGTCTTGCCGGTTGAAGCCTCGGGATTGGAGTGCAGGGCTCGTGCAGCTCGCGTGTCGGTTCTCTTCCAGTCCGCTCCTGGGGTCGAGAAGGTCGATGCAGTGGACTGCGTGAATGAGTTCTCCTCGGATTCTTCTCGCGGCGAATATCGAGTCTACAGCCTGGCCGTCGACTATACGGCCAGAGAGCATGTGCAGCTTGCTTCGGCTGTCTATGGTTCAGACGTCAATGGTTTCGAGTCGGCTGCCTACTACGGCGCGTTCGCGACTCTGGACGCCTGTCTTGCGGCACGCCCGGCGGAAATCGCCGCTTTCGAGGCTCACGCGGGAGTCTCCGGACTTTTCGTGGCCTGTCTTCCGGATGAGGGTCAGTACAGCGATGCGTTCTACCTCGTGATCCAGGGCTTCGGCTCTGCGAAGAAGGAGCTCATTTCCACCGATTTTGGCCGATATTTCAGGAAGGGTGAACAGCTCTCGAGTGGCCAGATTCAGTGGCTCGCAGCGGAGCTCGCTTCGAGGAAAGCTGATGTCCGGCTCAATGACGGACGCAGGCTTCTCTATTACGCCGAGTACGCCATTCCGACGAAGCTGGAAACAGTGGCGTGGTTTCAGGCTTCGAATCAGTGCGCAGAGCAGCTCGTCGATGTGTCCGCGATCTACGGCAGGGCTTCAGCCCAGGCTCTGGTCGAGTGCCAGCAGGGGGAGTACGCCACCCGCATGGTCGCGCTTGCGCTGGAGTCGCGAATCGACGGGAGTCAGTTGATCCCGCAGAAGTATTCCACCTTCGATGCCTGCATGAAATTCAAACCTGCCGTGGAGGCGCGCGAGCTGCGGAACGATCCGAGGCGTTTCCTCGGGCTGGTCTGCGCCCGCAATACGACGGGTGAGGGTTTCGTTCACCTGAAGCTGACAGCCTGGTGATTGAGGTCCGCCTGAAGAGTAATGGGCCTGCTTCGCCCGGCGCGTAGCAGGCCTTTTTATTTGGTTCCTCCGGCCACCGGGTGGGTTGATCTGATTTGATGAGCAAGCCGCGGCGCATCTAACGCTATGCTTGCAGATCATCCGTCGGGACGCGAGTATCGCCGCCGTGC
>CAMAQA010000104.1 GCA_945860415.1 Bacteriovorax stolpii
CTGCTGATAGCCGAAGTACGCGGAGAGCCGGCGGGTTTTGGTCTCACGCTCCCGGATGTCAACCAGGCGTTCCGGAAGATTCCGGATGGAAAGCTCCTTCCGACGGGCATTTTCAAGCTGCTGTGGCACCTGAAGGGACCAGGCCGTGCGCAGACGATCAATAGGTGTCGAATCCTGACCCTCGGCATCAAGAAGGCGTTCCGCAACTTCAGCCTGGGTCCGCTCTTCTACACCGAGTACCTCAAGCGCGGTCCTGCGGCCGGTTATCCGGTTGGAGAGGCGTCGTGGATCCTCGAGGACAATCGCGCGATGAATCGCGCACTCCAGATGATGTGCGGCGAGCGCACGAAGGTGTATCGCCTCTACGATCGGGCAATCCAGTGAGGCTTCGCTGATGAGGATTCTCGGAGTCGATCCCGGATCGCGCCTGACTGGATTTGGTTGCGTGCAGTTGAGCGGCCGCCAGATGACCGCGGTGGAGCACGGCACACTCAAGCTCGCCAGCACGTCGGGCAAACAGGAAGTGGCGCTGGAGCAGCGGCTTCTGGATCTTTTTCTGGGACTCACCGAAATCATCGACCGCCTCAAGCCCGACATCCTCGTGGTCGAGCGAGTCTTTTTTGCCAAGAACGCCGTCTCATCGCTGAAGCTCGGACAGGCGCGTGGAGTGGTGATCGTCTGCGGTGCGCTCAAGGGACTGGAAATCGTGGAATACAGCCCGACCGAGGTGAAGCGCGCCGTGGTCGGAAGCGGCACGGCCGACAAGATGCAGGTGGCCCGGGTGCTCGAGATGATCCTGGGCCGGCAGGAGTTCGCCACTGCCGATTCTTCGGACGCACTGGCGCTCGCGGTCTGCCACGGCCAGCAGTTTCTCGGAGGTGCAGCGACCCAGGCCAAATCCGCACTCGCTGGAATGGCCAAATCTGCCCGGAAATCCTCGAGAAAGGGCAAGGGTCTGGCCGCGCTGCTGGGCCTCACGCCCGAAGTGGTCGGCGACCGCAGACGCGTGGACTTCTCGAAAAAATCCTGATTAGCTGGCCGCATGATCGGCTTTTTGCGCGGCGAAGTCTTGGACATTACGGACAATCGCGTCCTGCTCCTGGTCGGTGGAGTGGGCTACCAGCTGGCCCTTCCGCAGGGGGCTGAAACAGCATCGCTTGCTGTAGGATCGTCGCTCGACATCCACATTCACACCCATGTGCGCGAAGACGCGCTCGATCTCTACGGCTTTGTCAGTCGTACGGAGAAGGAGCTCTTCCTGCTGCTCCTGGGTGTCAACGGTATCGGACCCAAGGGCGCGCTCGCCGTCCTGTCCGGAATGTCCCCTGGAAGCCTGGTGAGCGCGATTTTATCGGGCGACCATGGAAGCCTGCAGAAGATTCCGGGAGTGGGCAAAAAAACTGCTGAGCGGATCGTTCTCGAGCTATCTGACGTGCTGAAGAAGCGCCCCGACCTGATGGCCCATGCTGCGACAACTCCAGTGCAGAGCGCGAAAGCTCCTGCCAAGCCTGTGGCTCCGGCAGTTGGCTTCGCCATGAGGGCATTTTCCGATGCGCGCGAAGCTCTCGTCCAGCTGGGGTTTCGCGACAACGAGGTTCTCTCCGTGCTGAAGCGGATGGAGACCGAGGAGTTGGCTGCCGATCTGGCAGCGGGATGGAAGCCTGAAGAAGTGGTTCGTCGGGCGCTTCAGCAGCTGCGCTAAAACGGAGGCGATCATGGCAGAAAACAAGTCTCTCGACACAGAAGCAGCTCGAATGGCCAGCCCCGACCTGGGCGACTGGGATGAGCCCGAGTCTGAAAAGGGGCTTCGTCCGGAGCACCTGGACGAGTATGTCGGCCAGGAAAAAGTGAAGGAGAATCTCCGCCTCTTCATCGAAGCGGCGAGGCTCCGTGGTGATTCGCTCGACCATGTGCTCTTGGCCGGACCTCCCGGGCTCGGCAAGACCACGCTCGCCCATATCGTCGCGCGTGAAATGGGAAGCGCGATCCACACCGTGAGCGGCCCGAACGTGGAAAAAAAGGGAGATCTCGCGGCACTGCTGACCAATCTCCAGCCGAGAGATGTTCTCTTCATTGATGAAATTCATCGGCTGCCGAAGGTGATCGAAGAAGTCCTGTACACTGCGATGGAGGACTTCAAGCTCGACCTGATCATGAATCCGGGTCCGGGTGCGCGCACGTTGCGCATCGACCTGCCGAAATTCACGCTGGTGGGAGCAACGACCCGCACGGGCCTTCTTTCGAGTCCGCTTCGCGATCGCTTCGGCGTGCCGCTCCGCCTCGACTTCTATCCGGTCTCCGAGCTGCAGAAGATCGTCGATCGCAGCGCAAAGCTTCTTGGGCTCCAGATCGATTCCGCTGGTGCGGCTGAAATTGCGCGGCGCTCGCGAGGGACGCCTCGAATCGCGAACCGCCTGCTCAAGCGTGTTCGCGATTATGCCCAGGTCCGCGCCAAGGTTTCGGTCGTCTCGCTCCGGGTGGCCCAGGATGCACTCCAGCTTTTCGAAGTGGACGGGCGAGGTCTTGATCCGCTCGATCGGAAGTTCCTGGTCACGATCATTGAGAAGTTCGATGGCGGACCTGTGGGCATCGAGACTCTGGCGTCGGCTCTGGGCGAGGAACGCGACACGCTCGAGGACGTCTATGAGCCTTACTTGCTCCAGGAGGGGTTTCTCCAGCGAACGCCTCGAGGACGCCTGGCCACTCGGCTGGCCCATGAGCATCTGGGCTTTCCGTTCCTCTCGAAGGCATCTCCCCAGGGTGCGCTCTTCGAGTAAAGTGTTGAATAAATCGCACACTGAAGGGCTTTGGAATGTGTCGGAAAGGAGACAGGAGGCGCAAAGCCTCGCAGGTCTATCCGTCAAGGTTTGGTCGGAAGCGCTAAGGCATTGAATTCTTTAAGATTATCATGAGGCGGCAGTTTTCAGAAAAGTGAAATCCTGTCGCGCCGCAAGGCATGGAACTTGCGTTGTAACGGGTTGTGTTGAAACGCCAGAGAACTCTCAAGACGACATTGGAATGGAAAGGAATCGGACTTCATTCGGGGCGCGAAGTGACCCTGAGGATTCATCCGCTTCCAGCCGATAGCGGAATCCGGTTCGTTCGGACCGATCTTCATGGTTCCCCGGAAATTCCCGCTCTCGTGGATTTTGTCGTCAACACGCGGATGGCGACGACCATCGGACGTGAAAACGCCACCGTCAGCACCGTCGAGCACCTGATGTGTGCCCTGTTCGCCGCCGGAATAGACAATGCTCGAGTCGAGCTGGATGCCCCGGAAGTACCGATCTCCGATGGCAGCTCGAATGAGTTTTTTGTCGCTCTGGAGCGTATCGGGGTGCAGGTGCAGACTGCCCCGCTCAAAGTCTGGAAGCTTCAAAGGCGCGTGGAAATCAAGTCTGGCGAGAAGTGGGGCGTTGCGGAGCCGTCATCCGTGCTGGATGTTTCGGCCTCGGTCGACTTCGACCATCATGCAATCGGCTACCAGAATTTTCGCTACATCCATGGACAGACCTCCTTTCAGGAGTTCGGCTCCGCGCGGACCTTTGGTTTTCTTCGTGAAGTCGAGGCACTCAAGAAGATGGGGCTGGCTCTCGGCGGATCGCTCGATAACGCAGTGGTTCTCGATGACAGGGGAGTGATGAATCCCGAAGGCCTCCGATACGAAAACGAGTTTGCTCGTCACAAGGTCCTCGATGCATTGGGAGATTTCGCTCTGGCAGGGCATCTGATCGAAGCGCGCATCCAGCTCCATCGTTCCGGACACGATCTCCATCGTGATCTGTTGCGGGCGATCCTGGCGGAATCCGAGCTGGTCGAAGTGGCTCCGGCCCAGAGCAGCTCGAGAAGATCCTTCCTGCGCCGACTGAGAGCGGCCGCGATTTGAGCGGCAATCCGGCCCGGGCGGCCGGAGTTTCGGTTTGACTCTCGTGATGGAAAACTTTAGGTTCAGGCCTTCCTGAAAGGTCGGGATGTGGCGCAGCCTGGCTAGCGCACTTGCATGGGGTGCAAGGGGTCGTGGGTTCAAATCCCGCCATCCCGACCATTACAAAATCAAAATCCTACGGAATAACCCAGGACCGTGCTGCCGAGCCGGATATCGGCCTGTCCGGCGCTGAGCCTGATCTGGCTGTAATCCAGCGAAAGCGACATACTGAGGCCGGTGAGCGGCCGATAAGTGTACGACACTCCATAGGCCATCTCGCGGCTGGAGAGGTCGCCCAGCCCGTACAGCGGGGCGAACTTGAAGTAAGTGGAAATGCTGTCGCGCCTGCTGAGCTGACGCGACGCCATCGGATAGATCTGCGGCCCCAGCAGATTGGTGAACCCAATCCTGCCACCGGGCGAAAAAGTGGTGGTGTAAAAATATCCGCCATAAATCCAGAATCTCCAGCCCGCAGACTGTCCGAGAAAGTAGCCGTACCTCAGGTTCGCTCCGAGCAGGTAAAACCGGAGCCCGGTATCATTGCCGCTCAGTGGAAGGAACGTCCGATAGATGTTGGCTGCGGCAACATGCCTGCGGTTTGAAGTGAGGAACTTCGAGTACGACAGCTTTCCTGCAATGCCGAACTGCTGGAACTTTTCGCCGGCATTGTCCTGGTAATTCATGAGGGCGCCGCTGAGGCCCACGCCAATGGACGAGGTCTCTGCCTGAAGACTTTTCAGGATCTCTCGAACAGGGTTCGGAGGATCACTTTTCAGCATCACTGTCTCAGTCTGGATCTGTCCCGTCAGGTTGACGGTGGAGAATTCGAGGGCGGTGGTCGCATCGCGAATGGCCCGCTCGATTTCAAATTGACCCCCTTCGACGGCAACCGGCTCGAAGTCCAGGAGGAGCTTCGATTTCCGCGACTCAAAACGTCCGGCGATTCGAACCAGAAGCTGGAACTGCCCATCGGACTTTTCGCGGATGATGATCGGAAAGCGCTGGCTCGAGAATTTGAGGCCGGCAAGCGGCTTTGCGGCTCGGCCTACGACCGCCTGGGGACGAACGGCAGCCTCGACATCGGAAGCGCACAAGACGATCACCGCCGCCACCAGCGGCGAAACGAGGCCTCGCGCCATCCATTTCATTCGAGGAAAAAGGGCCTGAGTCGGCATTCTTCTCCAGAGTAAACAACTCGGGCTCGAATGACAAAAAAACACGTGACCGCGATGCTTCGCACTCCCGGCAGTCAAAGCGGTGGCGTGAAAAGGGCATGAAGCACGGAGTTCAGTGGTTGGCTGTCTCGATACACTCGTTCCAGTGCCTCGGCTGCCGGCCTGGAAATCAGGTTTTTCAGCCACAGAAAATCCGTGTCGTCCCAGAGAAGAAACGCGCGCGCCTTTTCGCCCGGAACTCGGCCCGCTCTCCCCAGCATCTGCGCAAGGTCCAGGACGCTGAATGGAACCTGCCAGAGGATCACCCAGCGCAGGGCGGATACATCCATTCCCATTCCGAAGGCGGAAGTAGCCGCGATCCATCGGATTCGTCCCTCTCGAATTCCCCGTTCGACCGATAGTCGTTCTTCGACCGACATTCCGGCATGATAGGCAGCAACCTGCGATGGGTTTCCGCACCAGGAGCCCAACAGGCGTGCGACGTCGGTCGTCTGTCCACGAGTGCTGCAGAAGAGAATGCCCGGCGAGTTCTCGCGCTCCAGCCACCTGCGGACGAACTCCGGGCGATTCGGCCAGGTGACGCGCACCCGAGACGCCTGCAGCAAGGGGTTCATCGAGAACTCCCCAAGTTCCCTCACCTCGGCCGGAAGTGCTCGAAGAAGCGAGGCTCTTGCCTCGCCAGGAAGGGTTGCCGAGAGCCAGAGCGATCTTCGAATGCCGAATCTTCGGACGAGATCCGGAAGAATCCTGAACTCAGGGCGAAAGCTGGCGCCCCAGTCCTCGATGCAGTGGCACTCGTCCACGACCAGCAGGCAGTCGGGTGGAATCCTCATCCCTCGGTCCAGCTTGCGTGCGAGCCGCTCCGGAGTGAGGACCAGTGCTCGAGGTTTTTCGCTCCGGCACTCGAGATCGTCGACCAGTTGGATTCCAAGCGACGATAAGCGCTCGGAGTGCTGTCGCACCAGGGCCTGAAGTGGTGCGACCACCAGGGTGGCCGTTGACCTTCCGGGATTGTCTGGAATCCGGGCAGCCTCCTCGAAAATCCGACTCTTGCCTGAACCGGTCGCGGCAATGCAGATGAGGTGCACTCGTGATTCCGAGTACAAGATCTTGAGGGCCTGGGCCTGAAAAGGCCGAAGAGAGCGGGTCTGCTCCAGGATTCGCATGAAGCGGAATCAAGCGAATCACGTGCCGAGTCACTGCTGCGAGAAGACGTTCTGCGGAATCTCGGACTTGAACCTGAGGTAAACCAGTCCGCCGATGAAGCTCCAGAAG
>CAMAQA010000105.1 GCA_945860415.1 Bacteriovorax stolpii
TCGGTCTGGTAGGCGACCAGCGGAGTGCCTGCGGCCGAATTCGTGATCACGAATTTGTCGTATTCCTTTCCGCTTCTCGGGTCGCGGTAGACCTTGAAGCCGGCTTCGAGCGGAATGCCCAGAACGTTCCGGCGCACGAGCTGCTCTCCCGGGCTCGAGTGGAATCGATAGCCGATGACCATCACCTTTTTGGCTGGATTGCGGTCGTCGATTTTCAGGGCCAGGCCCTTGGTGCTTCCGCCCGGGTAGACGTGGATCTCGAGATTGCCTTCCCACTCGATGACGTTGACCTTCTTGCCGGAGCGCCCGCGGCCATCGAGGCGGTCGTAGTCGTCATCAAAACCTGCCGCCAGGCCGGCGGAGCCCGTCATCAAGGTGAGCAGTGAAGCAACTGCCGTCGCGAGCCAAGCTGATCTGCGCATGAAAATTCTCCTGTCCACCACTCCTTTCGGCAGCAGAGAAGGCCGCCGCGAGAGTGTCATTCCGGACAATTTCTCGTTACGGAATCTCGGGTCAGCCGCGGGCGAGTCCGGCACGACACACTCGCCTCTAGACATCATCGGCAAATCGTTTAAACGTGCGAATATGAGAATCGCCTTCACGCACAACCTGAAGACCAGCTCTGCCGAATCCGAAGCCGAGTTCGATACGCCGGAGACCGTGGCGGCGATCCGAAAGTCGCTCGAAAGCCTGGGCCATGAGGTTGAAGCCGTCGAAGTCAGCGGCCCGGCGTCGCGCACGATCGCGAGGCTCGAGGCGCTCTCGCCGCAGATCATCTTCAACACGGCCGAAGGCCATCGCGGGCGCTTTCGTGAAGCATTTTTTCCGGGTATTTTCGAGCAGATCGGCGTGCCCTTCACCGGCTCTGACGCCTACGTCTGCACGCTGACGCTCGACAAGGCACTCACCAAGAAAGTCGTCGAGGAGGCGGGAATGCGCACGCCGCGTTCGCTCTTCATCCGCGAGCTGGCTGAGCTCTCGGGCCAGACGCTTCGTTTTCCGCTGATCCTGAAGCCGAACTTCGAAGGAAGCTCCAAGGGCATCACCGTCGATTCGATCGTGGAGGACCAGGCGGCGCTCGAAAAGCGCGCCGCGATCCTGCTGGCCAACTACTCGAGCGGCGTGCTGGTCGAGGAATACATCCTTGGCCGCGACATCGCCGTGCCGATGATCGAAGGGGTCTCGGAAGACACGTCAGGGGTGCTCTCGCCGATCGAGTACGTCTTTGATGCCGCCATCACCGCGCAGCGAAAGTTCCAGCTCTACGACTACACGCTCAAGAACGAGCTGTCGGACCACGTCTCGGTCAAGCTCATGCCGAAGGCCGATCCGGTCTACTCGCGCCTGATGCAGCAGTCGAAAGTCGTTTTCGAGAAGCTCGGCGTTCGCGATCTGGGTCGCATCGATTACCGAGTGACCGACGACGGCGAAGTCTTCTTCATCGAAGTCAACGCGCTGCCAAGCCTCGAGCCCGGCGCCGGCATCTACCTCGCCGCCGCTGCGGCTGGCCTCACGAAGACCGAGCAGGTTCTCGAGAAGGTGCTTCAGTCCACCTGCCGCCGCTACGGCATCGGCTACTCCGGAAACGGCAATCGCCGCCAGAAGCAGGTTTTGAGGGTGGGCTTTGCCTTCAACCAGAAGCGCATCACGCCGACCGAAGACGTCAAGACCGACCAGGAGGCCGAGTTTGACTCGCCCAAGACCTTGGAAGCCATTCGCGAGGCGATTCGGTCCTACGGCCATACGGTCATTGACCTCGAGGCCACTCCCGATCTTCCGACGCGAATCCATCCCGAAGACGTCGACGTCGTCTTCAACATTGCCGAAGGCATGCGCGGACGAAATCGCGAATCTCAGGTGCCGGCTCTGCTCGAGCTCCTCGATATTCCCTACACCGGATCAGATGCGGCCACTCTGGCGCTAGCCCTCGACAAGGGCCTCGCCAAGCGCATCGTGGCGCAGGCGGGAGTGCCGACCCCCGCGTTCCAGCTCATGCACACGGGCAAGGAGCGCCTGAACAAGGACATTCATTTTCCGGCAATCATCAAGCCCGTGGCCGAAGGCAGCTCGAAGGGGGTGATCGGCACGAGTGTGGCGCACTCCGAAGCTGAGCTTCGCGAAAAAGCGGCGTTCATCATCGAGCGCTACCGCCAGCCGGCACTTGTTGAAGAGTTCCTGCCGGGACGCGAGTTCACGGTGGCGCTCCTGGGCGAGCGTCGCCCGCGCGTGCTGCCGCCCATGGAAATCGTGTTCACGAAGCCCGACAAGGATCCGAACCCCGTCTACACGTACCAGCACAAGCTGAACTCGAACGACGAGGTTCGCTACGATCGTCCCGCGCAGATCGAGCCGCGCCTCAAGGAAACGATCGAGCGCATTTCACGAAAGGTGTTTGCGGCGCTCGGCTGCCGCGACCTCGCGCGCATCGACCTGCGCATTGATGCTCGCGGGCAGGTCAACTTCATCGAGTGCAATCCGCTTCCGGGCCTGACTCCCGGCTGGTCGGATCTGTGCTTGATTGCCGAGAGTGCCGGCATCGGTTACCGTGAGCTGATCGGTGAAATCATGGCTCCGGCCATTCGCCGCTACAAAGAAAAGAAAAACCTCGAGCTGAAGGCCTGAGATGAGTCCACAAATCAAGAAGACACCCCGATGTCGGGCGCGCGACCTCGGCATCCAGATTGGCTTTTATGAACCGGGTCCGTTGAACGCCATCACGGACGTTGAGGGCGTTCGCGTCGGCCATTCCACGATCATTCGCGGCAGCGGTTCGCGCGGCAGCAAGACCATTGCCCGCACGGGAGTGACGGCGATCGTACCTGCCAATGGCGACGTTTTCATGGACAGCGTCATGGGCGGCGCGTTTGTCTTGAATGGTGCGGGCGAGCTTGCAGGCCTGACACAGATCAATGAATGGGGTCTGATCGAAACCCCGATCCTGCTGACGAACACTCTGGCCGTCGGAGCGTGCGGCGAGGGTGTCGTGCAGTACATGACTGAAAATCATCCCGAGATCGGCAACATCCACGACGTGGTGATTCCGGTGGTGGGCGAGTGCGACGACTCGTGGCTGAACGAAATCATTGGCCGTCACGTCAAGCCCTCGCATGCCGTCGAGGCGATCGAGAAGGCCTCGACCGGGCCCGTGGCTGAAGGCTCGGTCGGCGGCGGAACCGGAATGATTACCTGCGACTTCAAGGGAGGAATCGGTACCTCCTCGCGCCGCGTGAAGATCTTTGAAAGCACCTACACGGTGGGCGTGCTCGTCATGAGCAACTTTGGCGTGATGCGCGACCTGCGCATCGACGGCAAGCCTATCGGCCGCGCGCTGCAACCACAGTTCGAGGGCCGCTCGCGCCGCGAAAAAAACTACGGCAGCATCATCGCGGTGCTCGCCACCGATGCGCCTCTGCTCTCGCACCAGCTTCAGCGCCTGGCCAAGCGCATGGGCCTCGGCGTGGGCCGCGTCGGCTCGATGGCCGCGCACGGCTCCGGCGAGATCATGCTCGCGTTCTCGACGGCCAACCGCGTGCCGCGCGAGAGCACGAAGCCGCTCTACTCGGTGCAGATCCTCAAGGACACCGCAGTGGATCCGCTCTACGGCGCCGCGATCGAGGCCACCGAAGAGGCGATCCTAAACGCGCTCTTTGCGGCCGACACGATGGAAGGCGTCGCCGGTCACGCGGCCCACGCCATTCCGATCGACCAGGTTCGCGAGCTGCTGAAATAAAAAGGTATCCGGTACCTTTTGTACCCCTGTAAATTTTAAAAGGGTGCTTCCCGAATTTACAGGGGTATAATCGGATACCATCTTATAAGTACCTCCGATTTTTGCCGAAACTTGCAGGAATCGGAGGTACTTGGTATCCTTGATTCATGCCCCACCAGCGAAAAAGAGCCCTGCTGTCCCTGCTCGAAAAGAGGCTGAAGCTGTTTCCAGTGGTGGGCATTTTGGGCGCTCGCCAGACTGGAAAGAGCGTCCTCCTGCGCGAGCTGCTGCCCGAGCTGCGCAAGACCAGCTATGTCACGCTCGACCGAGAAGAGGTGCGTCGGCAGGCCTCGCAGAAGCCGAGTCTCTTCCTCCAGGGGCTCGAGTCGGAATCCACCCAGACCGTCTGTATCGACGAAGTCCAGAAGGCGCCGGTTCTTTTTGACACGATCAAGGCCGAAGTGGACGAAGATCGGCGCCCCGGGCGCTTTGCGATCTCGGGCTCGACGGAGTTCTCGAAGAGGACCGGTATTCGCGAGTCACTGACCGGGCGAATCGCGCCGCTTCGACTCTTTCCGCTGAATCTTGCCGAGGTGCTCGACTTCAAACCCGCATATCCCCTGCTTGACCCCGCCCGAATCAGATCCGTCCCATCGCGAAAGCTCAGCGATGTTCAGCGCTGGGTCGAACGCGGCGGAATGCCGAAAGCCTTTGCCGTTCGTGACGAAGCAGCCCGAGAGGTCCTTTTGGACGCCTGGATCGAGACCACCTGCATGCGCGATCTCGCTGGCTTTGCGATTCCTCGGTTCAATCCCGAGCTGGCCCGGCGGATCTTGAGTGCCGTCGCACGAGCCGAGACCCCGAGTCGACTCGAGGTGGCGCGATCGCTGGGTAAGACCCCGCGACAGATTGAGCCCTATCTTGAGGCACTTCAGGCGCTTTTCGTCCTGTATGAAATCGAGCCCTACAAGACGAGCGTCGGCAAGCCACTCTTCTACCTCTTCGATTCGGGCATCGCCCGCGCTCTCGGCGCCTCACCCGAGCGCTGCCTCCAGGTCTGGTTCCTGAACGAATGCCTCTCGCAGTTCAGCTATTCAGGTTCGGTCCGCCCCGACATTTTCTATGCGGTGTCGAGCAAGGGGTCGCGACTCGACTTTGTCGTCGAATCGAAGGCCCATGCCTACGGCATTCTGCTTTGCGATGAAGAGGTGCCCTCGACCTACCGCCTTCGCGCAGCCGAAGCCTTCAGGCGCCGAAACCCCTCGATTCCGGTTTTCGTCCTCGCTCCGTGCCTGCACGTCCATCGTCTCGAGAACAAGATCACGATCCTGCCGTGGACCGCGGTTGGGTAAGGTATAAACCCTATGAATAGAAGACATTGAATGTCGTGGATTCATAGGGTTTGACTAGGGGCATTCTGGAAAGTCTGACGGGCGGATACCCCTTCTGCTAGGCGATCGACTCCCAGGGGTAAAGCTCGATTCTTTTTCGAGATCCATGAGGTGGAGAAAACGACAAGCGCGAGGCGGCGAGGCCAATGAGCTCGACGTTTTCAGGCTTGAGCCGAGCCTTGAGTTTCTGGATCAAACCTTTCAGTAACGCCATGTCTCGCTCCAGCACGGCCTCTTCGGGAAAAACCTGAACGGCGCTCACGCCAGAGGAGTCTTCGACTAAAAGGTGGACGACTCTGCCTTTCGGGGTGCGATAAAACGAGAGCTTTGAATCGCGCAAATCGCGATACGAGCGCTGCGAAAGCTGCTCTTGAATCAGCCAGGTGTGCAGTTGCCGTTCGAAGCTGGCTCCTAAAAGCCTGGCGAAACCCACGTCACACAAGAAGTACAAGGGCTTTCCAGTGCCAGCAGGGTGGGGTGGCAGGGCGTGCAGCACAAATAACGAACTCAACACCTCCAGGTGAGTCTTGATTCGTCGAAGGTCTTTTTTTAAGGATCTGGAGATGGCTCCGGCATCCGGCTGCTCGAGCTGGGCCACCTTTTCTAGAATGGCGCGACACAAGTCTGAATCCACCTTCAGCTTCGGAAACAACAGGGCATCTCGTTCCACTGTCAGATCGAGCCAGTCTCTTTGAAGTGACTCGCGGTCACTGCGGTCGCGAACCGCAAACATGCCGGGCATTCCACCTCGATCCAGATGATGCAGGAGCTGCACTCGAGTCGCCCGTGGCGCGGCATTCACGAGTGTTCGCGATGCTGCAGCACTGGGCGGCAGGCCCACGGCTTCAGCCAGGTTCAGCGGATACAGGCGCAAACGAGTCATGCGCCCCGTCAACGACTCTCGGATGAGGCTCAGCTTCGAGAACTCGGTGGAACCCAGGATCAGAAAACGCCCCGGAACTCGTTGTGAATCTACCGAAAATTTGAGGGCGTCAAACAGGCGAGGCGCCTTTTGCGCTTCATCAATGACCAACG
>CAMAQA010000106.1 GCA_945860415.1 Bacteriovorax stolpii
CCGCTACTTTAAGATCCACTTCAAGCTCCTGTGTTGATTGACGTTTTTGCTTTGCAACAAAACACTCTCATTCAACCAGGAGCTTGAAAACCCTTACTCCTCAAGCCTTCTCAGGCATTTCACTGACAATCTTTTTCAAGACCAAGAAGCCTGACGCTCTTCATGCTTTAGGAAACGTTCTCCGGCACCGATCAGAACGTGTGAAGGCTCCTGCTCATTCCATCGTCGGTCGAGTGATCCTGGTAGTGCTGGCGGCGTTTGCCGCCCATTCCTCCCTGGCGGCTCCCGATTCGTCAAAAGTCCAAAAGAAGCCGTGCTCACGGGCACAGGAATACATCACGGCACTCGAGTACCTCCGTTCGAAGAGCGAATGGGCCCTGCCCGAAAAAGACATGCGCCGGGTCTCGCGTGAAGTGGCCTTGAGCTGTCCGGGGTCGGCTGGACGATTCATCCGTGTGGGAACCCTGCTCACCGAGGCGGGAGTGACTCCGCGCGAAGCGCTCGCAAGCGCCATCCGTTACGCCGCCCAGGACGATGACGTTTCGAAGCGATTTGTCGCACTCTTCAAAAAACTGTATTTCGAGGATCAGCTGGATCTCGATATTCGTACCGCTACGACGATGGCCCATGCGCTTGCCGTCGAACTCGAAGGAAGCCTGCCCGGCGTCGAGCGCGAGTTCGCGGATCTTACCGATTTTTGCGTGAGCAGCTCGGGCATGGACCAGGGCAAGCCGCGCTGCGCTCGGTTCGCGGCGCAAGTCATCCAGAGCGCCAAGGACCAACCCCGAGGAGTTTTCAAGCGGTGGCGCAGGGCCTATGACTTTCTCCTATCCTCGAAAGGAGCTGGCCTGACGACTGGAGCTGCGGCGACATTGGCCGCCGAAGTCGTGGCCACCGGAGAACAAGGCGGTGAGAGTTTTATCCAGGCGTACCGTTATGCTGTCTCCAGGAAGGGCCTTCAGCTCGAGCGCCAGAGGGCACTCGAGTTCTCGCGCGACCTCGTCGTGAGCGAACTCGCCTCGTCGGAGGCGTCCCCAGGGGATGCTCGTGCAGCCGGCGAGAACCGAAAACCCACCGTGAAGCGACTGCCCGATATCACTGTATCGGCTGCGTCGCGAGCACCGGCACAGTCCCGCTCTGCGGCTTCCGGATCGACCCGCTAGAGTTCGCGGTCCGGTTGAATTTCGGGAGGAAAATCTCGATTCGGAGGAGTAGCGTCCGGCGATGGGGTGGGGTTGATGTCCGGCTTGTCAGGCGGGGGCCTATGAGGAGGTTTGGGTTCGCCCGGCCGCTGCTGGGTGCCGGGATTCTTCCCAGCACTCATGCCGATTCAGCGATGCAAGCCGCGAACTGGTCCAGAAGTCGCCTGGTCTAGAGCTTCCACTGCATCGCGAGCACCGGCACCAGCTCGCCCGATGAGACTCGAGTGATTCCGGCCACCGGACCGAAGATCCTTTTCTTGTAGTCTTGTTGCTGCTGGGCCACGTCGTTCCAGTGATGCGGAAAAACGATCGGAGTGAGGCTTGCCACGAGCGATCCGATCGCGACGACCTGGGCGACGCTTCCTTCGCGGGCATTGGCCGTGACGTATGCGGACGCGAGGCCGTTGGAAATCACGGAAAGCCACCTCATGCGTGATCCCATTCTCGCGGCGCCGTCGATGGCCTGTTCTGCTGCTCGCTCTCGGGCCAGTTGGTCACGCATGCTCTTGTTGGGCATCACTGAGGTTTCCGCCATGCCCGAAGCATAGGGCGTGTATTGGGTGCTGATGAGCCAGGTCGCGGCAAGCCATGCACCGCCGACGCCGACTCCAGTCCAGGCGCCCTTGAGGTCGGGATCGCGTCCGCGATCCGGCTGCGCGAGGCTGAGAATCCCGGAGAGAAGAGTGGCCGAACTCGAGATCTGGATCGCCCAGTGGCGAGACCTGCCGCTGGTCGTTTCGCCACGGGCCTCACGTTCCAGTCGTTCGCTGGCTCGTGGTGAAACGGCAAGCTCCGGATAATCCCATTCACCGCTGCGCTGCGGTTCGGCAGCGAGCGCAGAGCCGGCGATTGCAAGGCAAATCAGTGATGTGGCGGTACAGAAATTCCGGCCGCAATTTCTACGGAGCGACATGTTCACCTCGTTGACTCTAGGCTACTGCCAGTTGATCCTGAGGTCCATGCGAGTTCGCTTCACGAGTCTGGTTCTGGCGGCCTGTCTTTTCTCGGCGGTTTCACGTGCGGAAGCCCCGGCGATCCTGACGTTTGTCGAGGGCTCGGTTGAGCTGTTCTCCGGCCGGAGTCAAAAAGTCCACGACAGCGTGCCCGAAGGCAGTGTGCGAGTGAAATACGAGGGTTCCCACTACCTCGCGAGTTCCGTGAAGCCGGGCATGACGCTTCCGTCCGGTGCGTGGCTGCGCACACGCCCCGGCTCGAGAGCCCGCGTCGTGTTTGGAAACGGCGACCAGATGAATGTGGGTCCTGCCAGCCTTTTCAAGATCGAAGCGCCTGCAAAGGCCCGAGGATCGCAGGAGATGGACCTTCGCTACGGCATGGTTCGGAGCATCATCTCCAAGAGTGGACCGCGAAGCGGATTCAAGGTCCGGACCGCATCAGCCGTGATGGGCGTTCGTGGAACCGACTTCGTGGTCGAGGCCTCGGATGTCACCGCCTTGACTCTCATTCGAGGCTCGGTGGAACTGAGTCGCCACAAGGAAGCCGCAAAAACGGTGAGCACCGGCGAGACGGCTCTCGTGCAGGACAAGAAGCCCGTCGAGAAGTTCGCCACGAGCCAGCTCGAGTTCAGGCGGGTTCTTGCCGCCACGGAGAAGAGTCCGCAGGCCGCTCCCGTCTCGATGCCATCGGAAGTCCTCGAGCGCGAGGCGCGGGCCCGTGATGTCTCGAAGCAGGATCTGCTGGATCATGCGGCGTCCCCCGAGGAGAGGAAGAAGATCGAGTCCCTGGTGAAGGACGGCGCGGATGTGCAGACCCTGAATCGTGTGGCAGTCACTGCGCGAATCGAACAGGCTCCGGCGACTTCGCCCGGACTCCAGCGCTTGAAGGAGCAGATGCGCAAGCGCTACAAGATTTCCGAGCAGGAGCTGAACGAACTGGAAAAAGATCCTTACGGACGGTATTTCGAGGGCACTCAAACCGAATAGGAGAGGTCACCTCCCGGAACTCGCCGGAGGCAAGAAGGCTCCTGGATTTTCGCTTCCGTCCGATTCTGGTGAAAAGGTCTCGCTCAAGGACTTCGCCGCAAAGGCCGCGCTCCTGTGCGTGGGCCGCGATTCCGTCGAGAGCCACCAGAAGCTCAAGACGAAATACAAACTTCCGTTTCCGCTGCTTTCGGATGCCGAAGGCAAAATTTGTGAAAAATACGACGAGGTCCTGCAGGATCTCAAGGCGCTCCGAACGGATGCTACTCGCGTTTTCCTGCGTACAGTTCGCTTACCTGCGTCATTTTGGCGCGCTATTTTGAATCCTCCTGACAGAATTGGCGATGGCCTGTCAGTTGTGTTCGTGGCTCCGGCCAGGCAATCCGGATATCCCGTATTCTCATGAAAGCACGGCTAACGATTTCAGTCCTTCTCCTGGCAGCCCTCGTTGGAGTTTCTGGCACCGCTCGCGCGGAGGAGGTGGACTATGGATCTGAAATCCTCAAGGGAATCTCGTCATCGAGCATCGTCCTTCCGTTGCTCACCACCAGGCACATCCTGAGCAATGGCTCTGATCGGAGAGAGGTCATCGCGCAGGCTGCTCTAGAAGACGCTGCCGTGTATTTCGAATCCGGCCGACTGACAGGAATCCTTCCGTCTGCGATTCAAGATATCAAATACGCCCTTGCGCTTCGTCATGGAGGAGCTCCCGAATCGATTTCGGACAGTGAGGCCGTGGAGTTTTTGGTCGAGCTTTCTGAAGCGGTACTTCAGTAGCCTTGAAACTTGGCCTCAGTGATTTATTTGGAAGGTTCTCCGTGCGCAAGCGCCTCTGTACCAGAACAAATCAATTCAGAGGCGGGCGAGATCCTTCGCAATTCGCTGTAGGATTTCTTCAAGTGTGGGGCGCCCCTTGAAGTAGAGGCTTGCGCTGCGATTGTACTCTTTCTCAAAGAGAGCGCGAGTTGCACCATCCCTGAGTCTGAAGGCGTCGCTGTTAGCCACCACGATGTCGTCTCCACCGAAGCGCTCTTTTTTGAAGGCATTGTATTCCGGTGAACCGATGAACGCCTGAACCTCGGGACGATCGATGAGATGATAGAGGTCGTAATAGCGTCGAATAAAATTAGCCGGAAGATTTCCTCCAACCTCACCCGCTTGATACAGCCGAAACTTACGAATCACGGCCTGGAGTTTCTCGACAAAAGTGAACCTGGGCTCATAGCAAGGTACGGCCTTGGCTCTGTTGTCGATCAGCTCGATGCCGGGCGTCGTCGAGGCGCGGTCATAGGCCCATGAGCTGATCAAACAAGGCTTGTACGGCGCTGTCTTATCAAATCCGACTTCGAGTAAAATGCCTTCTTTTAGTCCCGGCGCGGCAAAACTCGACGGATAGAATAGCCTGATTCCGCCGTTCCGGAACTTATGTTGATCATCAAAGGCAGCGTCCCGCTTGACCGCTGAAATCCCAGGAATCCTTCCGGACAGATGGGCTGTAATCCAATCAAAATACCGAGCTCTGGATTCACGATGTTTGGGGGCGTCGTGATTTTTCCCAGAGTAGACTTTGAATCCACACAGACCTTCATCGGGTTCAATTTTCACATCAATGTCTTCAGAAAACCGATGGATACAGCCGTACCCTTTGGACAGAGAGGTTCCACCTTTGAGTTGAAATTGGAGTTTCTGTTGCTGCAACCCCCAAAGAACATGCATCAACCAGTAGTCCTTCTCGATCAGAGAGGGATCCTGGATCTTCAGTTCCTCGGCCGTAATGTTGATGAGATCTCTAAAGTCGGGCCGTTCGTGCAGGAAATAGCTCATGCCGCCTCCGACTTCGCGGCAGCCAAGAGTTGGCGAAGCTTCTTTTGGGTGGACAGAGTGCCGTAGTGATCGGCCGCAAAGAGAAGCTTCCTTTTATTGAAGTCCTTGAGCCTGATCCGAAGTCGTTCCACGACCTGGTCTCGATCCTCAAGAAGGTCATCTAGACGGTTCAAAAGCTCTACTACCAGAAACTCTGCGCTAAGCTCCTTGGGAGCCTCTCGCCAGCGCCGAAAGGTGTAGGTTCGTCCGCCAAGCGTGAACTCGCCCACGCGCTTGCGATTGAATACGACAAGGCGGTTATAGAGCTGTGTTGTTCCGAGCTCCAGAGCGTTGAACTGACTGGGTCCGTACACGACGAAGTGATCGTCTTTGAGAAAAGCTCGGATCAGCGAGTCCGAATCGGGCGGCGCCTCACCAAAGGGTGTGAGCCTGGGGACTACGTAGAGTCCTTGCGAAATTTTCTGCAAATCCCCTTCGGCAACTAGTTGTGCGAGGTGTCGGTCGATATTGGAGGAGAGTGCGACCAGATCGGCGCGACGATAGACGTGGCCGGGCACTAATGCTGCTCGGAGACCTCGGCGAGTGTCGCGTTTACGATGGGCTTGGGGCATGGGACGGCTTCCTTGGAGACAAGGATCGGCGAACTGGCGCCATCGGTCAATATTTTTAGTAAAAATTCATGTAGAAAGTTAGGCTATCGTCTTAATTACGTATGGTTGGCCGGCGATCTTGGGGCATCTCGGGTAGTATAAATCACGATTTGTAATAGAATTGTCGTTCGCATCGCCGATGCGGACGGTTGATGACCTCTTCGCACCTGCCGAAGTGCGTGCCGCACATATGCCCCGCAGAGGTAAAAGCGCATTCCTCGATGTGCGTGCTGGAGCGGCCGTGCTGAATTTCTAATGTGTTTACAAGAGGTTAGAAAATGAAAATGGTCGGGGTAACTGGATTTACTCGGGCCATCCTGGCCCTCGCCCTTCGGGCACGCTTCGCGTGTTGTCTTGAACGAGCGACCTCTTCGTCCCGAAAACGAATTTCCAGAATAACCTAAGCACCGAGAACAATTCGCGAAAAGCTGATTTTGACCCCTCTTATCCGCGGAATCTGAGGCAGTTTCAGTCGCAAAAAATCGCAATGATTCTGCGGGCGTCATTTCTGGCGTGTT
>CAMAQA010000107.1 GCA_945860415.1 Bacteriovorax stolpii
ATCCGACCTCCAGCCAGACTGCTGTCATGAGCAGGAAACAAAGGCACATCGACAACAGATCGATGAACGAAACCAGGTTGAGCTCCGCATCCAAGCTCTTTCTGCGACCGGAGCCCGAGGCTCCTCCCACTGCAACGGCCATGATGACCCTCCTCTCGGAAAATTCCGATTCGGACTGGTTGGACGACGATTAGACGGTCAGGTTCGGAGCCGGATGGCGATTGCTCTTGTTCCGGTTTCCGAGTGCCGCGTTCTTCGACTCGCCGACATCCGCCGCTGCGCGGTCGGATTCCGTCAGGAAGAGCAGGTCATTGAAGATTTCAGTGGTGTTCTCGGTCAGGCCGCCGACGAGCTTGTCGGTGCGGTCCTGGAAGATCGCGTAAGCCACCAGCGCTGGAATCGCGACGATCAGCCCGAACGCCGTGCAGTTCATGGCTTCGGAGATACCGAGAGACAGCATGGTGGCGCGGTCTGCAGGGCTGGCCGATGCGACGGCGGCGAACGAGTGGATCATGCCGGCGATCGTGCCGAGAAGGCCCAGCAGCGTGGCGACGTTTCCGAACATTCCGAGGAATCCGGTGCGCTTGTCGATCGACGAGATTTCGCGGCTGAGGGACTCGTCCATGCGGGCCTGAAGCTCGTCGTCGCCGGCGCCGCCTGCGCGGAGCTGGCAGCCGATTGCGGTGATGCGGGCGAGCGGAGCATTCGTGGCCATGGCCGTGCTCTGCGCGAGATTCTGCGCTCCGATGACGTCGCCGTTCGAAAGAAGGTTCAGGATCTGGTTGCGAAAATTCGAGGGAACTTCCTTGATCTTGAAGAAAAGCGCGTTGGCGCGCTCATACAGGAAAGCGATGGTGAAAAGACCGAAAACCAGGATGAAGTACATGAAGACTCCACCCTCTTGAAAACTGCGAATGATCCCCGTCATGGTGACCCCCCTATTTCGCTGGTTTCCCGGCTCCGCAACCCGCCCCCTCTCAACCATGAGAAGGTCCTGACAGGCTGCCGGCTATCCTAGCCGGGACTCCGTTCAACTTCCGATAACATCCGAGAGTAGTCGCCCGGTGGTGGGTTGGCAATGCCGGCCGGCAATTTTTAACGGGGTATTTTGTCTCGGCGTCAGCGAAGTGACGACGGCTCGCCCGCAAACCAGATCCAGTCCGCGAGGGCCCCATACTTCGGATCCACGACCGGTTCGGCAAGCTTCAGATCAGGAGTCAGCTCGGATTCCGAGTAGTCGGAAGCATCGATGAAGCGGATCGAGAGCAGCCGGCTAGCCTGGTCTCGAGCGCGAATGCGGTCAATCGCCGCATCGAAGTAATCGGAGTGGAAGCTGCCATTGATGAGCACGCGAAGCGGAGACGCACCCTTCAACAGCTCATAGGCCATCACATCATCCGTCAGGCACTGCGCCTGGAAGTAGCGTCCGATCGCATCAGGACTGGCGTGTCCGCCGCCCATCACCGCATCGAAGCGCTCGCGATAGCCCGCTCCGCCCATGGCAAAGCCGGGAGGAAGAACGGCGGGATCCAGCGCCTCGAGCCCTCCCCTGACCACCGGAGCCTTTTCATCGCGAGCGAGATTCAATCCGCGAAGCTCGCCGGCGAAGCGCACTCCCGCCTCCAGAATCGGCGAATAGCTCCGCCCCCTGCCCTTGCCCATGAAACGATCCAGCAGGTCCGAAACAGTGATTTCGTCGGCATTCACCCGACTCCAATCCTCGTTGATGGCCAGCTGATCGCGGCGGTTCAGGAATTCCCAGCCCAGCACCCAGCGCCCGATGGCTGCCGGATTGGCCTCGAGCGTCTCGGAGATGGCGCGGGCCTGCTGGAGCTGCACCGAAGGCGTGTCGTGCTTTTCGCCCAGGACCAGGATCTCGACCCCGGCAAGCTGCGCATGAATCTCAGCGTCGGTCAGGAATGCCTGACGAGAAACATCAAAGACCCGCCCATTCCACGGGGTCGCTGCCTCAGCAGCGGCTCCGGACAGGGTGGTGGCGATCACGAAGAGGGCTCCAAAAATTTGACGCTTCATCATCTCGAAATACCGCATCGCATCAAAGTGAGCCAGACGATTCTGCTCGTTGCCCCCGCCCCGCGACTGTGCCAAAAATGGCTTTCCAACCAAGGATTTGAACCCATGAAAACGATGACCGAGTTCTCCGCATTCACTCTCCGCGACGCCCACAGCAAGGTGCGCGAAATCCACGCCGCCCTCCAGACGGAAGGCAAGCCCGCCGACGAACTCGAGCAGGCCAAGAAGGAAACGCTGAACGCGTACCTCACCGAAAAGTTCAAGCTCGAGGGAGAAAAGCTCGAGCTCTTCCTCAAGGCTCTCGAAGTTGCTGGAGCGAAGCCACGCGAACTCGAAAACCTCAAGCGCGTGGTCGTGTACACGCTTACTGAAGGCGAGAAGGTTCCAGGAAATGTCGTTCAGCGCGAGTCGCACGCTTTCGGAGCCGAATACCTCGCTTCACTTCGTCCGCAAAAACAGGACCGCCGCGAATCCGGCAGCAAGCACGCCAAGGGCAAGGGCAAAGGACGCGGCAAGCGTCGTGGCGACCTGAAGGGCAAGCGCCCGGACGGCGGCGATGAGCGCCGTGGAGCAGGCGCTCGTGATGGCGAAGGCGGCGGCGGTGGTCGCGGCCCGCGCCGCGATGGAGCTGGCGGCCCGCGCCGCGATGAAAACACCGGCCCGCGCCGCGATGCCAACGGCCAGCCGGGAGCTCCCGGCCAGCGTCCTGAAGGCGGCAAGGGTCCGCGCCGGGATGGACGTCCTGCTCGCGGGCCCCGGAACCCGAACGGCCCGCGCGTTCCTCGTCAGGACCTTCCTCCGGGTCACCTGCCCGTGGATCAGGCCGCTCGCGCGATGAAGTCGACCGGTATTCGTCCCGTAGAAAAGCCGACTCAGGCTCCGGCAATCAAGACACCCGATTCTGGCAACTCAGTGGTTTAGCCTCCACTCCGTTGGGCCGGTCCTTCGAAAGAGGGGCCGGCCTTTTTTAGTGGTGCGCCCGGCACATGATCGAAAACCAGACCAGGCAGCCCTCGTCCTGAGCGGCTGCGAGTTTACTGCTGTACCCGGGCCCTCCTCAGTCTGCGGTGGTCGTCAACAATGAGTGATCAGTGCCGTGAGAAGAACCAGAATCCTGACGAAAACGACCAGTCGCCATTTCTTGGATTCAAGTTTTCTCGCGGCCCTCCGATGAGAACAACAGTTTCTCGTTCTGTTGTTTTTCATAGGATCACCTCCTTTCTGGGTAGGAAAGGAGGTCGTTCCCTCAACTCTGCCTGGTCTGGCGGGGTGCTCTCAGAGCAACTTTGGTGCCGGCCAAACCCTCGAGAATGGGACTCCTGAGTGTCCGGTTTTGGGCCGCAGTGTGCGCCGGCTGGATCTCGAGGACGAGCTCGCCCTCCCCGGAATCATCGCGGCTTCCGCGACACCTGTGACGTGCTCGCCTGGTCGACCGGATACATCACGATCTCCTGGATGTTGACGTGCGCGGGGCGATTCGTCGCCCAGAGCACTGCATCTGCAATGTCTGCGGCCGATAGAGGCTGCATTCCCTCGTAGACGGTCTTCGCGCGCGACGCGTCTCCCTTGAAACGCACTTCGCTGAACTCCGTCTCCACCATTCCGGGAGCAATCGTCGTCACGCGGATCTTCGTGCCCAGCAGATCGAGGCGCAGGCTCTCGGCGAGCGCATGCACCGCCGCCTTCGTCGCAGAGTAGACATTGCCCTTCGTGTACATCCAGCGCGCAGCCACCGAGCCCATCATGACGACATGCCCGGAGTTGCGCTTCGTGAAGATCGGAAGCACGAGCTTCGTGAACCAGAGCAGGCCCTTGATGTTCGTGTCGATCATTTCATTCCAGTCGGCGCTCGTACCCTGGTGCAAAGGATCCATGCCTCGGGCGAGACCGGCGTTGTTGATGAGGACGTCGACCTGCTCGACCTCGCGTGCGTGCGACTGGGCGAGCTCCATGACCTGCTTTTCATCCGAGACATCGAGCACCGCCGCGACGACCTCAATTCCGTGACGAGATCGCAGGTCCGAAGCCAGCTCTTCGAGTCGCTCACGACGGCGAGCCACCAGAAACAGATTCTTTTTCTCACGCGCGAACGCCTCCGCGCAGGCCTTGCCGATTCCACTGCTTGCTCCGGTAATGAGGATCATGCTCCCCTCAATACCTCATCTTGAGCAGCCGTTCGAGTTCTGGCAGAGTCAAGCGCATGAAATCACCCTTCTACGGATTCTCGGCAAAGCGCATCACTGGACAGCCCGTCTCGATGGAGACGTTCGCAAACCAGGTCCTGCTCGTGGTCAACGTCGCCTCGAAGTGCGGCCTGACCCCTCAATACGAAGCGCTCGAGAAGGTGCAGAAAACCTACGCAGGGCGCGGCTTCCAGGTCCTGGGCTTTCCGGCGAACGAATTCCTCGGCCAGGAGCCTGGAACGAACGCCGAAATCGAGCAGTTCTGCACGACGAAGTACAACGTCAGCTTTCCGATTTTCGAAAAGATCGTCGTCAAGGGATCGGGCCAGCACCCGCTCTATGCCTGGCTGACGAAAGAGCAGCCGCAGGCCATGAAGGCTCCTGGAAGTGACTTTGAAGGAAAGCTCCGCGAGCACGGACTCACCCGCGAGAACCCGGCCGACATTCTCTGGAACTTCGAAAAATTCCTGATGGGTCGCGATGGCCAGATCGTCGCGCGATTCACGCCGGATACGGCTCCGGATTCTGAGCTGATCACGAGCGCGATTGAAGCCGAACTGGCGAAGTAATCCGTCAGCTCGCAGGAAACCGATCAGGCCGCTTCGTTCAGGCGGTCCTGTGCCTTCTCGGCAAACGGCAGGCAGTGCCAGCCATCCGGCTTCTGGTGCGTGCTGAGAATCAGCGTCCGAGAGCCTCCGCCGCGGTCGAAGTGCTTCAGCGCCATCGCTGCCGAGCCGTGCTCCTCGGCGATGGCGACGAACTCCTCGATCGACTTTCGAGTGACGTCGCCCAGGAGCTTGTAGCGTCGATCATCCAGCGAGAAACGAAAGACGGCCACCACGCCGGCGCCCGGAATCACCTTCGGGTCACCGCTCAACTGCACCGCCTTGGGCTTTTCGCGAAGGAATCGCTTGAAGTAGGCCAACAGCTCGTCTTCGGATCTCAGGAACAGGATCGAACTCATTTCCGACAATCTCCTTTTTCAACGTCTTCTTGCTCTTCTTATCGGCAGTTTTCTGTCGCTTCTTGATCGGCAGGACCTGCTGACCCTCCGATTTTCACACGCCTGATACGGCTGAACAGTGTGTCTGTTGAACACTGGCTAGAGCTTGGACAGTGCGGTTCGGCACCAGCCCCCGGCAACCCCTCGAATTCACGAGAACCCGTCAGCCCGCACCTGCTGGCACTACCCTTGCTCAATGGCCGCGCAAGTTATGTCGGAAAAAAGCAGCACGTTGGTGAAATCTCCCGCCTCTCAGCCCGCCACCGCGAAGATCATTTCGATCGACAGCATGCGCAGGATGCGGAGGCTCCAGAACCAGACGCCCTCGGATGACGAGTACGCCTACCGGGCCCGAATCCTCGGCATGGACAAGCTGGCGCTCCTCGAAGAGATGGTGCGCTTCCAGCAGGAACGCTCGGAGCGCGGCGACCTGACCGTGGAAATGATGGGGCGCGGTCGCTACCTGTTCAAAGCGCTCGAAGAAAAGGCGGAAACGGAAGAGCTGCGCCTGCTGGCGCGCTCGTACCGGAGGCACCTTGACCATGAACTCAGCGAACACCGCCGAGCGGAGGCGGGACTCGCGCCTGCAAGCGATTAATTAAGTTTGGCCCCGCCGGTTCCCCTCTCTCTCCCCCTACTCTCTCCCGGCTGGGTCGAAGGACCCCGGTTCCATGGTGGAACCGGGGTTTTTTTTAAACTGGTCCCGACGCCTATGACCCCCAAGCTCTAACTCTTCGTTTCGGCGCTGGGTTTGCTTTATCCGAGCGGATGAATCCAAAATGCCCGCGCTGTGGAAGACCGGGAGGCCGCAATGCCTCCTACTGGAGACAATCCGACAAAACGA
>CAMAQA010000108.1 GCA_945860415.1 Bacteriovorax stolpii
CGAAACGTGCCTCGTGGCTCATCGTGAGTTGCTCCTTGGTTTCTTGATTGAACAACTCAAACTTACGGTGTGCTCATGATGAGTCAACGAGGACACGCCTCATAATTCCCGACACCCAGCTCGGTGCGATTTATTTTGAGTCAATGCGCCTCGATACAGTGTCAGTGGCGACACATTTGCGCTTTTCAGAGTCGTTGGAGATCCTGAAAGGGTGATTGGGGGATCGTATGGGTTTTCTTACTCGTCAGGGTTTGCTTCGCGTCGTTGCAGTCGGAGTCTTGGGATGCCTTCCTGCTCTGGCCGAGACCCAGAGTCCGGCGCCTGGTTCGGTCTTCACTGAATCAGATCGGCAGAATTATCGTGCCTGTGCCTCCGAGACCAACGAGAACGCGAGCTGCTCCGCCGCGAGCGGCGTCGACAAGTCGAGAGTTGCCACCAAGGCATCGGGCCAATTTCGCCAAGGAAGCTCGGACCACTGGAAATGCCTGAGTCGTAAGCTGAATAGCTGCATGACCAAAAAGGGCATGTCCGCTGACGCGAAAGGGTACGTCAAGGATCGCATGAAACTCTGGCGCATGCTTCGGCCGAACCGGGCAAGAATTCCTGATCAAGAGGATGTTCTTCTCAAGGCCGTCGGAAAAGATTTTGATGCGGCGAAAAAGAATCTGTCTCAACGCTATTTCGACAACCCCGATTTTAAGAGCTGCTTAAAGGATGCCCGATCGAAAGGCCTCTCTCTGGACGAGGAGAGAATTTCGGCGGAGGAGTTCAAAAGCGGAAAGGATGACTCGGGCGAGTCCATTCCGCTCGATGATATTCGTGGCGGGCTTGTGGCCTGCGCTGACAAGAAGAAGGCGGAGCGAGATCTGGCGTCGAAACCGGATGGTACTCCGAGCTCCGGCTCCGGCGGTACCTCCAACACAAGAAATACGCCGCCTCCTCCGAATAATGTCGGAGGAGATCAGCCCATCTTCAGTACGGGGGCGTCCAGCGCCGCCCCGTGATAAATTGCCGCACGAACCGGAGCAGGCGTTCGCGACGAAGAGGCTGCGCCTCGATTTCGTGGCTGCCGTCCGGTTCAAAGTGCGATTCGAACTCGAGGCCGCGCGTTTCTAGCACGGATCGCAGGCGGAAGAATCCTTCCCAGAAGCCCCACGAGTCCTTTCCGCCGACATCCATGAAAAGTTCTGGAAACGGAGTGGAGGAGTTCCAGGAATGGGTGAGGATCCAGGCAGGATCGTGCGCATCGAAGTTTTCTCGGGTGCCGAAGGCCTGGCGTGAGTGGTCGAGGAAGAACTTTCCCTTCGCCGTGGAGATCGGATGCCGGTCGATATAGGCCTTCCAGTCCGCCCATGGCTCGAAAATATTGAACGGAAGAAGTGCTGGAGAGTTCACGGCCACGAGTCCGAAGAGGTTCGGAAATCTCAGGGCCGTGTGGAGCGCGCCGAGACCCCCCATCGAATTGCCGATCAGGCCGCGGCATTGGCGCTGCGAACAGACACCGGTGCTGGCTTCGATGAACGGAATGAACTCCTCGATGAACCAGCGTTGAAACGCCAGTCGGGGCTCATCCGCGCGATCGATGAAATAGCTGAGTGCTGAAGTGTCGAAGGTGACGAAGCTTGCTGCAGGAAAGCCTTCTTCCGACGCCAGCTTTCGAAGAGATTCGTCATAACGATTGCTGCGCCAGCGCCGGGCATCTCCGAAGATGCCGTGCATGAAGTAGAAGACCGGCTCTCCCTGCGCGGGGCGATCGGACTGTGTGCGCTGGATGCAATACTCCACGCGCTTTGACAGCAGGGGTGATCGGTACTTCGCGCATTTCAGAGTGGCTGCATGAACGGTCGGTGCTGAGGTGACGCCCAGGAAGCCCAGGATCAGGGTCAAGGTCAGGAGCAATGGATCTTGGAGACGATGGCGCCGCATGCCTTCTCAGAATAAATCGAGTCTCCATTTTCATGAAAAACTTTAGGAACATCAGGTATTTGACGGGCTTGTTGACGCAATGCGTTACCCATGACAGAAGGGCAACGTTCCGGGTCCGATTTGAAGGAGGAGCCCTGCCATGGTTCGATACTCATTCACTTTTGTTCTCCTTGCCTTAGGGCTCTCCGCGGGAATGCTGGTTTCGAAAGAGGCTGGAGCAATGGGGCAGGCTCCGGGCGACATTCCTGGTCTCAACATCCAGGCCTTTGAGTCGTATCTACGCTCGTTGCCTGGTGAGTCGAGAGCCCAATGCGCCAAGGGAGTCCGCCTGGCGATGAGCGCTCTTTTCGGCACGCAGCCACCTCGCAGGCCGGACGGGGATTTCCCTGATGCCCACGAGTATTCGGCCCATTACCTGAGGAACTGGCGCGTCGATGAGCCCTCGCTCTGCTATCGCCGTGCGACCCTGTCTGGCGGTACGCCGAAGAATTTCGATATTCGCGTGATCGACAACGAGCAGGGCTCGGGTCCGCTCTACACGTACGGCCACATTGAGCTGCACTACAAGGGCAAGTGGTACTCCGATCATCGCCAGAAAGGCAGCATCGTCACCGGACGCAGCGCTCGCTACGTCACGTATCGATTGCAGAGCTGCGGCAGTCGCGAAGAATAGCACATCCGGAGCGCCCGACTTATTCTGCGAGATCGCGAAGCATTCGCGCCTCGGCGCGACCTTCGTCACGGTGACGATTCGTGGAGACCTCGCCGTGGCCAAAGACCTGGCCTTTGAGCTGCGGCATCTGCTGGGTCAGCTCTTGGTACAATTTCTTGAGCGCTGCCTGTTGGGCCTCGGTAGACGGCAGAGTGCCGAAAGGCTTGCTCGAGATGTAGGGCTTGCCTCCGCCCCGGTCGTTGTCGGTGCCGGCCAGAGAGATGTGGATGGTGTTGGCGTTCAGCGCGCCCCGAAAGAATGAGGTGCGGCTGCTGGATGCCAGGCCCTGAGTAATCTGCTCGACGTCGGCAGTCTGTCGAATCGTGCCATCCTGGTCGATGATGAAGTGGTAGCCGAACGGATGGTTCTTGATGTTGGAAGCCCGGGCGAGTTCTTGACCCGACTGGGTTGCCGCCGAGGTGTCGACCTTGATGTACTTGATGTCGTCTTTGGAGCGTCGGCCTCTGCCGCCATAGGAGCGACTGACTCCGGGCATTTCTCGGTTGTCGATGATGGGAAGATTTTTTGAGGCTCCCGAAAACGTGGGCGATTCGGCGCTAGTTTGGCCGCTCGGAGCTTTACTTCCGGATATGCCAGGAACTTTCGGACTTCCCACTCCGCCGTTGGGCGAAGTCAGGCCCGAGAAGGGAAGGATCGGTTCCGCGTCCCTGGGGCTTCCCTTCGGCAATCCACCGTCTTCTTCTCTTACTGCAACCGGGATTGCCCGAGGAGCGCTGCCCAGTCCTCGTGCAGTCGCGACTCCAGGTTCAGAACCAGGAGGTGATGCGGTTTCGGCAGGCGCTGGGTTCGCGGTTTCTGCTGAGTTGCCACAGATTGCCTCACGGTTCTGGATGACCACATCAAAAATGCCACGACACTCGGGGCGAGGTGGTGGCTTGCCATCATAATTTCGGCCGTCCGAGCGAACCTTCAGCGGACCGAAGTGATTGGCCCGGGTTCGAATGGTGGCGGTATTGTACTTGATGGCAAACGAGGGGCAGCGCTTCTGCAGATGCATGAAGCACGTGCCGCGATAGAAATTCACCGTGCTCAATTTTTCCGGATCGCCCTGGACGGCGGACTGCAAACGCTCGCAGGGTTGTCCCTTCGAAAACATCGAATTGAAAAGATAATCTCGATTGGAATCGAGTTCGCGATTTCCCGGCGGCAGTTCGCTCTTGTTTCGAAGATCGCAGACCTGCGCCAGCGCTGCCGGATTGTTTGCCGTATTCGCCTCGCTCAGCACATCGAGATAATGCACAAAGATCCGCCGGCGTGCTCGGACGCCTTCGGGGTCGGTGTTCGAGAAGTTCAGCGTGTTAGCCGAGACCTGAAAGGCGCCAGCCTCTTCGGTTTCGTAGGTCTTGTTATTGGCCGATTCGTCACGGCCCTCCTGAAAGTTTCCGGAAGATTCGCGGAAGCTCAGTGCGTAAGACATGCGGTAGGTGGCGGACAGATTTTCGATGCTTCCCGGCTTCGAGTACGGACCCAGGTATTTGCTGAAGGCCCCTCGTGCAAGAGCGTCGGTGGCAGTACTTCCAGGACCTGCCGACTGCACCCGATACACTTCTTCATGAACGGGTGAGCAGACATCCTGAGCAAAGGACTTCGCAAACGAGCGAGCATATCCCTGCGTGGGAGCACTTGTGTAGTTTCCCTTGTTGCCGGTAAATACCTTTTGGCATGCGTCATCAGCCGCAAAGGCCTGGTCGACGAGACGATTGAGAAGTTCTTCGTTCAGGGCGCCGCCGGCTGCAGGAGGAAATGTTCCTAGTGCGGAGTCGATGGCGCATCCGTTACACAGCTTGCTCGTCGGATCTGTCTCCTCTCGAACCGCCTCGTTTCCGCTAGTGACGGTCGCGAGGGCTTGTTCTGCGGTATCCTGTTCGATCGGATCTTCAGCCTGAGGCCGAGGTGCAGAGCTGGGAATGGCGGGGATGGCGGCCTTGCGCTCAGGCTTCACCTGGGTTTGACCAGGGCATCCGGCCAGAGGAATCACGATGAGCAGCGCCAGTGGCAGCTTCTTCGAGAAGAGGTGCGACAATAGAAATGCCCGAGAACCCCGCATGGTTCTCCGAGTATGACGGTCAGGAAAAAACTTGTCTAGTCGAGTCTCACGCGTGTCGTACGAGACACACGCAGGGACGTCAAAAACCTGTCTGAAGTTGATTTAGAGAGAGGGCAAGTCGATCGACTCCAGGGCTCGGAGCCGAGCCTGCGCTACAGAAGCAATCGATCGTTCCGCGGACACGGGGTCCATGCAGTTGCGAGGCGCATAGGGTGCATCCGGGGCCAGTGCCCAAAACAGACGCAGCTCATGAATCGCGCGATCGACATCGAGTCTCTGGTTGGAGCCCTTGAGGAGGGCCATTCGCGAGAGCGCCTGCGCATAGGCCAGGCGCACGAGATCGCAGCGCTGCTCCTGCCGGCGCGAATTCAGGGCGCGAATCCAGTGATTGATCTCCTGGGCCCGCGAAAGGCCTGAGGAAGCGTCCATTCCGGTTTCTCGGGCCAGTCGAGCCGTGGCGATCCTCGAGAGCCGGGCCAGGCGTTTTCCATCGCGAGAAGGACCATCCCGCTGCTCCAGCTCCTGGACTGTTCGCAGGAGCTGCTCCGGAGTCCAGCGCGTCTCCTCGGATGCGTGTACGGTCGTGAGGGTACCGGTGATGATCATCATGAAAAGCGCAGCATGACGAAAGAAGCGGGTCCATCCCATGGCTTGAAGTAGAGCAACCTCCGTGCCCGCCTGAGAAGCCTCTGGATGAGTTCCAGAGCGGAACAACCTGTCGAAATTTTGGACAGTTGGCAGGTCAGGAAGGCTCGGAGCCCTCGGATTTCGAAGCCTGTTTCCTTCTCTTGAAGAGCTCTTCGAGTTTTGCGTCTCCCGAATCCTTCGTCTCTTTCGGCGTGCTGCCAGTTTCGCTTCTCTGAAGCAGGATCTGCTCTTCTTCGGTGGTCAGCTTGCCTTCCGAGACGGCACCGAACTTGAGTGCGCGCTCGAGATCGGCAGGATTGGTGGAGGCCTCCTTGGCCTCATCGAGCGTGATGGCTCCGGAAAGATAGAGCTGAACGAGGTGCATCTCGAAACTCTGGCCCTCTCGACTGCGCTCCACAAGATCCAGGAGCTCTCCGGTCTTTGCCGGGTCTCCGACCGCC
>CAMAQA010000109.1 GCA_945860415.1 Bacteriovorax stolpii
ATGCTTCGAGCGAACCTGGCTCGGCTCGTGCGCCGCACCTGGGTGACGACGAAAAAGGCCTCACGACTTGAGGAGTTCATTCAGATTTACGCGGGCTTCCATCATCTCGAGCTGGAACGTCGGAGTTCATAGGGAGGGGAACCAGTTTAGTTTTTTCCCATTCCTGCCTGTGTCCGACTGTACTCACCCCTATTACTCCTGAAAAAGCTAAACTTTCTTCGGAAAGTCTTCCGTCAAAAATTGAGACGGCTTCCATTTCCTCGTCTACAATTAAAGGCGGTATGAAAGTGCACCGTTTTTGGCGCTTAAACTTCGATCTTGGGCGGCTTCTCGTTTTACTGGCGGTGACTACCTTCGGTCAATCGCAGGCCGGCGAGAAGATTTCTTACTCCTCGCGGAAGCTCGATGGAGAACCAGTGGCAGTGGTTTGCGTCCACGTGCGACTCAATAAAAATCCCCTAAAATTTGGCCATTCCGCGCTCACCATCTTTAAACTTGATCCCGTCAAGCCTGGACACAAAGCGCTGGTCTCAAGGTCCGCAGAATGGACAGGGTATTGGATAGCGCGCATCGAAGATGAGGGGTCCTGGGAGGAAAAAAATTTCGAGAAGTTTCCGCAAACCGCCCGAAAAACTTACTTCCCATTGAACGGGGGCATCAATCATTTTCGCGCATTTGAAACGATGGGGAGTAACAAAGACTCTGAAAGGATTTGTATTCCGGCGACGCAGACGCAGTTGGCTGGAGTCTATGAATTGATCGAAAATCGCCGCAATAAAAAGTATAGCCTTAAGTACAACTGCAATGACTTTACGACTCAGGCATTGGCGTTGTTGACTCATAATGAAATCAAGTTCGATGTCCAGGGTTCAGGACTCCTGAGCATGTCTTTGCCAGCAGAGTTGCGAGATCAAATACGAAACTATCACGCTGCCCATCCCCCGGACAAAGACGCGACCCTTGATTATCAACCCGATGGTCAATACGAGCGCGAAATGTTGGCAGCGTATGATGAACTCAATAGAAAGTTGCAAGGTGATTCAAATATACGGGCTAACTGCGTCGTTAAAGGAGTGGAAAAAGATCTGCCTTAAAGTTCCAGAACCTCGCGCGCCGCTCGCGGCGCCTGGGGGCGGGCAATAATCACGTTCGCAGATCCCGCCAGCTCCAGGAGAGGGGCATTGAAGTTTCGTTGCGGCGAGGTGCCGGGCCGGTTGACTTCCTTTCTCGAAAGGAGCGGAAGCGGAAAGATCAGTTTTTCGAAGTACTGCTTCAGCATCACCGACCAGATGATCCTCGCGCGAAGATTCAGTTTGGACTGCTGTTCATGGTCAAGCGATTGGCGGCGCCGGCGGCTCCTGCCGTATCTGGATCTCCTGCTGAACAGCCGCAGCTTGCTTCGATCCAGTCCTGATCCTACGCTAAGGGGGATGCTTCTTTCTCTTTTTGCGGCGCTGGGCGCGGTGCCATTCATTTTGGTCTCTTCTGCCGGCGCTGCGACCTGCACTCCGGTGCTCAAGGCGCGAAATCTTCCGATCTACGACCAGGGACAGACGAACACCTGTTACGCCTTCGCGGCGACGCAGGTCTTCGATGCCTGGAGGCAGGGCCATGGTGCAAAGACTCCGCCGTTGAGTTCGGCGCCCGAGGCGGCGTTTCGGTACACCATGAAGGAGATGGATCCCAAGTGGGAGGATGTGCAGAGCGGAGACCCTTCGCGCACACTGCGGATGCTCGTATCAGATGGGGCCTGTCCCTACGTCTCGGCACATGACTTCAGTCAGGACCAGCTGGGCTCGCGCTGGGAACAGTATGAACGACTCGCGAAAGCGCGGCGCGACTATCATCATCAGGAAGAGAGAATGGAGAGGGGAAACAAGCGCTCAGGCTGGCTCTCGTCCAAGACCCCGAGGCAGAAGCACGAGCAGATCCTGTCTCAGGTTGCCTGCGATGTCGTGGATCCGAGGCTGGACGGCGGGCAGATCTCCACATGGAGCCAGTTCGTAGAGAAGGCCATCGATACTCGCGACACCATTACCTTCATGAAGACGGTGTTTGCTGCCTGGTGCGAAGGCGGCGGAAAGCTCATGCCTCCCGGTTCTCCAAGGACAGGCCAGTTCTTGATCGATTCTGGTGCGAATGTGAAGACCATGGCTCCGACACTTCAGTCGAAGGTGGATTCGGCACTGGATCGAGGAGGCGGCAAGATACCGCTGATCTCATATTGCCCGAACGTCATGACTCATCCCGGAAGTCGTGAGATCCGATGGAGTTCGAAGAAGAATCAATTTCAGTGAACTGGCGGTGGAGCCCATGCTTCGGTGGTGGTGGGCCGAAGGCCCAGCGCGAAGGGCGAATGCGAATACCTCGTTCGAAACACCTGGGGCACTTCATGCAACCAGTACGCGTATCCCTGCTCTCGTGGAGAGATCTGGGTTCCCGCCGATGAACTTTTTGAAAATACTTTTGGTGTGACATGGCTCGAATGATTCGCTGGGGCGGCGCTCTGCTGTTTTCTTTGTTGGCGATCTCCGGGGCACAGGCGATCGAGACCTCTGAGGTCGTGCTCAACGGCAAAACCGTCCGGATGATCTCCGACGCGGAGAAGCACCTGACCGTGAGCGAGCCCTGCAAGATCGACAAGCCGAAATCCTGCGTGGCGCTTCGCGCGCTGGATCGCGCGGCGATGAAGTCACTCGATGAGCACCAGCGGAAGTCGTCGGCCAACCCCGGTGCGATGATCTGCACGAATGTGGGTGGCAAGGTCGCCATTGCCCGCGACTCGCAACAGAACGAAAACGCGTTCTGCGGCTTCGCCGACGGCTCCTGGGTCGATTGCGGCAGCCTTTTCTGGTTCGGGCGGAATAAGTAAAAACGGTATCCGGTACCTTTTGGCAGCTTAGCGCGTCAAAGGTGACCGGATACCGGACTTAAATCAGGCGACCTTGCCGCCCTTTTCCTTTTTCTTTTCGGCGCTGACTTCCATTCCGGGGTGTACGCCCTCGGCCTTTCCGTGGCCGAGCAGTCGCTGGAAGAAGCCGGGCTCGCCCCCGCCGATCTGGATCGTGTGGCCCTTCTCTTCAGCGGCCTTCATTTTCGGAATGGCGATCTGGAGGACACCGTCGCGATAATCGCTCTGGATCTGCTCCGGCTTGATTCCCTCCGGGAGAGTGAACGAACGCGAGAACTCGCCATAGGAGCGCTCGATCCGGTAGCGCGACTTGCCTCGCTCCTCGTGCTCGTGCTTGCGCTCGCCCCAGACGCACAGCTCGTTGCCGGTGAGCTCGATGTGCAGGTCCTCCTTCTTGATGCCCGGCACATCGAGGCTGAGGATGTAATGGTTGTCCGCCTCCTGCACGTCGACGGGCGGCATGAACTCCGCCTGCTCGGTGCTGCTGGTGGCGAGCCCTTCGCCGCCGATCAGGTCACTGAACAAACGGTCCATTTGGCGCTGCATGCGGTTGAGTTCGCGGAACGGGCTGCCGCCCGACCAGAGAGATCCAGGACGAAAAAGACTCGGAAGATTGGCCATAAGACGCTCCTTTGAAAGGGTTTCAAGGGAGAGGGTGCAAGAAGTGGGAGATGGGCTGCCGGGTGGACTACGGAGTTGCACAGCTCAGCGAGCGATCTTCGCAGCTCGATTTACGGGTCGCCGATCGCCGTGCAAGCACTTCCATTCCAATAACCGCCGCCGGTGGTCTCGCACTCCTGTTGGTCTGTACAGAAGCCTGGCGTGCTCGGGTGGCAGGTGTCTCCGTAAACTGTGTGCCAGGCAGAGCAGTTCGAGATGCTCGCACTTGAACCGTTCAAGGTTACGATTCGAAACGACGAAGTGTGGCCAGGGTTCTGTGAAAACTGCGAATCGGTGGCCACAGAAGCAGCGAGAGCAAATGAGTAATCAGCAGCCCCTGTGCAGGTGGCGTTATCGTTATAATAAAGAATGACCTGACCGGCCGCCGGAGTTCCCGGGCTCCATTCCGCGGTCAGCGGGACGTTTCCGGTGGAATACACTGGGTTCTCGCCCACCCATCCCATTCCCGATGCAGTTCCGACGCTTCCTGCCGCGGACATGAAGCATTCGTTTGCGGTTATGACCAGCACGCCTCCCGATGCTTCACACGTGGAACTGAATGTCGGCTGGTCGGTGAAGCAGGATAGGTTTCCGTTGATGCTTGCCGAGTAGGCGCCAGTCGACGAGCAGGCAGTCTGAGCGTCGGAATAGCAGTTCGTGCCGTCCCAGTAGCCGAGGCCCGTCGTCTCGCAGCTCTCTTCGGTCACGCAGTAGTGCAGGCTTTCGGGTGCACACTCGGTTGCGGAAGTGGTGCAGGTCGTGGAAGTCAACTTCGTGCCACCAGCTTCACCACAGGCCGTCTCGAACGCGCTCTCATCCGCGTAGCAACCTCCCACGCCGTCAATTGAGGCCCAGTGCGCAGGTTCGTTATCACACGCCGTCTGCCAGTCGGGCCAGCAGGTGGCCTGAATGCTGCCCCACGCCCCTCCGGCCGAGTCGCACTCCTCCTGCGACGTGCAGTAGCCCAGGTTGTCAGCAGAGCACGTGGTCGAGGCACAATCTCCGGTGGTGGACTCGGTGCCCGAGCAGAAGGCCGAAAGATCGGAGTAGCAGTAGCCATCTCCGAAATATCCGGTCTGTACTGTGCAGTAGCCGGCATACCCACTCTGTTCGCCGGCTTGCACTCCGCTCAGCATCGTGGGTGAGTCGATCAGCGTTTGATTCTCCATCGAGATGCCGAGAGCGCTCGCGGAGCGTTTTCCGATGCCGAGCTTGCCGGCATAATCATCACCCCAGCAGGAGGCAGTGCCTTGGGGGCCGATGCCGCAAGAGGAGTCACCGCCTGAGCTCAAGAGGCTGAAGCCGTCGCCGCCCTGGTTCTGGACGAGGGCGGGTGTTCCTGCTTCGGGCGAGGCGGCTCCGAGCTGTCCAGAGTTGTTGTTGCCCCAGCAATAAGTCAGGCCGTCCTGAGCCGAGATGCCGCACGTGTGATGTGATCCGGCCACGATCTGCGAAAAGGTCTGGCTGCCCGTGATGGGAGCGGGGCTATGATTCGTTCCTGAAGCCGTTCCGCGCCCGAGCGCTCCATTGCCGTTCGAGCCCCAACAATAGACGGTTCCTGAGGAGTTGAGGGCACAGGCGTGCACGGTGCCGAGCGCGACCTGAGTGAAGGTGCCCGCGGTGACCTCGGTCGGTGTGGAGTGGGGGGTGTAGTAGTCCGGCGAGCCGGTGACGATCCCGCTCTGGTTGTTGCCCCAGCAATAGATAGATCCTGCAGTGCTGACTGCGCACGCGGCTCCGCTATCGCCCACGCTGATTTGGCGGAAACTCACGCCCCCCGGGGCGAGGACTGCCGTGGGAGTCGTTCGATCGGTAGTGGTGCCATCTCCCAATTGTCCCGAAACATTAGAGCCCCAGCAGTAGGTGTGGCCCGAATGGGTGATGGCGCAGGTGGAGGAGACGCCGGCCGAGATCTCCTTGAACCTGAGTCCCCCTGAAACCGGAGACGGAGTGGTGCCCTCGGTGGCGCCGCCGAGCTGGCCGTACGCGCCCGAGCCCCAACAATAGGCCGTGCCTTCCGGATCGAGTCCGCAGACATGGGAATTACCTGCAGAAAGTTTGCTGAAACTGACCGTCGCCGCACTGGCCACCTGCATGGGTGCAGACTGATACCCACTTGCATTCGAAAAGACCCCCGGCCAGCCCCAGCAATAGGTGT
>CAMAQA010000110.1 GCA_945860415.1 Bacteriovorax stolpii
GCCCAGGGCAGGAATCGCGGACGCAGCATCGCTCGTACTCCCGCAGCGCAGGCAAAGACGCCGAGCAGAGTGAGGGCCAGCAGCAAAAAGCCGCTGGTGATTCCAATCCGCAGCCCGAGCCAGACGAGGTAGGCGACGAAGACCGAGAGCACTACTGCGGTCATTCGCTGGAGCACGGTGGCCCATGCTTCATGAGTGGCTTCGAGAAAGGCTGCCAATAACGCACAGATCGGAACCAGCACATAGAGATAGGTCGTCACGCGGTACGGATAAAGCGTGAAAAAAACGGCGGCGGGCATCGCCGCCGCCAGCACGAATCCGAGCAGTTGACGATGCGCCCTGCCCACCAGCGTTCCGATGCCGGCAACGGCGAGCAGGGCGAACGGCAGGCAGAAGCCGAGAAGCGCCAGCCAGAGCTCGGCCGGAGTACCGCCATTTCCTCCTTGCTTGCTGATCGTCTCGCGCATCACGTAATCCGAGACGAAGCGATCGTAATCGAGTCCGAGGATGGCCAGGTACCAGGACGCACCAACGAAGCTGCCGAAAATTCCAGCCACATAAAAGTGCAGGCTCCGGAACTCACGCCACTCTCGCCTTGAAATGAGCAGGATCAGATATCCCAAAACCCAGAGCACCGAATACAGCGGACTCTTGACCCAGGCCAGCACTCCCGCAGTTGTAAACGCGGCATAAAGCGCCCAGGGATTCCTCATGCGCTCGCGCGGGGAGCGATCCAGATAGGAAAGCGCAAACGCCCAGGCAACGAGCGACAGCGCCACGAGATAAATTTCCATCTGCGCGGCCACCCCGAAGGTGGCCGTTCCGATGCTGCCGATGAACCAGAGTGCCGCACGCGGTGCTGCAGGATTTGCTATTCCTTCCACCTTCGAAAGAAGGCGAGCTGCCACCGACCAGAGCGCCACCGCCGCCACCAGAGTGACGGCCACCGACGGCAGGAATGCCCCCCAGAGTGAGTAGCCAAACACCTTCATGCCGACGAGCGTCGACCAAAATTGAAGCGGCGGCTTGTAGTAGCTGGGCTCGCCAAACAGATACGGCATCAGCACGCTCTGCTGCTGCTGCATTTCAATCGCCGTACTCAGGTACACCTTTTGGTCGCCGGTCCACGGCACGCTCATCCACCCTGCGAATGGCAGGTAGGCGAGCGCAATCGCGGCGAAGATCTGCAAAAAGAAAAGCGCACCCATTTTCTCGGGAATAGCAGTACATTAAGACCATGTCATCCACGGATCGGATTGTCGTTGTCGCAGGAGCCCGCACCCCCTTTGCCCGAGCACGGACGGTGTATCAGAACATGCCGGCATCGATGCTCGGAGGAGTGGTGGCCCGCGAAACCGTCGCCAGATCCGGCATCGATCCGAAGCTCATCGATGAAATGTACTTCGGCATCGTGAGCACTCCGGCTGAAGGCTCGAATACGTCACGCGAATCGCTCTTCGACTCCGGCCTGCCGCCGACGATTCCGTGCACGACGGTCAATCGCTACTGCGCCTCGTCTGCCGAGGCAGTCGCGGGCATTGCCGCCAAGATCCTCTCCGGGCAGATCGACATCGGTCTTGCCGGCGGCGTTGAATCCATCAGCGCCGTTCGTGCCCTTTTCAGCCTCAAGGCCACGAACTATTTTCAGGATCTCGCCAAGGCGAAGACCACGGGCCAGCGCCTGGCCCTGCTCTCGAAGTTCTCGCCGAAGCTCCTGGCTCCCATGGCGCCCGGAATCAACGAACCGACCACCGGCCTCAGCATGGGCCAGTCGGCCGACCTGATGGCTCGCATTTTCGGCGTCGGACGCGCCGAGCAGGATACCTACGCCGTCGAGAGCCACCACAAGGCTGCCGCCGCCTGGGAGCGCGGCTTTTACCAGTCGCATGTCGTTCCGGTGGCCACTCCTGAGGGCAAGATCGTGGACCGCGACACCGATGTTCGCGCTGACACTTCGGTCGAGAAGATCTCCGGACTTCGCCCGGTGTTCTACAAGGACGGAACCATCACGGCCGGCAACGCAAGCCCGCTCACCGACGGTGCCTCGTGCGTGATGCTCATGAAGGAATCCAAGGCGCGCGAGCTGGGGCTTCCGATTCTCGGTGTGATCCGTGGCTATGCGGCTGCAGGTGTCGACATCAAGAAAGAGCCGCTGCTCATCGGACCGGTCTACGCGATTCCGCGCGCGCTCAAGTCCGCCGGCATCAGCTGGAATGATCTGGATCTTCTGGAAGTGCACGAAGCCTTTGCCGCGCAGGTGCTCAGCACCATTCGCGCGATCGAGAGCCCGGAGTTCGGACGCGAGAAGCTCGGTCTTTCAGGCGCGATCGGCTCAGTCGATCACTCGAAGCTCAACGTCAACGGCGGATCGATTCCGCTCGGCCATCCTTTCGGCGCAACGGGCGGACGTCTGGTGCTGCAGACGCTGCACGAACTTCGCGCGCGAAAGAAGAACCTCGGACTGATCTCGATCTGCGCAGCTGGCGGTCTTGGCAGCGTGATGGTCGTCGAAGCGATCTAGCGCCGACTTCCACTCTGCAAAATTCAGACGACGGATCCGCAAAAAATCAGTTTGCTCGCAGACGAACGCCTCGGGTGCAGAGCTCTCCCGAAATCGGAACCAGGGGTCTTCGCTGTCCGAGGTTGGTTTCGTGGGATGTCGCCGTCACTCCACTAGCAGCCGTGCCCGTGGTGAACGCGCCCATCTTGGCGAAGAAGTTAGGTCCGTTGGAGGTCAGGACCGGCACGAGCGCCAAGCCCGTCGTCAGTTCAACCTGACGAAACCTCAAATCTCCCGAGAAATTGGTGAACGCGTCGGTGGCATAGACCTTTCCAACCTTCTGGATGACGCGACTATCCACATTCCTAAAGCGCTGGACAGGAAGACCGTTGGAAAGCCAGACCCAGCCGGAGTAGCGCTTTTGCAGCTCAGTGAGGGATGAAATCGGCGCGGTCGTGTTGCTTGCCTCGGTCTTCGTGCTGATCTCTGTTTGTGCCAGCGATGTCGGAATGATGAGGCCTGCCGGCGGATCGTACCCACCAGAGGCGTTCAAGTCACCCTTGTAGTCCTTCAGACTTCCGATCTTGGCTATGGCGCGGTTCACTACCGCCACCTCTTCAAAGTAGGCGCAAGTATCGCGGGTCAAGTATTCTGAATCGCGTTTATTTTCGGCGGCAATTTGATTCGTGATCGCAGTTTTCAGGGCGTCCAGACTCTTGTAGGGCACCACATCAACGTCACTGGCTCTCGTGCAGGAAAGATTTGGCTGGAATACTCCTGCGGGGCTAATGCGGTAATAATTCTCGCCATCATATTGAAACGAAATCCTCGGTTCGTAGTCGGCGGGATTGAGGGAATTTGCGGCAGTCTGCTTGTCGATGGCACCCACGGCAGTAGCTATTGTAGCAGTAACCAAGTCCACATTCGGCAAAGGGTGAGGAGTGCTCGGAAAGATATTCGTCAGGGAATAGGGCGCATAGGCCGGGCCGCCCCAATTTCTGCTGGTCCTTCGGAAGAGGCATTTTTCGGGATTGCCGTCGTCGTCCAAATCCTCAAAAACGACTTGAACGATATCCATGGTATCCAGCTGATCCAGGCTGGTGATGCTCACGGTGCCAGTCTTATTGTAGATCTTACGAACCCCTTTGGCAAAAATCGAAGGATCGTCCGCGGTCGTGCCGGCAGTCAACGAGATGCTCATCGCTTGGAGCGCGTCCGAAAGACGGCCGGCGTCTCCTAGAACCTCAGTCCACGTCATTGGATCACCCTCGAGCCCAGCGTTTTTCGAACACGACAGGGTCGTGAAGCGGAGAACATCAGCGCCATTCTCTTGGGCAGTTCCTTTGGTGGGATGGAGCTGCACCAGGCACTGGTCTACTTTTTGGAAGTCCGAATAGCTGAGTGAATTGAATGAAATGGGAGGCTCGTTCGATTGAAACGGGGCAAACTCCTGCGCCCGATACAGGCTTGGAAGCACTTCGACTTGAAAGCAGGGAGTCCCCTTCGCCTCGGTAATCGTCGGAACGGCAGTGTTGTCGGTCTTCATCATGCCGAAGGTGCGCGCGGTGGCGACGTAGATCCAGCCCGTATAGTTGTTCACGTTCGGGGGCGAGGCGAGCCCGAGATTGCTGATTCCTGACACGACGCCGTTTCGAACGTACAGACACGAGCCCTTGGCTCCGGCACGCGCACCCGCCGGGTCCGTTCCGTTGCTGCAGGGTACCCAGTTGTCGACATCGTGCTTGGGCTGGCATCGAACGACCGAGTTCAAACGATCCGATTCGGCCACGTATTCCGCAAAATTGAAATTTTCCGAGACAAAATATCTCCGGGTGTCAAAATACGCCAACGCCAAAGGTTCGTCAAAGCGAAGCTGTACGGTCGCATCGCTTGTCTTTGCTGCTACCAACCCTGCCTGGCAGGGGAAGGTGTCATACACTGGGGGGTAAACCGGAGTGGCGCCATCGTACGAAGAGATGTACGAATTTCTCCAGGTCGATCCATCGAACCGACACACCCGACCTGCTCGGCGACTAGTCGAGGTCCTTCCGGGGCACTTGTAAGTCCGGATATTTCCACTCGCATCCGTATACCGACACTCGATCGGCCGAAAGCCGGTCGGCGAAATCGTTCCATCTCTGTTCAGAGCATCCGGCCACTCCGTTGAGCTCAGGTTGATTTCACCGCCAAAATGGCATCGCTCCTTGGCGAAGTGCTGGCTGTCGCCATTCTTCAGCCAGGTTCCCCCCAGCTTGTCGCAGGTTTCGTCTCCCGAGGCTGTGGCGCCAATGCCAAAGCAGGAGTTCACGGAGGCTTCTTCGGCATTCGCGTTGGCCTTCGAAAACTGGATCAAAAGTGGAAACTCGCGCGAGTACTGCGTACCCTGCCCCTTGCCCGCTCGGGCCAGGGTATACTTCAGGGTCGCTTCGTATTCCTCCTGATTGGTGCCGAGGGTCGCACGATGCTTGACCAAGACCAGGTTCGCGCCGGCGAACTCCAGGTTGGAGCCGTACTTTTTTTCAGGGGTGTAGGTGTCTCCGGTCAGTGCGAGGCTCGGAATTTCAACCACGCAGGTACTCGGATTGCAAACCCCACCCTCCTTGACCGGAAGCTTGCTGCTTGGAATCTTGAAGCCGGCAGGAAGCAATTCCTTGCACCCTTTGCTGTTGGCAAGCTTGAGAGAGATGAGCTGATGGAAGTTGTTGGCGTCCGTCTTGGCTTCGACGGTCTTGGAGACCTTCAAGCTGTTGATCATGCCGGCAGAGAGCCCGTACAGGACCAGCCCTCCCACTGCGGCCCCCACCACGCCTTCGAGAATGGAAAAGCCCCCGTTTCTCGCTACCGAACGCGCCACTTGAAACGACATCCTTCCAGTCTAATGACTTTTCGTGCGGCGCCAAGGTCTCCGTGATGTGTAAGACTTGACACACGCAATGAGCGCATTGACTCAAAATAAATCGCACCGAGCTGGGTGTCGGGAATTATGAGGCGTGTCCTCGTTGACTCATCATGAGCACACTGTGATTCCAAAGCGATTCTGTCCCTAGTTAATTCCAAAGCGATTCTGTCCTTGGAGCTTTAAAGCCAAGGTCCTGTTCTGATTGTTTCTTTCCCATCTGACACAGGGGGATCGAGATGAGCCAACAGGCCGGCAAGGGGGTATTTT
>CAMAQA010000111.1 GCA_945860415.1 Bacteriovorax stolpii
ACGCCGTGGCCGAGGGGATGAACTCGAAGATCCAGCTCATCAAGGCCAACGCCCGGGGCTTTCGCAATTTCGAGAACTACCGGGCTGCGATTCTTTTCCATTGCGGAGGTCTCAGCCTCTACCCACACGGAACCCGGTAGAAGCTAAATAAGGGGTCAGTGTTTCTGTGGCGCCGGCGCCGCCTACGGCAGCGGCCAGTGCTCCGACGAGCGTGATTCCGACCTGGATGATCGATAGAGTGCGCTCCGGGTTTTCGCGAAGCGATAGAATCTGTTGGGCAGCCTTGCTGCCGCTGCGAGCGAGGTGCCTGAGCTGCGGCCTCGGCGCAGAAACGAATCCGATCTCGAGGCCGGCCAGCAGGGCATTGATGACGAGACAGATGCCGATGATGAGGAGTTCAAACATGAGAGGTTCTCTTCTTGGGTCGTTGCTCTTCCGACGTCACCGACGAGAATCATTGTCTAAGAGTTTGACATCTGGCCAGTATTTTTTGAGTCGTACTCCCCGAAAACGAGGCGATCCCCACGGTTTGACTGGAGATTCGGCGGAAGCGAAGGCGCAATAGCTCGGCATCACAGATGCACTAACCAGGAGTGAGGGGGCCTCCATGGTGAAGCCGGTACATACGCGTTTGGCAACAGTGATGGCGAGTGCTCTGATCCTGGTCGCATTCGCGCAGGCGGATGGCGGGATCGAGTCCACGCTCGAACGTCCACGACTCATCAGCCAGGGGCAGGAAAAGAAGTACGTCTCGGAAGAGTTTCGCGCCCTGCTTCAGGAGCGTCCCGCCGAGTGCACGAAGTTTCTGGATCTTCTCGAGGGAAGACAGCTCGGTCCGGTCTCGGAGTCCGAGTCCGCCAGACTCGAAGATTTCAACACCTATGGCATCCTCATCGCACGACGAGATGGCAAGGTTCTTTATGAAAAGTACTACCAGGGCAGCTCGCCGGAAACGCGCTACAAGATGTTTAGCGTTTCAAAAATGTTCACAGTTCTGAGCTTTGGGGCGCTCGAGCGCCTGCGAAAGCTGTCTCGTGAGGACCTGGTTGCTCCATTTCTCAGGTCGCGCCTGGAGTCTCAGGGAATTGAGTATCCGTATTGGAATGAGCTTCGGATCAAGCATCTGCTGACCATGTCCTCCGGAATTCCCTGGTGCGAATACGCCAGTTGCAGCGCTCGCGACGCCATTCTGGGCTCCTTCGCTCCGTTTGATCAGGATGTGGTGAAGTATTACTTCCAGAACTCGACCCGCGCCGCCTCGCCGATGATGCCGCTCGTGGCTCCCGGAGAGCGTTACGCCTACAGTCTTGGAAATGCGAACGTTCTCCAGTCGATCTTCAAGAGCCTCATGAAAGAACAGTATCCCCAATCGCCGCGTACGCTCATCATGGATCGAATCGGTGCGAGGGCGAGCGAATATGCCTTCGAGAAGGACGGACAAGGAGTGTTCCTGGGAGGTTCAGGAATGTTTCTGAATCTGCCGAGCATGGCCAAGCTGGGCATGGTTCTGATGAATGGAGGCCGCTACGGAGATCAGCAGATCGCCGACCCTGAATTCGTCAGGGAGATGACGACGAAGAATCTGGACTCACTCCGACAGTCCAAGGACCTTCAGTTGAAGGCATGGGAGGGGCCGACGGGCATGGGGGTGTGGCTGAACCGCGACGACGATCCGACCATTCCGTCCTTCATGCCTGACGTCCCGAACAACATGTTTTACTCGTCGGGTTGGCAGGGGCGTCGGCTGATGCTCTTTCCGGAGGCCGGAGACGACGGCTTTCTGGTTGCCCGTATCGGAGGTGAGAACAACCATTCCTCGTACTGGAAGCCTTATTCGCGATTGCTTTATTCTTGCCTGGGAAGGCATCCGGAGCTGACGCCGAACCGTCGTGGTTCTCAGGAAGGCGCCGTGATTGCGACTGCAGCTCCTGTGCTTTCCACCCCTGAACAGGCCAAGAAAGCCGGGGTTTCGATCGTCAAAAGAAATATTCCCATCCAGCTTCTTGCCAAGGAGATCTGCAATTGTGCTTATGTTTCTCATCTGGCGGTCTCCGAAGACGCGAAGTTTGACAAAAAAGTGACGCTTCAGCGCTGTTTGAACCTCGTTCGGCCCGACTTTTCAGCGATTCCCTGGATCTTTCGCCCCAAGCTTACCAACAGCCGTATCCATTTCGAGCTCGCCAACGGTTTAAAGACGGTTCGAGTCGTTCTGAAAACCAATCTGCTGACCTCCTATACGGCTGTTGCGGGCCTCAGAGAGGAATCCGGAACGTGCGAGATCGTGAAAGTTCCGCGTCAGACCTTCATTCCTTGATTTGGGTGAGGGATTGCCGGCCGCGAAACAGGCTAAGGATAGGGTCCTTGGAGAGGATCTTTTCTGCGGCTGCGGAGGGCGCATTCTTTAGGGCTTCTTCGATCTCCAATTCCACGGCACTCAGTGAGGTGAGAAAGTCGTGCGTGAAGCCCACAGTCAGCGCCACTAGCGCACATAGTGCCAGTACGAACGAGATCAGGGTCAATCCCGGACCAGGGAAGCCCAGAAATAAATTGCCGAAGGTACTCGTGATCGTCAGGACCACAAAAAGGATGCAGATTCCAGCTGCAGTCATCGTGAGTTGAAGGCGCCTCATTCGGCGGTAGAGAATCTCCAGTTGCTCGAGCTGACTCCGGCAGGTCGAACCAGCCTCAAGAAGCGGTCCGATCTCGTTTCGCAAGACACGTACTCGGTCAATGCATCGACCAAATCTCGGTGCCATGATGCTCGTGAGAAATGCGACGCCAGTGATGAGAGTGACTGGTGCCAGAGATGCTGCGAGAATTTCAGAAACCGCGGGTGTGGGTAGCAAGTTCATTGTTGCCGCTTCACTAGCATTTTCACCCGGGTACTTATTTGAGGATTTGGTGAGGTTCGGTGCTCGATTCACCGATTTAACACGGCATCGCGAAATGCTTCTTCAAATGTCACCCAGGCGACGATTCCTGACTCGGAAATGCCTTGGGTTCGAAGGTACTCTTCGAGAATCCGGGCGCGTCGGTCGAAAAAGCCGGGCAGGATCGGGGCAAGATGGCCGTGGGCCTGGGCGGGGCTTTTGCCGGAATAGCTCTCGCGAGCCCCCATGGCGCGCAGGAGAAACTCGGCCTGTTTGCGCGACACTGCCACCAGATCCTTGCCGAAAAAGAAGAACCCGATCATCGTGTCGCGGGCCATGGCCTCGTAGAAGCCCAGCATCAGCGCGAAGACGCGCTCGTCGGAACCCAGTTCCGAGTAGAGCGCTTCGAGTGCAGGCTTGATGGTGGTGTTCATGAGATAAAAAAAGGCCAGGAAAGAGCATTCTTCCCCGGCCCATTCACCTGAAGGTCAGGAATTACTCGAAATCGCGTTCCATGACGGTCTTGCGGCCGTCGGACTTGGCGCGGGCAATCGCCTCGTCGCAGAGCTGGCGAACCTTCTCGGAGAGCATGTTCATCACGGCTGCCGAGGTATTCATGCCGCCCGAAGCCTTGCGGATGTAATCCTTGGTCTTCGAAGCGACGACCAGGGTTTCCTTTTCACCACCAGTGGTTTCCATTTCAGTCATTGTCGATGTCCTTTCAGAGTTAGTTCACTTCAAGAAGTTCAACTTCGAAGACGAGCGTCGCGTTCGGCGGAATCACGCCGCCAGCACCGCGCTCGCCGTAGCCGAGCTCCGGCGGAATCGTGAGCTTGCGCTTGCCGCCGACCTTCATGCCGGCCACGCCGAGATCCCAGCCGCGAATGACCTGGCCTGCGCCGAGGACGAACTTGAACGGCTGTCCGCGATCCACGGAAGAGTCGAACTTCTTTCCATCGGTCAGCGTGCCCGTGTAGTGGACGGAAACCTGCTTGCCGTTGACGGCTTCTGCGCCGGTGCCTTCCTTGAGGTTCTCGATTTTCAGGTCGGCCTCGGCCTTGCTGGCATCGGTTGCCGACGAGGTTGCGGTGTTTTCCGTCGTCGCGCTGGTCGTTTCAGCAGACTTCTTGGTGCAGGCGCTGAGGGCTGCAATCGAAAGGGCGGCAATCGCCACGAGGGCATGCTTGCGAATAAACAGTGTCATGGATCAAGTTCTCCTTCTCTGGATCCTGTGGTTGATGGCCTGAGAATTCCATAGCTCTCGCAGGGGGGCCAGCCGTTTTTCCCCATTCCGAATAAAAAAAGTCGGTTGGTGGCCGCTCTTTCGGGCCTTATGCTGGGGCTCCATGACACTTCTTGAGGCCATTTTGTATGGTGCCGTCCAGGGCCTGACCGAATACCTTCCGGTCAGCAGCTCCGCCCATCTCGCGCTTTTGCCGAAATTTCTCGGAACGCAGGAAATGGGGCTGAGTTTCGACGTTTTCCTTCACCTGGGCACTCTGGCTGCAACGTTGCTGTACTTCCGGCGCGAGTGGCTGGGACTGGCCACGTCGCTCCACACGGCCCAGGGCCGAAAAGGGACGTGGAACGTGGTTTTTGCCACCATTCCGGCGCTTCTGATCGGGGCCACTTTTCGTCACCAGATCGGAACGGTCCTCCGCGGTCCGCAGTTGATTGCCGTCACGCTGATGGTGGGCGGAATCCTGCTTTATGTCGTCGATCGGCTGGCCACGGGACGCCGCGGGTTCGGAGAAGTCGAATCTCGCGATGCGTGGGGCGTGGGGCTTTTTCAGTGCCTGGCGCTGGTTCCAGGAATGTCTCGCTCGGGCTCGACGATCCTGGGGGCCCGGTTCATGGGATTGTCGCGCGAGTCGGCGGCGCGCTTTTCGTTTTTCATTTCGGCTCCGGTCACTGCTGCAGCCGTGGCCAACGAGCTTCGACACTGGAATGAGCTCGTCTCGTCGGTTTCAGCGATCTCACCCTCCGGGTCACAGGCAGAAGCGATTCTGATCCTCTTTGCCGGCGCCCTGAGTGCTTTCGTGTTTGGCTGGCTTGCCATTTCGGGGCTGATCCGGCTGGTTTCGCGCGTGGGCTTTGGGGTCTTCGCTGCGTACCGAGTGGCGCTGGGGATCGTGGTGCTTTACTGGCTTTGATCACCCTGGATTCCAAGATCCAGCACGGCCGATGTCGATGGAATGAGCGTCGAGGAGGCAACGGGTAGACCCTGCCCAATCTCACGCCGTCGCTCTTACACGTTGGCGTAGACGGGAAAAGACTCATCATCCGCACCCGTGCTCAGGATGACGGCCAGCAGAGCGATTGAAATGAGGAAAATCCTAAACTGGTCCCGACGCCTATGCCCCCCAAGCTCTAACTCTTCGTTTCGGCGCTGGGTTTGCTTTATCCGAGCGGATGAATCCAAAATGCCCGCGCTGTGGAAGACCGGGAGGCCGCAATGCCTCCTACTGGAGACAATCCGACAAAACGAAAGTGACGCAATATCGATGCGTTAGGTGCAAATGCACCTGGACCGATCGAACCGATAATCTCGAGAAGCGCCA
>CAMAQA010000112.1 GCA_945860415.1 Bacteriovorax stolpii
ATGACTCCGACGTAGAAGCTCTCGAAGCCGCCGAATCGAATGACTCCGACGTAGAAGCTCTCGAGACCGCCGAATCGAATGACTCCGATGTAGAAGCTCTCGAGACCGCCGAATCGAATGACTCCGACGTAGAAGATCTCGAAGCCGCCGAATCGGACGACTCCGCCCAGGACATTCCGACGGCAGAAGCTCCGGAGTCCACTGACGAATCCAGCGATGACGATGAAGAACTCGCTCCGCTCGAATTCGCGTCGATCGAAGAAACCGACGGCCAGCTCGAGCGCCTCGCTTCGGCCCTGAAGGCCGAGGAAGCCACGCTCGCGGAAGACGCCGCTGCAGCCGAAGCCCGCGCGCACGAAGAGGCAGCCCAGCTTCTGGCCGCCCAGATCGCCGAAGACGAAGCCCTCGCCCAGCAGATGGCTGAAGAAGCCAACGTGGAAGAGATCGACCCCGAGCTTCTTGCTGCCCTTCCGCAGCCGGATGAAAACGGCAACCTGGATGTGCAGGAAATGGAATCCTGCATCGAAGCGCTGCTCTTCATGCTCGACAAGCCGGTTTCGGCCCAGAAGCTCCAGGAGCTCCTGACGGCGTCGGAAGAAGCTGAAAAACCGCAGTTTTCGCTGATCCAGGAAGCGCTGACCTCGATTCGCTCCCGCTACAACAAGCCGTGGCATGGCATTGAGCTCGTGGAAGTGGGCGGTGGCTTTCAGCTCCGCACCAAGGTCGGACGCGCAGCCCTCGCGAAGAAGCTCGCCAAGGTCAGTACCCAGCGTCTCTCGAGCGGCGCCATGGAAACGCTCGCGATCATCGCTTACCGCCAGCCCGTGCTGAAAGAAGAGATCGATCGCGTGCGCGGCGTGGATTCGTCGCACTTCGTGCGCGGACTCCTCGACAAAAAGCTCATCGAAATTTCGGGACGCTCCGAGCTGCCCGGACGCCCGATGCTCTACAGCACATCGAAGGACTTCCTCGAGCTCTTCGGACTCAAGGACATGTCAGCCCTTCCGCCGCTGCAGGAACTCGAGTCCATGGTTCCGGCCTCGCAGGCGAGCAAGGACGAAGATCCGCGCGTGGTGAAGATGCGCGAGCTCGTGAACCAGATGACGACCGATCCGACCCGCCTGGCCTACAATCCGCGCGAGGACGAAGTCATCCTTCAGGAGATCAAGGCCAAGGTCTCGTCGATCTCGACCACGACCCCGTACCTCGAGGAGCAGAAGGCCATCGAGAAGGCCGTGGCGCTCGCCAAGGCCGAAGGCCGCGAAATTCCGGACGACCTGACGCTTCTGCTCCAGAAGCCGGAGGACAAGATCGCGTCCAAGTCGTTGATGACAGACGAGGTTCCTCAGGCGATGCTTGCGGAAAACCCTGCGGCCGACCTGCCCGAGATCCTCGATCTCGGTGAGGCGCCGGCTCCGGAGTCGCCCGCAGAAATCTAAGGCAATCGATTGCACAATGCGTTAAGAAGCCCCAAACCAAAAGTTTGGGGCTTTTTTTATGGCATTGGAACGAGTTCAGAAGATTTTGGCGCGCGCGGGGATCGCATCGCGCCGCAAGGCCGAGGAGCTGATCCTCGAAGGTTCGGTCACGATCAATGGCGTGACCGCCAAGCTCGGCGACCAGGCCGAATGGGGCAAGGACGCCATCAAGGTGGACGGAAAGCTCCTCACCGAAACCGAGGCTCCAGTCTACCTCGCGTTCTACAAGCCCAAGAACGTCATCTGCGCGATGACCGACCCCCAGGGCCGCCCGGCTCTCGCCGACTACTTTACGCGCGTGCAGGCCCGCATTTATCCCATCGGCAAGCTCGACTTCGAAAGCGAAGGCCTCGTGCTGCTGACCAATGACGGCGACATGGCCCAGAAAATCGCGAAATCGAAGGACCTGCTCCAGGTCTACTCGATCAAGGTCAAGGGACACCCCGATGCGGACATGCTCAAGCGCATCAGCCGCGGAATGAAGACCGAAAAAGGACATCTCGTTCGTCCTGAAGTCGTCCGCATCGACGAAAAGCTCGAGAACAAATCCAAGGTCCAGGTCGTGATGCGCGGATCGGCAGCAACCGAGCTGAAGGCGCTGCTCGAAACGCGCGGATTCCTGTTTGATCGCCTCGTCCGCACGGGCATCGGCCAGATCACGCTGGGCGAGCTCGAAACCGGCGAATACCGCCGCCTGGAAGCCTCGCAGGTTCGCGCCATTTTCGAGCAGCCGGAGCTCGGCATGCGCTCCATCAACACGGCAGTCGAGAAGGACGCCGAAGCGGCAGCTCGCCGTGAGCGCCGCGACACGCGTGCCGCCATCAAACCGGTCGCCCGAGGCTCGAACGAAAAATCCTCGATTTCCAAGCGTCCGCGCGCTCGTGTCAGCTCCGGAATCTCCCCACGTCGTGAAGGTGAAGGCTCCGCCTCGCGCCCGGCACCGAAGTCCGCCTGGGGAGGCTACCAGCCGAAATCCGCCCGCGGGCCGCGTCCCGCCTCAGGAACTCGCGGTCCTCGCCCGTCTGCATTTGGCGGCGAAGGTGCGGCACCTCGTGCGCGCACCTCGCGCAGTCCGATGCCGCGTGCCTATGAAGGTGCACCGGAAACCCGTGCTCCTCGCGCTGGTAAGCCGTTCGGCGAAAAGCGCGGTGGTTTCAGCGGCGGCGCCGGCCGTGGTCCGCGCAAGCCCCGCTCGCGCGACTAATTTCGCGGAATCTCGATCGACTCAATGATCGCGTTGATGACCGGTTCCGGACATTCCTTCTGAGGAAGGTGTCCGCACTCCTCGACCTCCGTCCACTTGACGAGTGAAGTGGCGGGAATGTTGCGGAATCCCGAGCTCGTTTCGAGCGGCAGGATCTGATCCCGTTTTCCCCAGATCACGCGAGTCGGAACTGAAATTTTTCGGACCGGCTGATCGAGATCATCCTCGGGCTGCTGTGCCGCCCGAACGCGCTTCACCGGACTTTTTCCGACCCGCTCGACTGCCGCTCTCCAGACCCAGGCCGGCAGCTCGGGCTGCGGCTTGGCGTAGGCCTGCTGGCGAAAGGCTTTCAACGACTCCACGGTCGGCTGAGCAAGAACTTCCGCACCAACGGAAGACACACGCTGCGAGCTCAGACCGGCCGGAGCCGCAAGCACCAGCCCCTTCACCTGATCCGGGCGTTTCAGCGCCACCCAGGTCGAGACCCAGCCGCCCAGGCTGTTTCCCACCCAGATCGTGTCAGGCCCGCAGCCTTGCTCCTGCGTGGCTCCGAGCAGGCGCTGCGCCAGGAGCTGCGCCCGAAGCTGCAGCTCTCCGTCCGGGTTCTTCACGGGCTCAGGCGTCTTGCCGTGTCCAGGAAGATCCCAGGCGATCAGCTTCACGGGCTTCTGAACGCGCGCCAGCCAGTCGCGCTTCGCGAGGATCTTGCGCCACGTCACCACCGAATCTCCCATTCCATGCACAAAGACCACGCACGTGCACGGAGGCCGAGCTTCCGCCTCGCGGTGGATGCACTCCGGAGATTGCCACTCCACGCCACGGTCTCCGGCCGCCGACTCGATCGAGCCCAGCCCGGCGCGCCAGAGCTTCAAACGATTCGATGCATCCATCAGCTGCAGCGGAAAAATGCGGAAAACCACGAATCCGACCAATGTCACCAGAATCACGGCACTGGGAATTGACCAACGTCGGTTATGGAGCACTCGGTCCAAAAGGGATGAATTCATGGAATGAGAGTAATTCTGGGTTGACGGAAGAACCAGCTCTAGCTTACACCCACAACACTTGTTCTGACGCGGGGTGGAGCAGCCCGGTAGCTCGTTGGGCTCATAACCCAAAGGTCGTAGGTTCAAATCCTGCCCCCGCAACCATAAAAAAGGGCCAGCCCAATCGGGCTGGCCCTTTTACTTTATCGGCTCATCGGTAGCTCAATAGCGGCTCACAGGAACCAGAAACAAAGCCCTGCCAGGATCGTCGGAGGCAAGGCAGCACCCAACAAGCCGAGCGGACTGATGCCCTCCGCTCCAAACGAAGAGTTCAGAATGCCGTAGCCGGCAGGGTTGGGAGCATTGGCAATGACTGTCAGGCCTCCTCCGGTGACGGCACCTGCTACGAGGGCATATTTCGAGAGATCACTCAAACCAGGCACTTGGGCTCCCAGGTAGGTCAGCGCAGCATTGTCCGTAATCGCCGTCAGCCCGGTGGCCCCCATGAAAAGCGAAGCAGCGTTGAGCTGCGTCAAGAGTGGCTCCAGCCACCAGCGCTGAACTCCACCCAAAATCACGAGCCCACCGAGGAAGAACGCCACCAGCAATCCTTCGCGAAGGCGAACCGCCTCCTGGTACTCACGAGTAACCGTCACCACCCCCAGGAAGAACAGGAACAAACCGAAGAAGAGCACCATGTGATGCGCGGCGAGGACCACGAGCGTCAGGAACGCAAGATGCAGTGCGATCACCCACGGCGGAGTCCGGAGTCGATTTTCTGCCGACCGTGCGTGAGAAATCTGCGAGAGCTCATGCCGGAATCGCCACGTGACCACTGCTGTCGCCAGCACCATCGTAATCGCAGCCTTCCATCCGAAATGGGTCAGCATGAATGACGAGTCCCAGCCCCAGGTGCCCGCCACCATGAGCACGGGCGGTGCAGCAAAAGAAGTCAACGTGCCGCCAATGGAAACATTCACGAAGAGAAGCCCAAGCGTGGCGTACTTGAGTTTCACGCTGTCGGTTCTTGAAAAAATGCGCTCGAGAAGCAGGAGTGCCGTCACCGTCATGGCCGCGGGCTCGGTGATGAAACTACCGAAAAGCGGACCCAGCACCAGAGCCGAGGCATAGAATGCCACAGTGCGATTCACGGGCAGGAGCCTGGAAATAAAATCGATGAATCCGCCTGCAACCTGCAGCACGGGCCGGGTCGAACAGATCGCCATGATCACGAAAACAAAAGCCGGCTCGGTGAAGTTCCGGCTCTCGAGATAATGGATGGCCTCGCCGGTGCCCTGAATCAGCACGAGATAGGCCAGGAAAAGCCCAGCCCAGAGCCCGAAGACGATCTCCACCTCGCCCACGAGGTGATAAAAATTCTCCCCCACGGAGCCTTCCGGGTACTTCGTGGCTAGATGCTGGAAATACTTCACCGAAAAAGTGTGGATGATTGCCAGAAAGAACAATGCAGTACCGACCAGTTCCATGGCGTTGGCGCGACTGAGGATATCGATCATCCTGACAATTTAAGGGCCGGCTGCATTGAACTCAAGCAGAAGGAGACCTACATCCCCGGAACTGCGGCCAGGCTGCCGAAGGCCTGGATGCACCGTCCCTTTTGGACAGGATCCGGGTGCCCTGCACTCTTGTGTTTGGAGCGTACCACGATCACTGCCACCTCGCGGCCGTTCGAGCCCAGATTGACCTTGCCATTACC
>CAMAQA010000113.1 GCA_945860415.1 Bacteriovorax stolpii
GGCCACTCCTCCGGAGTCGCAGGCCATGGTCGACTGGGCGAAGCTGGCGCTCGAAACCTTCAATATCCGAAAGGCCATCGACGAGGATGCGAATGACCCGGTGCAGGCGCACCAAAAGTGGGAAAACGTCGAGGAGCTGCTGCACTCGCTCGGCGCCCTGAAGGAAGAAGAGCTTCGCGAGGAGCATCCGGAGCTAACCTCGCAGCACTGGATGCGCGAGTTTCTCCAGCGCATGGCGCTTGAGGCGCAGGACCAGCAGGACAAGGCCGAGGACAAGAAAGAGCGCGAAAAGCAGGATCCGAAAAACCAGGTGACGCTGCTCACTTTGCACGGTGCCAAAGGGCTTGAGTATCCGGTCGTGTTCCTCGTCGGAATGGAAGATGGATTCCTTCCGCATCGGCGGACGATCGAGGGCGGCGAGGACATTTCAGAAGAACGCCGCCTGGCCTATGTCGGAATCACCCGCGCTCGAGACCACCTGATCCTCACGCGAGCCAAAAGTCGAATTCGATTTGGAAAGCCCGTGCCGCGAATTCGCAGCCGGTTTCTGGAGGAGATTCCTTCCAAACTGATGATCATCGAGGACACGTCGACTTCAGGCGTTCCGGATCTGAGCACGAAGGAAGCCCAGGACGCTCACGAGGTGAAAGTGAAGAACTTCCTTGCCGACATCAAATCGCGACTGATGCAAAAAGGTTGAACTGGCGCTCAAGAGGATCAGTTTGAAAAAAAACTGATGCGCCTCAATATCAGATCTGCTCGTCCAGCTCAGGATCGTGAAGGCTCGCCTGGGGCTCGGCTCCGGTCAGGATCGCAATCGCCTCGAAGGCATCTCCGAAAGCCAGCACGCGCTGGGCTTCGAGCAGCAGATGGCCCCTTTCATCCCAGACCACGACGTCCCAGAGATCTCCACCATCCGAGTACTCGGATCCGATCAGGCGAATTTCCCAACCTTTCTCCGACTCCTGCTCGGGCGACACCGGCACGAATGCCGTTCGTCCCTGGCGAACCAGCCCCGAGCACTGGCTGAGATAAGGTCCGAGCACGCGGACGCCATCTTCCTTCAGCCCGTAGGTGCGGATCAGGCAGCGTTCGAGAGTGGCCCGGATTTCGTCTTCGGACGCGAGTCCGAGCGGGCGAGAGTCCCTTGCGTGAACGATCGTGGAACCGAGGGTGAGGAGGAGCGACAGGAAAATGAACAGTTTTGAGGTCTTCATGGAGTTCTTTATTTGAACTCACGACGGGCTTTTGCACAGCGAAGCTTTCGACTATGATTATTCCTAAATGGAAATATCGCACCTGCAAATCATTCGCACCCTGGTCACCGATCCTCACCTGAGTCGCGCGGCGCTGCGCCTGCACATGACCCAGTCGGCGCTCTCCAAGCGCCTGAAGGCCATCGAAGAAGAAATCGGATGCATGCTCTTTGAGCGTCGCGGCCCGCGTGGACTCAAGGCGTTGCCGCAGGCCAGCGAACTCGCCGCTCTTGCAGAGCGCGTCTCGACAACCTGGGAGAGCGGCGTCAAGCGCATCCGCTCCGGTGCGGCAGAGCCGAAGCATTTTCTGCTGGTCGGTCCGCAGCTTTTTCTTCGTGAAGCCGTGCTGCCGTGGTGGAACAGCGTCGCCTCGGACTTCAAGGGCATCGAGCTCGAAGTGCGCGTGTCTCCGCTGTCGAAGATCTCGGTCGAGACCCTTCAGGCGGGTGCCGATGCTGCGATTCTCGAGCACCAGGAGGAGTTGCCAGACTACGTCTGCCGTCCGATCTACACCGAGCACTGGGGAGTCGTGCGTAATCCGAAAGAGCGCCGCTCCAGGCTCCAGGATTACGAATGGGGAGCGCCGACCCTCGGCGACAATCCGGTGGAACAGTGGCTCGTGCGACGAAACAAGATGCCGCCTCCCCCGCAGTACCGCTTCATCTGGAATGACCTGACGGCCCTGGCGCGCTGGATTTCCGAAACGCGCGGCGCTGCTTCAGTGCTGCCCTGGCATGCCGTCGCGCAGGCGGTGGACCTGGGCAAGGTGACCTACGAGCCGCTTTCGGCCGTGACCGACACGAAGCTCTTTCTGGCCTTCCAGAAAAATACGCTGCACAAAAAGCTCATCAGGAGCCTCACCGAGTCGCTCGAGGAGTTCGAGAGCTCGGGCGCGCCCTCCAAATAGTCGGGCCCACCTTTTGGTTTCGCAACTGCGTCAAAGCCGCAGGGCCGACCGAAATTCACCGTTCGGGTACGAACAGTCCTCGCTCCGCTATCGCGGAGCTGCGGAACTACCGAACGGATGAATTTCGGATCACCCCTGCGCGCGCTGACGTCTTGGATCCGGAAGAATCGCGCCCGCGAGTTCCCTGCGCCAGCAGGGTTGTCTGAAGCGGGCGTGCTCTTTCGGTCCGAGCGTCAGTGGTCGGAGGCGACACTGCGCATTTTGACGCAGATCTGAACCAAAAGGTAGGCCCGACCATTTAGTCGAGCTCGAGGTCGAGCCAGAGCTGCTCGGGGCCGCTCTCGGGTGAAGAGAGCCCGCCCACCGACAGGCCCAGGAGACGCACGGAGCGCAAGCCAACCTCGGTGTCGCGAAACAGCAGCTCGCGGGCGGTGCGCGAGATCACGCGCGCCCGGGCCGTCGGGCGAAAGAGCGTTTCGCTTCGGGTGATGGTCTCGAAGTTCGAGTAGCGGATCTTGACCGTGACCGTTCTTCCAGGACGTCCGAGGCGCGAGAGGTCTTCGGCCACCTCGTCGGCAAGCTCGTCGATCACTTCGAGCAGTCTTCCTGCATCGCGGATATCTTCGGAAAACGTCGTCTCCGAGCCACGGCTCTTGGGATCCCAGTGAGCGATCACCTCGCGCTCGTCGCGACCATGGGCCTGATCGCCGAGCTCGCGACCCAAGCGCCCGAGCTCGGCTTCGAGCCGATCCGGCGACGCACGCCGCAAGTCTTCGATCTTGAAGTAGCCCAGATGATTCAGGCGCTCTTCCGTCCGCGGCCCGACCCCCCAGAGGCGGCCCACGGAAAGCGGCCCCAGCACTCGCTCGACCTGGCCGGGAGGAACAATGGCCAGTCCATCGGGCTTTTTCAGGTCGCTGGCGATCTTGGCCACGAGCTTGTTCGGACCGACTCCGGCCGAGGCCGTGAGGCCGGTGCGCGAGCGAATCTCGGCGCGAATCCACTGCGCGAGCTTTCCGGCCAGGGGCTCGTCGCGGCGGTTCTTCGTCACGTCAAGATACGCTTCATCGAGCGAGAGCGGCTCGACGAGATCGGTGACCTCGAGAAACACCTCGCGGATCTGCTGGCTCACCTCGCGGTAACGATCAAAGCGGGGATGGACGAAAACGGCAGCCGGACAGAGCTGCATCGCGCGCTTCGAACTCATGGCCGAACGGACGCCGAAACGCCGAGCCTCATAGCAGCACGAGGCCACCACCCCGCGCCCGTCCGGAGAACCTCCGACGATCACAGGCCGACTCGCAAGATCGGAACGATCACGCTTCTCCACGGACGCATAGAACGCGTCCATGTCCACATGGATGATCTTCCGGAGGGTCTTCGCCGACACAGGTTCGATGCCTTTCATCGCTCAAATTCAGCCCTGATTTCGACGGGTTGGAATGCCTGCATTCCTGACACCGACCAGACCGTCGACAGCAGCTGAAACCGAGGTTTTTCCTTATTTTCCTGAAGGTTTACCCCGTTTTTTCCGAAAAGCGCAATTGAGGTGTCCAAGTCTTTGACGACTGAAAACGAGTTCCACAGCCGCAAGTCCTCGAAAAGAGGTGACGCACGTCCGTCGCACGAGACTTGCTGTCTCTTGAACTCGGGGTGCATGACATGTTGAGGATCGTGGGCAAAACCATCATTCTGGGAGGCATTGCCGGGCTGCTGCTGGCAGGCTGTCTGAACCAGGTGGGCCCGCGCAAGACCAACAGCAAGTTTCCGATCATCTCTGATCCTGGAAGCGACGATGAAATTCCCCCCACCGTACTGGTGGAGAAGCTGGTTCGCACTCAGGTCGATCCTCGAGGCGCCATCGACCTCATTGGTGAAGCTGCCTTCACGGAGGATGCGGCCTCGAGCGATGCCACGCCGAGGCCTCACGGAGAGCTCGGATCCTTCTGCTCCGGCCCAAATAACTCCTCATCCTGCAGCTGCGTGGTTCGTGCGACCGTGATCAAGCCCTGCCCGACCAATGCCGATCCGGAAACCTGCACACCGCAGCAAAAGACGATCGAGGAGAGCTTCAATCCGCTCTACTATGAAGACGACCTGGTTCGGTGCCCCCTTCCGGAAGACTGGAATACGAACGTCCTCGAAGTGGCTCTCATCAAGAACGACGGGTCTTCCGGCGTTTCGAACCGCCTTTCACTGACCATCACTCCGCCGATGAGCTTTGAAGACCCGCTGTTTTACGCGGAAGTCCAGCGATATGCCTGTCGGTGGTCGCCCTTTATTCCGCACATGATGGATGGCACGGTGCTCGATACGATCCAATCGGTATCGCCCGAAGCCACGCTGGGCCTGATCTATTACTCCACCAACATGGGCCGTGCGATGGCGCAGTTCTCGGACTCCAAGAACCAGGAGTATTTTGAATGCCCTCCGCATGTGAATCCAGGGAATGTCTCCATGGCCATGCGCCTTGCCACCGCCAACCAGTTCATCCCGCTTGCTGATAATGCCGGAAACCCTCTCGGAGACGACCAGGTGAACTTCCTGCTCGCCAAGTCGCAGGTTGGCCCGTTCCAGGTGGGTCTGCAGGTTTCTCAGGCTCCGAATACCGCCAGCGAAGTGCTGGGCTACGCCGCACGCTCGGTGTCGGGCGGATGCCCTCGACCGGATGAGGTCGTCATTCCGAACAACATGGAATGGCGCAAACTCTGGATGTATCACGGAGCGCAGAAGCGCCGTGGCCGCTACACCGTCACCAAGTTTCAGCAGTTCCACATGGCCTGCAATCCTGGAGCGTTCAAAGGAAGCGATGTGGTCGTCCAGAACACGTCGCCGGTAGCGAGCATCCGGGCGAACCAGTACTCCGTCTTTTCAGATTGCGGAAACCGTGGAACCCAGCCTTTCAACTTCCTGGATGTCGGCACCGCCTGCCT
>CAMAQA010000114.1 GCA_945860415.1 Bacteriovorax stolpii
TGATTCGTTCGTTTGGAGGGATGAAGGCGAGCAGGTCATTCAGGAGGGTCGTCTTGCCGCTTCCAGTGGATCCCGCCACGAGCACCGTCTGTGCGGATGCGACTGCCCGACAAAGCTGCTCGAAGAGCCGGGCACTCGAATTCCATCGCTCTTCGGCCGATGCCTCCAGTGTCCTACCGAGGCGCCTCAGCGAGAGCGTCATGCCATCGCCTCCGACGGGAGGAAACACGGCGTGCAGGCGATGCGCGGGCGGAAGCGCTGAATCGACGAAGGGGTTCCGGGCATCCCAGCTTTTTCCGGCGCGCGAAAGCTGCTCGAGCACCCAGCCCTTGAGTTGTGTCGTGACCTGAAGCGGATCGGCCGATTTTCCATCCTGGACCTGGAGCTCCATGCCCCGCCCCCGATCCAGCCATGCCCCGCCATCCGCATTGATGCAGATATCCGTGATCGTCGGGTCTGAAATCCACTCCTGAAGCCTGTCGAGCAGCATCAGCGTCGTCCTCTTTCCATGAGCGGCGAGAGCCATTCGCGAGTTCTGCCGGAGCCTGCCGCGGGAGCAGCAGGCTTCGTGGATTCCGCAGATTCCGAAACCGCCCGAGGATCTATCCGAGCAAGAGACAGAGAGCCGCCATCCATGAATCGGCCGGCTTCGTGCCGTGGCGGCGGCGGGGGAGCATTCAGCGGAATCAGCACCGCCACCAGCTCGGAGCGATTCCGGGTGGTGTCTTCGAACCCGAAAAGCCGGCCCAGGATGGGAATTTTGCCGAGAAACGGAAGACCGCGTTCCCGCGTGCCCGACTTTTCCTGGAGAAGCCCAGAGAGAAAGAGAGGCTCACCGATTCGAGCGTCGACCTGCGAGCGCACTCGGCTCGACTGCATTGCGGGCACCGACTCGGTGCCATTGGCGCGATCCAGTTCGCTCATCTCGGACGAGATCTCGAGGCGAACCTGCTCACTGGTGCTCTGGAGCGTTCGAATCTTGAGGGTCAGCCCGTAACTCTTCCAATCGACCCAGCTTCCTCCGCCGCGGCCCCCTCTCCTCGGGCGAACCTCGATCGGAATCTCGCCGCCATTGAAGAGCTCGGCCTCGCCCGGCACTCGCACGACCAGCTCGGGCTGCGACAGGATCTTCGCCCAGCCCTGGCCCTCGAGCCAGCGAAGGGTCAGATCGATGCGGGGCGCCTGGGCCCAGTAAAGCGATCCTCCCTCCACCTGCAGCGAACCCGAGAGGTGCGAAGGCCATTCCATGCCCAGCTGACGGAAGGCGCTTTGCTTCATCTCCAGCAGAAAGACCCGAAAAAACAGGGTCCTTCCGGGATCCGGAAGCGTGGAGAGGTCGACATGGACCGCGGCAAACAGAGATCGCAGCTTCTGTTCCCACCCCGACCGGGTCGGGACATCCGGAGCAGATCCGCGGACCCAGATCTGGCTTCCGAGCGACTCCAGACGGAGGGTGGCCTCGAGCTTCTGCTCGCGAATCCACCCTTGGAGCAGTGAGCGGGCGCGTGCCAGGAGTTCCTCGGAGGCTTCGGTGTGGTTTTCCACCTGCTTCGGAAAGGCGTCCTCCAGGACGTGAATCCGGGCCAGCTCCTGTTCAGAGCGAATCGTGCCGCGCAGGATGACTCGATCTCCCGCCAGCGTGGCACTCGCCTCTCGCAGCTCGGCGAGGGCCCTCGCCAGGGGTTCTTCGTTTGTGGCCGGGCGCGATGCCTGCTGGACTAGGATGGACAGGTGGAGCAGAGATGAGTCGGTCTTCCAGATCCAGATTTCGGCCGTTCCGGACGACACGGCCTTGACCAACAGCGTGTCGGGTCCAGCCGGAGGGGGAAGGGGGGCGGCGCGGACGGCGGAACCGGTCACTGAGAACCTCTCCAATCCATCGACCGGAAGGGTGCGGGTCTGCCCGGGGCTGAGCCGCCAGGGAGGAAGCTCGATGATTTCGGGGCTGGCGAAAGTCAGCGGTGGAGAACCCAACAGCAACAGGAGCAGGATCAGGCGAGCGGCGACAGAACGAACCATTCCCTGATGCAGGGCAAGATCCATTCCCCGAAATCCTTGATTTGAGGCCGGGGGTGGGCTATCTCGAGTTCCTCGTTCAATCATTGATTAAAGAGGTTTTTATGGCATCCCGTACCGGTAAAACTCGCATGGCCCGCAAGGTTCGTCAGGCGCGCAAGGGCAAGGCCCGCAAGCGCAAGGAGCAGAACAAGGGCACCACGCCGAAGTTCCCGATTCACATCTGATTCAACTGGTTAAGGAATCGACCATGTCCATTCGCACACTCTTCACTTCTGAATCCGTCACCGAAGGTCATCCCGACAAGATGGCGGACCAGATCTCCGATGCCGTCCTGGATGCCCTGCTGGCTCAGGATCCTCGGTCGCGAGTGGCGTGCGAAACCCTGATCACGACCGGTCTGATTGTCGTTGCTGGTGAAGTGACCACCAATGCTCGAGTGGACTATGCTCACATCGCCCGCGAAGCGGTGAAGAAGATCGGCTACGACTCGTCGACCAAGGGCTTTGATTACCAGACCTGTGGCGTGCTCGTGTCGCTCGATCGTCAATCCCCGGATATCTCCCAGGGTGTGACCGTCGGCCAGGGCATGCACAACCAGAAGGAACAGGGCGCCGGCGATCAAGGAATCATGTTCGGCTATGCGGTCAACGAATCCGACCAGCTGATGCCCCACACGATCGACCTGTCGCAGAAGCTGGCTCTGCGCCTGTCTCAGGTCCGCAAGGATGGAACGCTTCCGTGGCTCCGTCCTGACGGCAAGACGCAGGTCACCATGGAGTACGTCGACGGAAAGCCCACTCGCGTGGACGCCGTGGTCGTCAGTTCACAGCACGATGAAAACATCGGGCACAAGCAGATCCAGGAAGCCCTGATCGAAGAGGTCGTCCGCAAGACGATTCCGGGCCAGCTGCTCGACTCCAAGACCAAGTTCTACATCAACCCGACCGGACGTTTCGTTATTGGCGGCCCGATGGGTGATTGCGGCCTGACCGGACGCAAGATCATCGTCGACACCTACGGCGGTCATGGAGCCCACGGTGGCGGCGCGTTCTCGGGCAAGGACCCTTCGAAGGTCGACCGTTCAGCAGCGTACATGGCCCGCTATGTGGCCAAGAACGTCGTGGCAGCCGGCCTGGCAGAGCGCTGCCTCGTTCAGCTTGCCTATGCCATTGGTGTCGCTGACCCGGTCAGCGTGCACGTGAACGCCTACGGAACCGAAAAGGTCGAGCTCTCGAAGATCGAGGCGGCGATTCGCGAAGTGTTCCATCTCCGTCCATCGGGCATCATCGAGTCGCTCCAGTTGCTGCGTCCGATCTACTCGAAGACGGCGGCTTACGGCCACTTCGGACGTGCGGAGCCTGAGTTCACCTGGGAGAAGCTCGATCAGGTGCAGGCTCTGAAGAACCTGCTCGGCTGATGCACTTCATCTACGTCTTTGCGCACTTCTACCCGGTGCTGGCCATCCCGGCCGCCATGGGAGCGGTGCAGCTGGCGATCCATTTCAAGCGACAGAAGAAGCGACCTCCGATGGTTTTTCTCTTTATGGTGGCGCTGTTCTGCGTGCTCACCTCGGCGGCATGGTTGTTCTTCCGGGGAGATCTCCATGCCCAGCGCTGGGCCAAAATTGCCGTGGAAACTTTCTCGTTTTCAACCCACGATTGAGGGATGAACCTGGAAAAATCGACCCGGCTTATTGTGGCCTCGCTGGCTTTCGCCTCTCTCTCCTCGGCTCGTGCCGAATCCACTCGTCCCACGCATCCGACCGCAATCGGCATCGAAGCACTGGGGCGCGCCTCCAGTGCGAGCCTCTTCTTTGATCGAATGCTGGATGAGAACTTCAGCGCCGGATTCGGATTTGGCGGTGGTTCGATCTCGATGGTGCCGGTTTACGCCAATTATTATTTCTCGAAGGAGCAGGGTTCGCTTTACGGAACGGCCGGTGTTTCGCTGGTGCTGGATCTTGACGGCGCGCGCGGACAGAAGTCGGCGGCTGCGGATTGGGTCGTCAATGAGTCCGTGATTCCAGTCCTCGGCATCGGCTATGAGAATCGCAGCGACCAGGGCTACCTGTTTCGCGCGACTGGATACGTGGCCTACGCTGACAAGACATTCAACCCCTGGGGCGGCGTGAGCCTCGGGTATGCGTTCTAATTTCGTTCCGGCGCTGCTGGCTCTCATGCTGTTTTCGAGTGCCGGCGCGGCGGCAATTCCGCCGGCCTCTGCCGATCCGGCGTTCGTGGCTCCATCTCCGCTCCTCTCGGCGGGATTTCGCTTCCAGACGGTCGATCGCGGCACGCGTCCCGATCTTTTTTTCGGCGGCGTGAATCTACTGATGTTCAAGACGGAGGTCGGCGACCAGGGCGCGTTCTGGTCCTTTCTGTCGCCGGGCCTGCACTACCAGTGGGATGCCGAGAACAAGCTCGGTGTTTCCGTTGCTCCGGTCACGTACGTGGGTCGGTCGGGTCTGGCATTTGCGCTCCAGGTGTTTCCGTTCGACTCCGGCAGGAACGGCGGCGTGTTCGGCTTCTCCGTCGGCTATCACTTCTTCTGACTTCTTCTGACGTGTGTGAATCCAAAGGGACTCTGTCCTGCTAATTCCAAAGCGACTTTGTCCGTGTGACCTATCGGACTAGGCCGCCTTGAGGTTGAGGCGACGGGTACTGCCGATGTCATCGAGGCCCACTCGACGGCCTGAATAGAACGCCTCGGT
>CAMAQA010000115.1 GCA_945860415.1 Bacteriovorax stolpii
CGCTTCATCAATGACCAACGGTGCCGCGCCCGAATAGCCCTCTAGAAACGTTTCAGGATTGCTCTGTGCAAACTCTCGCGTCGACCGCCTGTCCAGGCTGACATATTCAAGATGATCGAGCTGCGCCCCCAAGAGCTCGCGAACGAGGAAGCTCTTTCCGGATTGGCGCGGCCCCTGAATTGCCGTGATCGGTGAAAATTTCAGCTTTTTGAGCAAAAGCTTCATGGCATGGCGATCTTGAGCGTGGGGCATGACTCCATTAAACCATGCCAATTATCGACATTTAATGTCGTAAATTGGCATGGTTTAAATTCAGCTCATCGGAGGGGCGCTACCCCAAAGCCTCGGCCAAGCTGCACACTCGCGCGCGGGGATGAATCCGATAGGACTCGGTGCCCGGATACACCACCCGCAGCTCGTCAAGCTTTAGGGTGGTCATGGCAGACTTCATCGATTCGGTCAGCGTGGGTGCGTCGGAGTACTTGACCTCGAAGCCGACTCGCCTCGACGCATCCAACATCAGCAGATCGAGCTCGGCTCCCCCATGAGTTGCCCAGAAGCTGAATTGACGACCTGGCTTTCTGAGCCCGCGCATCAGCGCGTGAATGACATGGCCTTCCCACGAGCCGCCGCGTTTGAGATGTCCTTCAAGCTCCGCCGAAGTCCGTATTCCGAGAAAAGCATGCAAAAGGCCGGAGTCGCGAAAGTAGACCTTGGGTCGCTTCACCTGCCGAGTGGATAGATTCTCGGACCACGGCTTGAGCAGCGTGATCATGAACGTGGCCTCGAGAATTTCGAGGTAGTGCCGAATGGCCATGTCGGAGACACCAAAGGCCCGTCCGAGCTCGGAGAGGTTCAGGATGCCCCCATGGTTGTGGGCGAGCATCGACCAGAAGCGCTGCAGGGTGGAGTGTCCGACCGTGATTCCGTGCGACGGAATGTCTCGCTCCAGAAAGGTAGAAATATAATCGAGTCGCCACTGAAGGCTGTCGGCATCGCTTCGTGCGAAGAGCGAGCGAGGAAACCCGCCGCGCAGCCAGAGCTTCGAGCGGTGCCGCTCCGGAGTCTCGCTGGGGTGGAAGCCTTCGACTTCGAGGTACGAGATTCTTCCAGCCAGGCTTTCGGAGGACTGCCGCAGCAGTGTCGGACTTGCACTTCCGAGTACGATGAACCTTCTGGATTTCGGCCCGGTGTCCACCAGGTGCCGGAGCACCGGAAAGAGCTCTGGCCGGCGCTGAATCTCATCCAGGACGATCGCGCCCTTCAGGGGCCCCAGTGTCAGTTCGGGTGTATCCAGGCGTGCAAGATCGGAGGGCCTCTCGAGGTCAAAGAAATGGTCGGGCTCCAGCGTCCGGACCAGGGTGGTCTTTCCAGACTGCCTCGGGCCAAGCACGGCCACGACCGGACTGGACCGGAGCCTGCTGACAATCGCGGCACTTTCGCGCGGTCTGGGAAAATCGACATGTCCCATGATGCCTTGAAATCTCAATGGTGAACATTGAAATTTCAAGGCACAGATACCGCCCATGTCTGGCGTGTCTCCACTAATCGAGAAGCTTCTTGAGATAGCCCGGATCGGTGTCGACAAGTTTCTGAACCCGAGAGTCCTTCTCGCGAATCTTCTTTCTGAGAAAGAGGCGGAAGCCGTCAGACTCAGCTTTGAGTTGCTTGGGGAATCCGTCGTTTGGCGACCAGACCTTCAGTTTGCCATCATACTCCTCAACCAGAGAGCGCATCGCCTTGTACGGTTCACTGTCCACGCCATAGCTACCCATGATGTAGGTCGAGGTGCGGTCTCGAAGAAGACGCGAACGAGCGTCGGCTGACTTCGCACGGGCGATCGCGGCTCTGGCTTCGTCCGCTGTCATGTTCGCCAGGACTCCCAGCCCCCGAGCGTAAGGCGGGGTTTCGGAGGAGTACGAGGACTTCAGGACACCTCGAATCTTTGGGTCGAGATCATTCAAGATTTCCGGATCCTGTTCACTGAGTGTCTTTACCGCGGTCAGTTCCTTCTCGAGCTGTTGGGCACTCTTGCGATCAGCAACGGCCTTCGCAAGAGAAGTGCTCCGGAACGCCCGAAGATCGGCGATTTCGGCATTGAGCCGAGCTACCTCACCATCGGATGAAGCCTTACCGGCGTATGCCACGCGATCGGCTCGCGCCTTTCTTCGATTTTCGATTTGCTGATCCAGGCGGGTCAGCATCAAATCTCGGGCCTGAGTGGCGGCGGCATCGATCGAGGCCTGGTCCTGAAGGGCCCCATGGAGCGGCTGATTCAAAGGCGTCACTTCCGGACTTCTCAGAATGTTTCGTGCCCGCTCGATCGACTCGGCTGGAGGTGCGGCAACCTTCGATGGGGGGGCTTTTTCGGTTTCGACCGGCTCCTTTTTGGGGCGGTTCTTATTTGCGTCACCGAATTCCTTTCCGAACGCGGCCTGAGCCTTCATGAGCGCATCGTAATCTCGTGTGTAGCCATCGACTTTACTCACCATGGCAGAGGCCGGATCATCCGGCTTTCGGGGATCAATCAGTCTCAGCTCGCCCGTCGAGCCCATGGCAGAGGCCTTCAAGCCATCCTCCAATCGCGAGATGTGTTTGCTAGCCGTTTCCATTCTGGCGCGCTGGAGCTCGCCATTTTTCTTCGCCCGTTGGCGGAGACTCGAGGAGTCCAGGTTCGGATACCGCAGGTGTTCTTCGATGTAGAACTTCTTGAGCAGGTCCTCCGAGGAAAGATTCTCGCCCTTCAGGAGGCGGGCGATTTCGGCTTCTACCTTTCCATCATTCACCTTCGACGCCTTCTTCATTCCCAGAGCTGCTGCAAGCGGGCCATCACGATTTGCGAGGATCGAGGCAACAGCCTGGTCGGTCGGACTCGCATCGGGCTTTTTCGCGGCTGGAGTAGCCGGGTAAGCCGCCGGAGCAGGCTGTGGAGCAGATTTTGCCTTTTCCTCCTGGATACGCCCGTCGAGCCTTGCGAGAAGCTTCGTTGCTCCGGGCGCTTCTTTCTTGAGTCGATCTCGTGCCGCTTCGAGCGCAGAAACTGTACCGCCTGATCCGGTTGCGCCGTATTCTTCGGCACCGGCTGAGGCATTCGCCAGCGCCTTTCTGGCCGCCTCTCGGGCAGCCAGTCGGATAGCCTTCTTCGGATTAGTGGCAGGCGACGGTTCCGTACTGGCTGCTGGGGGGGGTGGCGCTGCCGGGGCTGATGCGACTGGCGGTGCGACTGGCGGTGCGACTGGAGGAGCTGACGGCGAGGAACTCTGGCCGTCAGAGCTCGGAGCATCTACGGCCGGTGCCGGTGCAGCCGGTGCCGGTGATTCTCCACCTGCCACCGCTGGTGTCGATGCCTCCTCCGCAGCAGGCTTGATGCCAAGGTACTCGGCTATTCCCGCTTCGCAGAATTTTGGATACTCGGCGAAACTCTTCGACTCATCAGCGAGTTCGAATACCAGCCGCGGACAGTAGAGTAGGGTGTTGTTCAGGAGCTGTGGATCTGGATTTGGATCCTGGCGGGCCAGTGCGGCCAGATCCTGCTTCAGCCGCTGAAACTCTTCGCCTTGTCGGAATCGGTTTGGGGTTCCACAAATTTGCGCCAGAACAGGCAAATCCGCCGCATGAAGCGCTTGAGGCCCGGCGCTATTGCCAAAAGTGACTTCAAGCGAGCGCTCGATCAGGCCGCCCGCGGTCCAATTCGCTGGGGTATTCAGCAGCTGCGCAGCCTTTGCCCCGATCTTGGCAGCGTCAGTCTTCTTCGGGTCGCGGTAAGCCGCGTGCATCAGCCGGGCCGCACGGGCGGCGATAGCCTGTTTCTCTGCCTCGGGTTGATTGAGGCGCGCCGACAGGAATGCCTCCATTCCCCAAAGGTAGTCTTTGATCCGCTCTTGCTCGCAGGCAAGAATGGGCTCATTGGCGAGGGGGAGCGAATCCATTGTCGAAATGGCGGCAGTGCCGTCCTCGGCCCGCGCTTTCTCCTCGCAACCCACGCAAGGCTTGCCCGCCGACGAAGCGGATTGATTCATCTGCTCTACTTTTTGGGCCGCAGACGCGGCCTCGACTTTGGCAGAATCACCGCTCCCTTCGGGGACAGTGTCTCCGGCCTGGTCTCGACCAAAGGCCTTTCGTACTCCGCCCACAACCTCGCGGCCGCCGGCAGCCACTCCGCCCGCGACTCCTCCGATGACCTTGCCTCCGCCCTTCACGACGCCCTTGCCGATCTGGAAGATGCCGCGACCTACCGCACCAACGCCTTTGCCGATGCCGCGACCGACTTTTGCCAGTCCTTTGCCAACGTCACGGATGTGAATCGGCTTGGCTTTGTTTTGGTGGTGAAGGGGCATTCCGCTTGAGGGGCCGGCAAGCGCACTCGGGGAAAAGTTGAAGAGCGCTGCGATCAGGAGCGCAGCAGCGGATTTTCGAATGTTGAATCGAGAGAGCATGCAGGGAACCCCCAGTGTCCAACCCTTAGTCTGAGCGCCTTCGCCGTCACGCACAAGATGGGTCGTGCGGGACACGGGTCATTTCGCATTGACTCAAAATAAATCGCACCGAGCTGGGTGTCGGGAATTATGAGGCGTGTCCTCGTTGACTCATCATGAGCACACCGTAAGTTTGAGTTGTTCAATCAAGA
>CAMAQA010000116.1 GCA_945860415.1 Bacteriovorax stolpii
TCATCTCGGATCGCGGCAAGGCCTTCGGCATGAAGACCCGCACGATCAATGGTCTGGATGTCGAAGAGAGCTGGTTCGCCATCAAGGAAGCCATGGACTACATCCGCACCGAGCGGAAGCCGTACTTCCTCGAGTCGATCGTCAGCCGCATGTATGGCCACAGCTCCGCCACGGGCGCCAACCTGGTTCCGGGCGAAGCTGATCCGATCGTGACCTTTGAAACGCAGCTTGCGGCGGCAGACATCATGACGCCGAAGGAAATGAGCGACCTGCGCGAAGAGTACAACGCGCAGATGCTCGAAATGGCCAAGCGCGTGAAGGATGAGGCGATGCCGGATCCTTCCACGATCTACGACTACACCTACTTCGGTCAGAAGGGACGGTACTGGTAATGGCAACGATGGTTCAGGCCCTCCGGATGGCCCTTCACTATGGTGAAGAAAATCTGGGCGTGAAGAACATCTTCGGCGAAGACGTCGGACCACCGCTCGGCGGAGTGTTCACGGCAACCCAGGGTCTCAAGACCACCTGGAATACGCCGCTCGACGAGCGAGGCATCATCGGCGCCGCGATGGGGCTTGCATTTGCGGGCTCGCGCTGCGTTGCCGAGATCCAGTTTGCCGACTACATCTTCAACACGATCGACCTGCTCAAGCTTGCCGGCAACCAGTGCTGGGCAACCAACGGCATGTGGAACATGCCGATGACCGTCATGACTCCGGTCGGAAGCGGTATCCGCGGCTCGATCTACCACTCGCATTCCTTTGATGCGACGATGACGCATATTCCGGGCTGGAAGATTGTCATGCCGTCGACCCCTGCGGATGCGTACGGTTTGATGATCTCGTGCCTCAAGGACGAGAACCCGACGATGTTCCTGATTCCGAAGGCGCTGACGCGCATGAGGGGTGAAGAGGTGCTTCCGGGAGAACCCGATGAGAAGACGCTGAAGTCCATGATTGACGCTCCTCTGGGCGATCGCTCGCAGTGGAAGTCGCAGTGGCCGAATATTGGTGAACATGAAATTCCGCTCAGCCAGGCCAAGATCTGCCGCTCCGGTGATCACGTCACTGTGGTCAGCTACGGACGGACGATGCCTTTGGTCAACCAGGCTGCAGACGCCCTGGCCCAGGAAGGCATCTCGGTCGAAACGATCGACCTGCGCACGCTCTGGCCTTATGACTGGAACGCGATCGTGGCCTCGATCAAGAAGACGGGACGCGTTCTTTACGTCAACGAAGACACCGAAGTGACGAACTTCGGCGAGCACCTGATCCGCCGCACGGTCGACGAGCTCTTCTACGAGCTCGAAGCCCGTCCGAAGCTCCTGGCCGGCGCCTTCACGCCGGGCGTGGGCCTGGCGGACGTACTCGAAATGGCTTCGGTTCCGCAACTCGGCTCGATCACCGAGTCGATTCGCGAACTCGCCCACGAGCGCGCCTGATTTCTGAGAGAGAGAAACGGCCGGTTCTCCGCGAGGAGGGCTGGCCGTTTTTATTTGAGGTAGCTCATGAAGATCCGATTTTTTGAATACTCCAAGTGCAGCACGTGCGTGAAGGCCCGCAAGTGGCTCGAGTCACGGCGCATCGCCATTGAAGTGATTCCGATCGTGGAGACGCCTCCGACGAGACAGGAGCTCGTGAAATGGATGAAATCTTCAGGTATCGAACCGAAGAAATTCTTCAACACGAGCGGCCTTTCGTATCGCAATGGCAAATTTGGAGAAAAGTTGCCGAAGATGTCGATAGAGCAAATGGCCGAAGCACTGGCTTCTGATGGCAAACTGATCAAAAGGCCGCTGCTGGTGGACGGTGACCGGGTGCTCGTGGGCTTTGACGAGAAGGCCTACAGTGAGAGACTCACGGCAGCGGCCGTTCAGGATCGCTCAGCCACTTGACGAGAGGCAGGATGTGCACCGGAGTTTTTCCAACAAGAATCTTCCTCTCCGTGCTGCCTCGGTGAAGCTGGTAGAAGATCGGGATTTTTGACCGCTCGGCGAAATATCGAACCGACCTGCTGAGTTCGCGGTCACCGGACTTGCACTCCACCGCGAAGAGTGGCTTTGCGTCTTGAAGCACCACGAAGTCCACCTCGCGTCCTTCGGTGTCGCGAATGAATCGCAGTTCCATGTGATGCCCTTCGGTATCCTGCCTGAAGTGGCAGAACTTCAGGAGCTGCGATGCCACCAGGTTCTCGAGCCTTGCGCCTGGATCAGCCACTTCAGACCAGTCCCAGAGAAACAGCTTTTGCTCCTTCTTGACGGCTTTGGTTCGGGGTGGGCCATAGGGACTGATTCGAAAGGAGTAGTACAAGTGGTCAAGAATCGTGACCCAGCGAGAAACAGCCTCATGTGAGGCCTGGATCTCGGTGACCAGCGAGCGAATCGACAGCACCGATCCTACCCGGTCAGGAAGGAGGGCCATGAGGTGTTCGATTTGCGAGATTTCACGAACCTGCTCGAGGCTTCGCAGGTCGTCCTGGATCAATCGGGTCTTGCGCTCTTCGCTCCAGCGACGCCACGTTCTTCGGTCCTGGCTCAGTAGGGGTTCCGGGAAGCCTCCGAATTCAAGAAGGGTGTCGAGATCGCCGGGGCTGCTCGCCCGGATCTCCGGAAACGAAAAGGGATGCAGGCGAAGGTAGTGGTAGCGACCCAGGAGTGAGTCACCGCCTCGCCGATAGTAGTCGAGCCTGGCCGAGCCTGTAACCAGAATCTGGTGGTCGTCTCCGTAATGATCGTAGAGCCCTTTGACGAGGTTCCTCCAGTGTCGATACTTGTGTACTTCGTCGAGCACGAAGAGGGGGTGATCAGCGGGCAGCTCGGCGGAGAGCAGAATCTTTCTTGCGGCAGGGTAATCCCAGTTGAAGTAGGCGGGGTGTTTTTTGTCGAACGGTTGAAGCAGTGAAAGGGCGAGCGTGGTTTTTCCGACCTGTCGCGGCCCCCCGAGGAAGACCATCTTCTTCTCCAGGTCAGAGGCAACAAAAGAGTGAATGTACCGAATCTGGTGAGGCAGGCGTGGCATGACTTACTCCAAACGCTATCGGAGTTTTTTCTGGTGTACCAGAAATTTGTCCGGCGTTTTGTCTGGTAGACCAGAAAAAACTTCTACAGACCTTTCCGGAGGTCAGGTTGACGCAATGCGTAAAGTCTGCTAGTTGCCGGCCATGCCCTCGCGTTCCAGCCGCCCGCTTGCTTTCATCGCCTTCTTTCTGGCTGCTGGCCTGGTGGGGGCTGCGAAAGCCGCAACACCCCTGATGCCCGAAGATGGATCGGGCCGAGTCGAGGCGTGGTATTTCTCTCAAGAAAACGCGCACTTCAAAGACCCCAGACGCTGGGCTGAGATCGAAGCCATTTCTCACCGCCACGGATTCAGGCTCGAGTCGCTAGAACGCTCCTACGAGTGGGCTCAGGACGTAGCCCTTTTCGACGAGGCCGGACGGTTCGTGGGGCCGGCCGACTATCCGGTGTCGACTCCAGGAATGTCGCTTCCGTGGTTCGACGGGCTGACCCGCGGCGTTTACGACGACGAAAATCCTGAGGGGCCCTACCGACTGCCGCTCGCGCGTTTTGAGCATTCGCGATCTCTGGCAGTAGCGTTTCCTGAAGGGGGAGCACTGATCTCCGGGCGCCTTTCCGGCGGCGAGGCCTACGTGCTTGCAGGCGGGGGGCTGGTTGCTCGCGCGCGAAGCTTTCTCGTGCGGACGAAGGGGCGCGAAGTGTCCCATGCGGAAGCGCATCGCGAGGTGGCGAGAGATCTGGGGGTTCTGCCGGAAAATCTGCTCGAACTTCCAGCGCGTCGCCACCTGGATTTGTTTCTCGTGCCATTGCCCGGCGGCCGCGTTCTGCTCGATGATCCGCGGCTGGTTGTTCCGACGCTCGATGAAGTGCTGCCGCAGGCCACTGGCGAGGAGCGCGTGCGCCTCGAGGCCTTGCGCCGTTTCTACACCGAGGGTTTTACGCCGTCATGGGCTCGGAGTTCGCTTCCGCGAATGCCCTACGACGCCGTCGAGCTTGCCTCGCTCGACCGCATCGCCGAAATTCTTTCGACCCGTCTCGAGGTGATTCGCGTGGCGGGGCGCTTTTCAGAGGTCGACTCGCGCAAAAGCGGCACGAGCGAGACCGTGAACTTCTTCAACGGCTTTCAGGGTACCGATGCTTCGGGCGTGCACTGGATGGTGACCAACCAGGCCGAGGGTCTGCCGAGCTTTGAGCGCCAGTGGCGAGAACGCATCCGGCGTGAGTCGCCCGCCCGACCAGTGGAAGTGTACTTTCCGGGGCGTTACACGCCCGGTGCCGGCATCGACTGCTCGGGGGCGATCGGGCGCTGATTCCGGCTCTCTGGCGCGGACCGCTGATTGCAGCGCCGAATCAGCATGGATAAAACCCTCAAGCGCTTTCCCAAGGAGCGGCATCCCGAGCTGCGCGAACCGGGCGACCCCGAACCCGAATTCGGTCTTCCCGGTTCGATCGAGCAGCAGCTCGACATGTCTGAGGAGGGGTCACTTCGCGGAGATGAGATTCTCCACCATCACGGACTCGAGCCTGAAGCACAGGATCTCGCTCGAGAAGGCGAGCTACTGGGTGTCGACCAGCTGATGGCCCGGAATGCCTATGAAATCGACATG
>CAMAQA010000117.1 GCA_945860415.1 Bacteriovorax stolpii
ATGCTTCGAGCGAACCTGGCTCGGCTCGTGCGCCGCACCTGGGTGACGACGAAAAAGGCCTCACGACTTGAGGAGTTCATTCAGATTTACGCGGGCTTCCATCATCTCGAGCTGGAACGTCGGAGTTCATAGGGAGGGGAACCAGTTTACTTTTGTGAGGGTTCAAACTGGAAAACAGCGACCTCTGGTCTGCAAGCGAATCTCATTTCCAAGATCGAATTTCCCACCCCTCGGCTCACGTACATGCGATTGGAACCTTGCGTGTACCACCCTTCTACGTAGACTCCCGAACCCTCGGGTAGCCAAAGAGGGGGTAGAAACGGGATGCGCAGTTGTCCGCCATGAGTATGTCCCGAAAGCCCAAGATCGACGGGTGAATTGATCGAATCGAAATAAGCAGGTGAGTGAAAGAGTGCAATCGTGAACGCATCCCGAGGAATCTTTGCAAAAGCGTCTCTCTGATCAGGAGCGCCTGCAAGCGAGTCATCCAGTCCCGCCACCCAGATTTTCTCGAAAAGAGGGCGTGCTTCGTTGTTCAGGAACGTTACACCTGAGCTTTCATAGACTTTCAGCTCATCTGGATCGGGTCTCCAATGCTCCCAGTTGCCTCGAACCAAGAATACTCCTCGAGGAGCGCGAATCCGGCTCAAGAGGACGCTGACGCTTTTCCAATCTCCTTTGTTTGCAACCGTATCTCCTGAAATGACAATGGCGTCCGGCCTTTCCAGCTGGAGTATTTCAAGGACTTTTTTTTCGCGAGTTCCGAACTCGTAAGTATGCAGATCGGATAGCTGAATGAGTTTCAGAGGTCGCTCAATGTCAGCAGGGATTTGATGTCGAGTCACCTCAATCCATGAAGGCTCGACCCATCTGGAGTAAGCGAAGAGTGCCGCACCGACAATTCCGAGCGCTACCGCGACTTTGCGGCGGTTCATCGGGCCGGGTAACCGAGGATGATTGAGAGCGATACAGCTTTTAGAAAGACGAGCAATCCGATTGGCTCCTTTGAACTGCTGGACATATCACGCTGCCCTTTCTTCCGCTTCCCAGATATCCGGGTTCACTTGCAGGTTTCTCCACAGCCTGGGAGAAGTTTTGAGCACGCGCCTGATCAGACCGGCGCCATCCGCTGCCTCGACCAGTAGGTCGCAAAACTGAGTTTGAGTATATCCCAGCTCATCGAGCCAGAGCTCCTTCAAGACTTCTCCCGGGTGGCTAGAGCACCGGACCTGCGAAGATGGCCAGTGCCGATCCTCCCGAAGTGCCCGCGTTTGTCAGGACGCCGTTGGCAAAACTGACGGACACCTTGCTGTGGAGCTCGTCGGCAGAGCTGCTCAGGGGAAAAAGAAAACGGCTCAGCAGCAGGGCCAGAAGCACCAGTACTGTGCGGGGCGGCAGTCCTCGGATCAAGGTGAACACAATCATGATTCCTCTCATCGGCGAGATCAGCTGAGGTTTTGAGGATTTGGCGAAGAATTCAGTCCTCGAGGGCGGCGGTGCGGAACAGCTCGAGCAGGGTGAGGAGGTCTGCGTCGAGGTGATGCCGGCCGGCCACGATGGGCGCGGCCGCCCGGTGTGGCAGGTTCTTTCGATCCGCACGAATTGATTCCTACGCTGGCGGCCGTTTTGCACTCCGCGAGGAGGATGCTCTACCGTTCGTCGATTGATCCTTTCATTCATCGCAAGATTACCGTGCTCCATCAGGACGTGGCACTCCACGACGCCGCTCGCGCCATGCGCGAAAAGGGGCAGGGTTGCGTTTTCGTGGCCGATCATCAGGGATTCGTGGTGGGCGTGGTCACGGATCGCGACATCGCGTGCCGTGCCGTCGCCGAGCAGCTTCCGACTGACGCTCCGCTGGCACAGGTGATGACACCGACCCCCGCTCACGTCGCTCCGAATGCCACCATCGACGAGGTGGTCCGACTGATGGAGGAAAACGGCGTCAGGCGCATTCCGGTTCTCGAAATCGATCCCCAGGGCAGAAGCTATGTCGTTGGACTCGTGACGCTCGATGACCTCATGGCCGGAGAGATGGTCGATACCTTTCGGCTGTCGCGCATCATCCGCGGCCAGGTTCGAAGGCGTGTCGGAGAATTTGCGCACCAGCGCGGACGCGTGACCTCCATGTTCGACGGGCAGGGAAGGGTCGTCACCGATGAAGAGGTGCTGAGCCGATTCTTCTTCGAAATCCATCTTCGGTCTGGCGCGGAAAAGCTGGGGTTATCGCCGGAGCAGACCGAGGGCATCACCCGGGAGCTTCTCCGGACCCTGATCTCGCGCGTGCATCACACGGCGGCGCGCCACATCCTGGCCCACCTTCCGCCGACACTCGAAGAGGAGTGGGAAGACGACTCGCATGGACCGGATCGCCGGGCGACCCTCGAGCGCCTTCAGGCGCGAGTTCGTGATGACGGCTGGTGCCACGTCGACAATTGCCGCGAAGCCATCATGGCGGTCGGAAGGGCTTGGGCAAGCCTGCTGCCGGCCGATGAGCTGGCGCTCCTCCGGGGCCAGCTGCCGCCGGAGTTTTCGGCGATGCTGCTGCCACCTGAAGACTTCGAACGACGTCGCTGGACGCATGTGGCTTGATCTTTCGTGACGCCGGCGCCACGCTGGTGTCATGGAATCCGCGCCACGCCATCAGAGCCTGAAGGAGTTCTACCCGTTCTACCTGTCGCAACACCAGAATCGCACCTGCCGCATCCTGCACTTCGCGGGAACTCTGCTCGTGATCTTCTCGGTGATGCATGCCGTGGCGACAGGAAACGCTGCGCTGCTGGGGGCAGTACCCTTCTTTGGGTACGGCTTTGCATGGGTGGGACATTTCATCTTTGAAAAGAATCGTCCTGCAACGTTCCAGTACCCGATCTACAGCCTGGCGTCCGACTTCATCCTGTTCGGCCAGATCCTCACCGGAGAACTGGAGTTCTCCAGCACTTCCGAAAACTGACTCTTCCGAAAATACGGCTACCGGCCCTTACTTGCTCAGTAGGCGATTCTGTTCGGTGGAATAGTCCTGACGGGTAAGTGCATCGAAGCTTTCGCGGTAGCGTCGGCTCACGCGAGTAAAGAGGCTGACCGTGCGATCTTCCTCGAGACCTTCCGTCGATTCGTCACCGGAGATTTGTCGTGCCTGATCGGGTTCTGGAAATGCATCACGGCCGCTGCCTGGCGAGGAGATCAGGCCGGAGATTCCGGGAACGCTGGCCAGCAGCTGCTTCCACGCAGGACGCTGCTCGACGTTGGCGAGAGCGTTAAAGCTGCCCTTTCCGGAACCCTGAGGTGTCATACCATCGAGCTCCTGCCCAACCTTGCCTAGTGCCTGGTCGAGGTGCTGGCGCCTGTCGGAGGACAGGCGAGCCTGGTCAAAGGCCCTGCGAATGACCTCTGCAGGACCATCCATTTTTAGGAGCTCGTCTGCGGGTGAGGCCAGGAACTGCTCGATTGCCCCTCGAAACCGAGGCGATTCGAGCTTTTCACTGAGTGCTCCACCTGAGGTGGCAACCGCGCACGAAACCACTCCTTCGAACGAGGTGCTGTTGCACGACGATGGCGTGGTCTTGACCGAGCTGAACGAAATCGGCGGAGAAAGCAGGGGCGACGGTTCCGGGGTGCTCGTGAATGAGGCACTCACGGTGGTCAACGTGGGCGATGTCAGTCCTGCAGTCAGGGTGGAAGTACCGGTCGTCGGAGGGGGAGGACTCACCAGTTCGGGAGCCATCGGCGCATGCGCCAACTCGGGAGCTGGCGGCGGGACTGGAGCCGGAATCGGAATGGAGTCGTTCAGCTCTTTGGCTTTTTCGAAGTGCTCTTTGGCCATCTGGCTGCTCTTCTTCGAGGCGCCGCTTCGCATGAACGCATTCACCGCCTCGACGGCTGCAGTGGCGCAGGCCGCCCACTTGTTGCCCTTGTTTTTTGCGCTAGCCTCGTCAGGCGGGCCGCCCTGCTTCTGATCCTTCGTCATCGCATGTTGCTTGACGGCATTTCCCAGCAGCAGCTTCGAGCCCACGCCCCCGGCAATCGACATCAGCGCGCCCTGATATTCTTTCGTCAGTGCATAATCGGCCACGCCACCCGCGATTGCCGCACCCGAGCAGAGCCAGCCGCCCATCATGCCGGCGACCTTTTCGCTGACGCAGCTTACAGTGCAGATGCCCGCCACTCCGGCATGAATCATGGCGGAATTTTTCTGACCCTTGGAGGCTTTTTCTGAAGCCTTGCCGGCGGCACAGTAGTGCTTCACCTGCCCGGGCATGTCATCCGGTGGCGAACTCTCCTCGGAGCCTTCAGCGGCCGCCACGTTCTTGCAGGGGTCGCCTGTGGGTCGAGGTGAGGCGTCCGCAGCAGGAGGTAGCATGGGCTCCGCCGGCGGCTCCTCAGCTGCGGGTGTCGGGGACGTCACCGGAGCGGAACTCTCGGTAGGTTCCGGAGAAGATGTGGCCAGAGCGGTGGGCGAAGCATCAGGAGCGGGTGCAGGACTGTCCGAGCTATCGGGATTCGGAGTGTCC
>CAMAQA010000118.1 GCA_945860415.1 Bacteriovorax stolpii
ATGGCTCCATGCCGTCGCAGTGACCCTCGGCGAGCGCGATCTGGCGGGGCTTCGAGACTTCGTGGCCTCGAACCCGCATCGCCAGGTGGCGATGTTCGACGAAGATCGAAATATCTGGCATGAGGTCGGATTGATTTCCGTGGCGCTGAAGCGCCCCGTGGATCGACTTTCGGAGGTCGAGTCCGTGTTGGATGCGCTCGATTCCGGGCATGCGGTGGTCGTCACGGAAGAGCAGGCCGCACGGCTCATTCCAGAAGTCCATGAACTGCTCGACACGGAAGAGGATGGACGGCAGGTGGTTTCCACTCCCTGGAATCGACTCGAACAGCGCCGCACTCTTCCCCTCGGCGAGCTCCTGCGTGCGAAGCGCAAGCTCGAGCTCGGACGGCAGTTCCAGATCCTGACCCTCCCGCCTCCGGGTGACTGGATCATGCCGGAAGGCGGAGTCTAAAATCGTTTAATAACAATTACTTAGGATTAATTGACGCGCAGCATTAAATCCGCCATACTCTTCCAGAGGGTAGAGGGTTCGGCGGGGAGCTGTGTCATGAGTCTTACGGGTTCCATGCCTCTCTATATAATGAGTGGATTTTTGCTCCTTCTGGCAGAAGGGGGGCGGTGCTTGGACGCTCAAGCGGCGTCAACGGCGAGCCTCGCCTGGCAGCAGGTGATTGCGGGAGCTACTGTTGCTAGTCTTTCGGATTTTTCTTTCGGGTCGGTCGATCGAAGGCCAGACAGTGCAACTTCGGCTGCGGGCTCGCTCGAATGGTCGACGGCGGGCTTCCTCATTTCGGGCAGCCCCCATCAGTCCTTGTCGATTGTTCTTCCAGCGAAAGGCGAGGTTCGACTTCGACGGGGTGTCGGCGGCACTCCTCGGACTGAAATCCTCGTGGAGGCTTTCAGCGATCTTTCGGGAGAAGGATTGCTTCCTTCCGATGGAAGGCTCGTCTTTCATGTGGCCGCCGTGCGGCCCGTGATCCTGCCAGACCAGCTGGTCGGAGTTTACCAGGGAATGATCCTGGTCACCGCGGTCTACTGAGGGATTCTAGGCGGCGCATTTGGACTTCGCCTGATCCGGCTCGCTGCGTTCGGAGTGAGCGTCCAGCGCGTGGACCAGGACCCAACGGATTCCAGGAAAATTCCGGACTGGATGCTTCGAGGTGGATAGCCGGACGAAGGAGTCAAAGTGGGGAAGATAGTCCGTCGCGTACGGAGAAACGACGAGGACCGAAGCCAGCCAGTTGTTCCGGATGCGGAGTTCCTTGGAGTATTCCTGCAGGCGACTGGAGCAGTTGACCGGATTGCCGTTCACATCGAGCTCAAGGTTCTGGGCCCCGTCGCCCTGTACGCTGCGCTCGACCCAGCCTTTGTCGATTCCCGCTCCGAGCAGGACCGTCTCACCGTGGAGTTCGCGTACGCTCAGCTCGTGATTGGCGACAAAGAGGTCGTGCACAAAGGCGAATGCGTGGTCGCTGGAGCGCTGAAGCCGACGCTCCTCCGCTCGTTCGAGTTCTGATTCGATTCCCGGCAGGTCGCTGAGATCCTCGCCGTAATCCATGACTCCGAAGTTGATGACGTGGCAGTCGCCCACGGTCTTCTGGATGTACCCCGAGTGCCTGGCCGCCAGCTGGCACACCAGCTTGAAGTACTCCTTGCGGTAGCCGAGCCAGCGTTCGCCGTGCCTCTGCAGGAGTTCGGTGGAATCGCGGATATCGATCGAGATCACGAACCCGACGCAGCGGATGCTCTCCAGCTTGGAGCTTTCGCCCTGGAAGATGGCCTTCGAGATCACCGGGCCGAGGAAGCGACTGGCCTCGCGTTCCTTCTCGAGCTCCAGCGCGGCGATCCGCTCGCGCAGGCGATTGACGGTCAGGCCGATGACGACACTGTAGGCCAGCGAGCAGAGCGTATCTGAGAGGACCGACATGAAGACGACACTGTCGTGACTCGTGTACGCGATCCAGACGAGCGGCAGGTGGAACAATCCGGCCAGCACCAGAGTGAAGTGGAAGAGGATGTCGCGGGGGGGCGCGATCGTGGCAAAGACGATTGCTGCCACGAACACGTTTGCGGGCTGGGCGTACGTCAGGATCGTTGCCGCTCCAGAGATGGCGAGTGGCCAGATGTGGATCCATGCCGACGCATGGAGGATCAGCGAAAAGGCGGTGATCCAGACCAACAGCTTCGTCCTGTCCCCGAGCGTTGAGCGCCTGACGAACCACCCCAGCAGAAGCAGCGGTAGCGACCCTGCCAGCAATCGGGGCCAGAGGTTCGAGGCGAATGACACCTTCGAGTCGAAACGTCGGATGAAGTCGATGCTGTTGACCGAGTAGAGCGCAAACGGAATGGCAAGGATCTGAGCGAGCGTGGCGGCACGCTCCACGGAATCCCGCAGGGCGTATTCCCTCAAGCGATCGTTCGTGTCGATTTCCGTTGAGTTCACATGCCCCCGACCATTTTCTGGTCCTGCTGGTTCGAGTAGACCATCCGGAGTCTCGAAACCTCCTTCTTGAGCGCCAGCGTCTCGGCACCGATCATCTGCTCGAGCTCCTCAGAGCAGGTGATCTCGCTGCCTTCTGGAATGTTCGCTCCGCCGGGAATCTTGACCCCGTTGCTGATCTTCGCCTTGATTCCGATATAGGACATGGTTCCGACTTCGACGTCGTCGCCGATGCGTGCGCCATGTCCGATGCCGCTCTTGGGCCCCACCTTGGTGCGGCATCCTATCCGGGTCCTCACGCCAAGTGCGGCGCCCACGCCGAGCTCGGATTCATCGCCGAGCACGGATCCCGGCGCGACCATGGCCAGGTGTCCTACCATGGCATTTCTTCCGATGGTGACTTCATCAACGAGAATCGAGCCGTCGATCAGGCACATGTTCGTTCCAACCGTCGACTTGTTTGCAACGTACGAATGATCGGCAAGCCGTAGAAGAGGAAGATCGCGAATCCATGCATCTGGAGCGATGTTCGCCGAGTGGCTTCCGCGGTAGCCGAAAATCCGCAGGACGGCCTTCCGTAGCGTGGGAATGCTCATGACTGCAAAATAGATCGGAGTGAAGTAAAAGACTGCGCCCCAGCCGAGTCCGTACATGCGACGCGGGCCGTAGACCGAGTGGCGCAGGTCGCGAGGGAACTTGCCCCTCACGATTCCCCCCTGAAAGGGGATGGTCATCGCGCCCGCCAGAGCGACGTAGCTGAGGATGTAGATCAGCGGCGCAATGGCCGCAGCCGCAATACGGCTGGCGGTATCCGTGGCAAGCAGTATCGGAGCCGAGGCCACGGCGACAGGGATCGTGGCCAGTAGGATGAGAAACGACGGAATTGCAGCTGCTACCGAGAAACGAGGGGCTTGCTTCCGGTTCATGCCGTTCTCCTCAAGGGCGCCGTGTGCTCCGATGCGTGCGATCCGGTCAGGAGGTCGTGGATCCGTGCGAGTTCACCGCGAGAGATGGTCTGGAACTCGCCCAGGGTCCGAGGCAGAATTCCAGCCTGGGCGAGATGGAGCGAGGTGGCCTCGTCAAGCGAGACCGGATCATTTGCATTCCTCCAGGCGTGCAGGATCTTCGTCTCGGACTCATGCCGCGAGCCGGCCTTGTGGGCATGGAGGCGTGCCGAGATCAGTCTCTTGAGGCCGTCATGCTGGTGCAGGAGGAGGCTGGCCGAAGGGTGGCCCAGGTGGATTTCGAGGGCCGCGAAGAAGAGGGTGATCGCGTGGATCTTGTGTTCGCCCGGCTGCTCGGAATGTACTCGGAGACTCAGCTTGACACCGTTCTCGCGATCGTTCCGGGCCAGTCCATATCTGGACATCGTGTGTCGAAGTCGCTGATCGTCGGCTGGAATTCCGCTGATGGCGAGCCGAGAGAAAAAACCCGCCCTCGAGAATACCTCTGGATCGTTCATTCCACGGAGACCCTCGTGACTCCATTCAGACGGTGCCCTTTCGCGAATCAGTCGTAGCTTCTTCATCCATTATTCCTCGCCTTCCAAAAAGCATATCGACGCCTGTGGAAAAAAGTTTATCGAGGAACGATTGATTGATTTTCTGGTGGGTCGTTAAAACGAACCACGAGTTCAAGTCAATGCCGGCTTCAATTCTTCGGGGTTAATTGGTCTTCGATTCGATCTCAGCGATCCGCGATCCGCCGCTCTCAGGAGGCTTCCGGTACTCGAGCCTGAGGCGGCCCTGGCCCAGGTTCACTCCTTCGGGCAGGTCGAACTGGTAGCGCAGCACTCGGCTGGGAATGTAGCTGGAGACGCCCAGAATGGTGGCGAGGCTTCTCGGCGTCGACTCGCCGTCCCGGAGAAACGAGAGCTCGAGGTCGCCGAAGAGGAAACCGTCTCCGGACTTCACGAGCTGCGCCTCGAATGCTGGGCGGC
>CAMAQA010000119.1 GCA_945860415.1 Bacteriovorax stolpii
GACTTTTCCTGTGAGTCCGGCCAGCACGCCGAGGAAGGCGTACACGACGGACATTCCGCTGACATAGACGAGCCCGCGGACGGCGAGGTCGCGCCAGCGGTGAGTCTGAATCTTTCGATCCTTCGAGGCCGTGCCGCCCATGGCGCTGATGGTGATCGGAATCATCGGGTACACGCAGGGGGTGAGACTCGAGAGCACGCCTCCGAAGTACGCGAGTGCGAGAGCACCCAGGAACTGAAGCACGCCGGGATTGCCGTCCGGGCCGGAAGCAGGATTTAGAAGTTCAGCGAGGAAACTCGAAAGCCAATCCATGGTTGTCTCACCTGAATACGTTCGTTAGCGTCGATCTGTGACCAAAGTAACACAGTCTATGACCCGGGTGCTCTTTCGATCGGCGGTTTTTCTCGTGGCTGGAATGTCTGTTTCCTCCTGCACGCGCCGCGAAGCGCCTCCTCCTGCAGGCGAGCTTCGAGTCCATCTGGCCAGCGAGCCCGCCACGGTCGATCCGTCGCTTGCGGAGGACGGGGCGTCGCTCAAGATCCTCGGCAACACGGCAGAAGGCCTCGTCGGTTACGATGGTGAAGGTCGGCTCGTGGCGCGCGCCGCGCAGGAGTGGAAGATTTCTGCTGACGGACGCACCTACACGTTTCAGCTACGCGTGGATCGAAAGTGGTCGGATGGAGTACCGCTTGAAGCGGCCCATTTCGTGACGGGCATTCGACGGACTGTGGATCCACGCATCGGAGCCCGTCTCGGCCAGCTCCTGGCCCCAGTCGAAAAGATGGAAGCGCGTGATGCGCATACACTGGTCATCACGCTGAAGAAGAAGACACCTTATTTTCTCAAAGTGCTCTCGCTTCCGATCGCGGCACCCCAGCGCCAGGACATCCTCGATGCTCATGGCGGAGCGTGGCCCGTCGTGTCGCCCTCGGCTTCGAGCTACTTCATCGCCGAACGCCAGCCTGAGCAGTATTGGTTGATCCGGAAAAATCCGCACTATGGCGGTGATGCAGCCCCCAAGGCACCCGAGGTGGTTCGACTGATGGTGGTCGGCGAGGAAGCGTCCGCTCTCGCGCTTTTTGACCAGGGCAGGATCGACCTGCTCGCGCGCGTTCCGCCGCTCGAGCAGCCCCGGCTCGAGCAGCAGGGAGTGCTTTCAGTGAAGCCTTTCTGGGCGACGTATTACGTCGGATTCAACGTGCGAAAGAAGCCGCTCGACCAGGCGTCCGTACGCTGCGCGATTGCCGCGCGCGTGAAGAAGGACGAGATCGTCGCGGCGCTGGGTTCGGGTGAGACGGTGGCCGAGAGCTGGGTGCCGCCGGGGTTGGAAGGGTACTACGCTGGTTCCGATTCGCCGGCGCGAGCCGCTGTTTCTACTCCGGCGCGGGCCGCTTTTTCAACGCCGGCGCGGGCCGGCGGGGCACCTGCCCTGAAGCTCCAGGCCGGCTTCGACAGCAACTCGCGAAACGCGATGATCATGGAAAAGATCCAGGCCGACCTGAAGCAGGGCGATGCGCCGATCGAGCTCGAGCTCTTCAACCAGGACTGGAAGAGCTACCTGCGCGAGCTCAAGCTCAATCCCCCTGAATTGTTCCGATTTGGCTGGCTTGCAGCGTTCGCCGATCCGATCTCGCACCTGCAGGCGCTCACCTCGAAAAATCCGAACAACCTGACCGGCTGGAGCAACGCGCGCTACGATCGCCTCGTTTCAGAAATCGAGGGAATGGAGCCGGGTCCTGCGCGCGAAAAGAAGGTCATCGAAGCGCAGAAGCTCCTCGTGGCAGAAGAGTGCCCCGTCGTTCCGATCTACCACTACGTCCAGGTGTCGGCGGTGAGCCCGCGCGTGAAGGGCTATGCGGTGAACGGCATGGGTGTCGTCAGGTGGGCGGACTTGCGGTGAGGGCCTATCCACAATACTATTGCGGATGATCCGGATCATCCGCGGTTCAATTTGCGACCGTATTGCCTCAAAAGTGAATCACACCGGAGCTGAATGATCTGGGGATCACGCGCCGCTGGGGTTCTGCTTTCAGTGCTGCTGCTCTCGGGATGTCCCGGCGCCTCGGGCGTCAGGAAGCCCGCATCGCTGAACGTGGATCGCGCGCCGGAGGCGGTCTCGGCCGTGGATCCGGCCACTTCGCAACAGATGATCGAGAAGATCGACGGCTTCGACCAGGATGCGCTGGATAGTCCGGCTTGCGAGGATGAGGGCAATGAAGACGCAGACGGCGACGCAGATGTCGACGAGAGCTCGTCTGCCGAAGACGACGTTCCTGCTGTTCTTGAAGATTCGGCGCCATCACTCGTGCCGGCTTCACCGGATCCAGCGCTTCGAATTCCTGAAAATCTCACCGGCTTCGGAGATCGCTGCACCATCATCTACAGCCGCCATGGCGAAAAGCAGAAGAACTCGAGACAGGAGCTGACGGAGCGCGGGCATGCGCAGGCTCACGACCTTGCCCAGGCGCTCGCGCGATACGAGTCGGTGTACCAGAAGGAAATCGACCTCATCATGCATAGTAGCCTGGCCCGCTCGCGGCAGACGGCGGAGCCGTTCGTGAAGCAGCGCCCGAAGGCTGCCGTGCTCGATGCCAGCCAGCGACCGCTGCTGGATGAGTGCGATACGAGCGAGGTGCGAAACGGGGTTTGCGCGAAGAAGGCGCGTCGAGTTCTGGAGCTGATCCAGAGCAGTTGCAAGAAGAGGGAGGATGGCCGGCCCAGTACCCTCTTCATCGCGGCCCACGGATCGCTGGGGCTCTATCTTCTGAAGCAAATGACCGGGAAGACCTGCCACATGGACTTCGCCCGCCCGCACGTCATCACGAACTCGGGCGATGGCTTCAAGCTCCTGCATGGTCCGGGCTGCAGGTAAGTCGCCTGTTGCGGTCGGCGAACGCGCGAGTCAGGCTCGCGCGATGATCGACCACTGCCGCGTTCCGCTGCCATCGCGCCGGTAGCTCGCAAAAGCGAAAGAGCCGTCAGCGTCGCGGCCGCACTTGGTACAGGCTGAAAGCACGTCGATCTCCGACACGCCAAATCCCCGAAGCAGCGCCTCATTCACGGCCACAAGATCGAGGTGCCGATGCCTCGGGTTCAGCACATCCTGCGGAATCTGCGGAAATTCGGTCACGAATTGCTCGACGAGATCTTCGCCCACTTCAAAGCAGCAGGAGCGAATGCTCGGCCCGATTGCGGCAACGAGACCCTCAGCGGAAAAACCTGCGCGGTCCATCTGGATCAGTACGGGCTTGAGGATCTTCGCGAGCGTTCCGCGCCAGCCCGCGTGAATCGCGGCAACGGCACGGCCCTCGCGGTCGGCAATCAGGATCGGCACGCAATCAGCCGTTGCGACGCCAATCCAGCTCTCTCGCGCATCGGTCCAAAGCGCGTCGACCTCACCGCAGACTTGCCGAGGCCCGGCAACGCGGGCCACGCCCACGCCATGAACCTGCTTCCACTCGGGCTTCGTGGCTTCCCACTGCGAGCGCCATTTTTCGGCGGCAGGATCGGCGGCAGTGCCGAAGCCGTGCGAAATGCCCGGAACGGAACGCAAAAGCCGACTCTCAAGAGCGCGCATGTCCGCCTTCCTTTCTCAGGCTGTCGAGTAGCTCCTGCCACGCTGCGGGAGGCTCAGCTTCGAAACGCAGCTTTTCTCCAGTGATCGGGTGATCAAAACCGAGCACGCGCGCATGAAGCGCTTGTCCCGGAAGAGCCTGCACGCAGGTGCGCACGGCCATCGGTAGCGCCAGCCACTTGGAGTTTTTCGAGCTCGGCACGCCATACACCGGATCGCCGAGCAGAGAATGTCCGGAGGAGGTGAGGTGCACGCGAACCTGGTGCGTGCGTCCAGTCTCGAGCCGCGCCTCGATCCAGCAGGCGTGGGAGCCGAAACTTTCGATCGACTTCACCCAGGTGACGGCATGTCGGCCATCCGGAACGTTCATGGCCATTTTCTTGCGATCGGAAGGATTCCGCCCGATCGAGCCTTCGATCTTCGTCTCGCCGTTTTTGTCACCCGCCGCGCGCCAGACTCCGTAGCAGAGCGCCCAGTAGCGACGTTCGATTCGGTGGGCGGCAAATGTTTCGACCATGCGCTGGTGCGCGAGATCGGTCTTCGTGATGACGAGTGCTCCGCTCGTATCCTTGTCGAGGCGATGGACGATGCCGGGGCGGAGCACGCCGCCGATTCCGGAGAGGTCCTTCAGGTGATGCAACAAAGCGTGAACCAGCGTGCCGTCGTG
>CAMAQA010000120.1 GCA_945860415.1 Bacteriovorax stolpii
GCTTCTACCGGGTTCCGTGTGGGTAGAGGCTGAGACCTCCGCAATGGAAAAGAATCGCAGCCCGGTAGTTCTCGAAATTGCGAAAGCCCCGGGCGTTGGCCTTGATGAGCTGGATCTTCGAGTTCATCCCCTCGGCCACGGCGTTAGTAATGCGATGACGGCAGTATGCCAACAGGCCGGGCAGATGGCGCTTGAGCGTGCGCGCCGCTTCGATGACCGCCGGCAGGCGTGAGTGCGTCGCCCAGAAGTACCACCGATCGAAGAACTTCCGAGCAGACCTCGCGTAGCGGTACTCCCAGAAACCCTCGAATGCTTCTTTGATCGACCACGCGCGACCGACCTGAAGGGCGTCGATCTTCAAGCTCTCAAAATGAGCTCGCTGATTCTCTGTCCAGTTTTCAGGGTTTTTCAGCCATAAATATTTCGTTTTCTTCAAAACATCGGGCTGCCCGTCGCGCTTGAGCTGCCGATGCTCTCCTTTGCGAACGGTATCGACTGCTCTCGTCAGCTCTCGCACGACATGGAACTTGTCGTGGACAACCTCAGCCTGCGGCAAGACGTCGGCCCTGGCCTCCATAAAGCTCGGCCACATATCCATGGCCACGGCGACGACCGTCGCGCGCTGGGCCTCGGGAATCCTTTGAAACAGCACAGTCGCCGCAGCTTTCGTGCGTTCCGGTACGACGTCCAGAACCCGGCGTCCTGTCAGGTCGCAGAGGACTGAGGCGTAGTCGTGCCCCTTGCCGAAGCTTTTCTCATCGATCCCCAGATATGGGATCGCCTCGATCCTGCGTCGGTCAAGCCCGCGCGCGACGGCGCGAGACATGACCCGGTCCACCTGGTCCCAAGAAATCCCGGTCAGTTGCTCGGCCTGGACCTTGGATCTCACCGCCATCAGGACATCGATCGTAAATGCCTCAAAAAGTGCTGTAAAACGGCTCTGATCCTCTGCCCACGACACCCTGGCCTGCTTAACGCCGTGACTAGGACAGTTGACCCGAGGTACGTCGCTCTCGATAAAGGTCTTCCACTGCATCGTATTGAGATGCCGCCAGCGCCGAGGCCGCGAGTCGTAACCGGGGACGATGGCCTCGCAATCGGGGCAGTGAAGTTTCTCGGAAGAAGGGTACTCCACTCGGACCGTAATCTCGCCGAGCACGGAGCCCGTTCCCGGTGGAGCAACCTCAACGGAGGTGACCCTCCATGGAGGCGTGAGTCCCAAGAGCATCTGGTACAGGTCGATATCGCGCACGGCGGCGATACTCGCGTCCCGACGGATGATCTGCAAGCATAGCGTTAGATGCGCCGCGGCTTGCTCATCAAATCAGATCAACCCACCCGGTGGCCGGGAGAACCGAACTTCAAAGCCCCTCTCCTAGAGCCGGCGGGGACCCGTACCGCTCTTGGGCGAGGCTGGCAGGGTCTGCGAACGTGATTTTTGACCGTCTTCAGACGCCGCTCGCGGCGCTCGAGCTAAAATAAAAGGGGTTTTTAGGGTTTTTTTGCAGCCTTAGGACGAAGCTCTGCCTGCGAGATCGATGGAATCGACCCGAGGGATGCCAGGGATTCATGGGATCAGAACTCAATCGTCGCCTGCGGTGGAGCCCAACGCGGCACGGCAGTCGAATGCCCGAGGTGCTCGAGGATCCTGACCACGACTTCACGATTCATCACGGCGGCAATGAATCGCAATGTGCCACGCCGCATCCACAAAACTAGCACGCGGCATGAGACTACAGGAGCGGGACATTAGGATTCTAGCATTTCTCTATGAACATCAGATGGCGTCGGTGGAAGTGATTCAGGCGGGATTTTTCAAGGGCGTTCACCGGAGCGAGGCGTATCGGCGAGTCAAAGAGCTCGAGGATGCGAAGTACCTCAGGCGAGTCCGTGCGTACCAGGGCTGCCGCGATCAGGTGCTCGTGCTGACTCGCCGCGGGGTCGAATCCGCCCGCGAGGTGTCGCGCTTCGAGATCGCCTACCGACCCCGAATCAATCCGATGACGCTTGCCCATGACATGATCGTAAATCACGTCAGGATTCGCTTCGCAGAGCTCTGGCCGGGAAACCCCTGGGTTCCGGAGAAGGTACTGCGCGCGAAGCATGGGCGAGAGCCGGCACGAACAGGCGCACTTGACCGGTACGACATAAATGTCGTACGATAACTCCTGTGGAAATTAAGGACTACCATGCCGCAGCATTGAGCTGTCCGATTCCTCTTGGGAACATATCCATGAATCTCATCCCGAGATGACCCTGGAAGACATCCGACGTGTTCTTGCTGATCCCCTGGAAGTCCGGGAGTGCCCGCGCCAGAGCTTCGTCGAGCTTTTTTACCAGGCGAAGGCTCATCCCGCGAGAAAGACGAGGTTTCGCGTGGTCGTCGTCAAGGTTCTGAAAAACGGCTTATTCATCTCGACGGCCATGACGACAACCGCGATGAAGGACGGGCGCACGCTCTACCGGAAGGAAGAAACAGTATGATAATTTTTTACGATCATGATCGGGACTACGCAGAAGTCTTCTTCAAGAAGGAAGAAAACTACGGAGAGCCGTTGAGCGACGCAGTGACAGTCTTCAAATCCGAAAAGAACGATAAGATCGTCGGCTATGGCTTTGAAGAAGCGAGTCGATACCTTTTCGATAGCGATCTCCTTTCTCCGAGCGTGAAGCTCGCCGCCCTTCTGAAGATCGTGCGGGCGAAGCACGGGCTAACCCAGGAACAGGCGGCGGAAAAGATTCGTGACATCACGTTTCGCCATTACCAGCGCCTGGAGTCCGGCGAAGAGAATCCCACGCTCAGTACCGTTGAGAGTGTCATGGTAGCCTTCCCGGAGGCAGACTTTTCTTTGATTTTGAAGCAATCGCACAAGGCTGCTTCTTGATAATGGCGGAAACGTGAGGGCCAGGAAGGCCCGAGCGCCCGTCCTGTCCAGTGGACAGGCGACGCCATGGAATGGCGGAGAGGGAGGGATGGCCTGCGGCCGCTTCGCGACCGAACCCTCGTTACCCGTTAAGGCAAACACGCTTTCGAGGAATTTTCGGTATTCCTCGAACTTTATGAAAACCGAAACTTAGCAACGATCACCGAGAGTTAACGGCGTTTTTATTGCGACCGGCTTTGATGATTTTTGCCTGTTTTTGGCCGGTCGTGTTCACTTTCTGTTCACAGCGTCCCACCAAGTGGGTCATTATAATCATTTTTAAACCACATAGTGGGTCAAAATCATTGCCATATATTCTTGCCCTGTTTAGGCTGGAGCCATGGAAGCACGAACCCTGTCGGCGGTACTCGAAGGAAAGCTCAAGCGAACACCCAAAAGTATCCTGATCGTCGGCCCCAGACAGACCGGAAAGAGCACCCTTCTGAGAAAACTTGGCGTCACGATTGAGATCAATCTCGCCAATGAGAGCACCTATCGGGCCCACCTGAAGGATCCGGCCCTTCTCGAGTCGCTCGTGCTCGGCCTCAAAGTCGGTCCGAAAGGGGCGCGCGTTCTCGTGGACGAAGTGCAGCGCATCCCTTCCATGCTGAACACCATCCAAGCGCTGATCGACTCGCACCCGAAAATCCGATTTCTGCTCACCGGTTCATCCGCTCGCAAGCTGAAGCGCGGCCAGGTGAATCTCCTACCGGGACGAATCTTTCGATTCGACTTGTTTCCGATGACTTACGGGGAGCTGGCTCATCGCTGGGATCTGCAAAAGGCCCTGACGATCGGAAGTCTCCCGGAAGTTTATCTCACCGACTACGGTCCGGAGCTCTTGGCCAACTATGTCGACAGCTACCTGCGCGTAGAGATTCAGGCCGAAGCGTTGACTCGAAATGTGCAGAGTTTCGCGCGCTTTCTCGATCTTGCCGCAGAGAGTTCGGGGCAGTGGA
>CAMAQA010000121.1 GCA_945860415.1 Bacteriovorax stolpii
AGCTCGTTGCCCCTGCTGCCGGCGGGCCACGGAACGGCTCCCGAGAAGACGATGATCGAAGTCTTTCGGTTGACCGGAAGAGCCTGGCGAAGCTCCACCGCTTCTCCGAAAGTTGCCACGCCGAGCGAAGAGACGCCGGCCTGCGACGACAGCAGGCGCGCGGCCCAGACTGCTCCGTGGCCGTAGGCGTCGGCCTTGATCATGGCCACTACGGACTGCCCTGGTGCCCGAGAGCGGATCAACTTCAGATTGTTTTTCAGTGCTGCCGAGCTGATTCGGGCAACGGCTCGAACGTCAAACATGACTCGACTCCGACTGGTGAGAACTCAGGATGGAATGATGAAAGCGCGCTGCCCGCTCCATCCAGGTTCCAATCACCGAGGCGCTGGCGCGAACACGCGCCGAGGGGCGAAGGACGAGCACGACTCCGAGCAGCCGCGAGCGACCGGATTCGGACATCAGTGGCCATGCCAGGTAGGACCCGGCATCTCGATGGGCGAGCACCGCTGAACGCAACGACGGAATTTCAGGGAGGATCCTTCCCGGAGTGATTCCCACTTCGCTCAGTGGCGTTCGAATGCCATCGCGTCCCGAGACGACTTCCGTGAGCATGCCCTGCCTGCGATCGAACTCCAGAAACAGCGCCTCACCGTGGATGGCCTGCCCCACGCACTCCGCAAGATTGGTGCCGAGCTCTCGAAGACTTCGGGCGCGATAGATGGCCTGGTGAACTGCTTCGGAAGGAATGACCAGGGCTTTGCGGGCAAACCAGCGTGCCGCGAGGCCTCGCAACCTTCTCCACATGAAAGCCAGGAGACCCAACCCTGCTCCCAGTACCAGAAGCGCAAGCGCGGGTTTTTCCCACGAACGCGCCCGTTCTTTCCAGTCGACGTCAGGAGCTGCGGCCGGAGCCGGTGCTTCCACAAGCTGAAACTCCGAAGACGGAATGGCAAGGAGCCGTTCGCCCGGGTATCCTGTGGCGAACTCCAGTGCCATCAGCTCTTCTCGGCCGCTCATGCCCAGTCGAAACAGCTCCGGAGGATCGCTTTCAAGACGGGGCTCGGAAGGAGGCAGGCTGCCAAGACTGCTCAGCAGTGCTCGATGGACCGCCTCGTCCATCCAGGACGGTCGTGAATTGAGCGCACGGATGATTCGCGAGGTTCCGGAAGCGCGCGAGAGCACCCAAAGAACTCGGGTATCGTCGGCGCAGCCCCCCGAAAGGCATGGACGAACCCGGGAGCGCAGCTCCAGAACTTCATTCCGGGCGGCATCGGAAGCATGCGAGCAGGTCCAGCAGGCAATCAGGGCGACGGCAAGCTGGAAACACGATCGTTTCATGGGTAACATCGCTGTGGGTCTCTTTGCTCATGGTACCTCAAGTCCTCATTCTGGGAACGGGAATAGCCGGTCTTTCCTGCGCGCTCAAATTCGCGGGAAAGCACCCTGCCATTCGCGTGACGCTGCTGGCGAAGGAGCGCGCCGATGAAGGATCGACGCGTTACGCCCAGGGTGGCATCGCCTCCGTCTGGTCCAAACAGGACAGTTTCGAGGAACACCAGAAGGACACGCTGGCTGCTGGAGCGGGCCTTTGTCGCGCTGAAATCGTCAACATCTGCGTGGGTGAGGGTCCGGACCGCATTCGTGAGCTCATCGACTGGGGAGTCCAGTTCACGAAGAAAGGATTTGATCCGGCCGAAGAGTTTGACCTGCACCGTGAAGGCGGCCACAGCAGGCGGCGCATCCTTCATGCCGACGACCTGACCGGACTGGAGATCGAACGTGCCCTGCTGGAGCAGGTTCGCAGGCATCCGCAGATCGAGATCCTGGAAAACCACATCGCCATCGACCTGGTCACCGAAGGAAAGGTCTTTAAGCGCTGGCGCAAGCCGGAACGCTGCCTCGGGGCTTACGCCCTCGATTCCTCGACCGGGAAGATTCGAACCATCGCAGCCGACATCACGGTGCTCGCCACCGGCGGAGCGGGCAAGGTGTACCTGTATACGTCGAACCCCGATGTTTCGACCGGCGATGGAATTGCGATGGCCCATCGCGCCGGGGCCCAGGTCGCCAACCTCGAGTTCATGCAGTTTCATCCGACCTGCCTGTATCATCCGTCGGCCAAGACCTTCCTGATCTCCGAAGCGCTTCGTGGTGAAGGAGCCGTGCTCCGGAACCTCTCGGGCGAGGCGTTCATGTCCCGGTACCATGAGCTTTCCGACCTCGCTCCGCGAGACATCGTCGCGCGCGCCATCGACTCCGAGATGAAACGCACCGGCGATCGACACGTCTGGCTCGATGCCACACCGATTCCGGAGGGAGCGAAGAAATTTCCGAACATTTTTGAAATGTGCCGCAGCCTGGGCATCGAGCCCACGAAGCATCCGATTCCGGTGGTTCCCGCAGCGCATTACATGTGCGGAGGCGTGCTTGCGAACGAGAATGGAGAATCCACCCTTCCTGGACTCTATGCGATCGGCGAAGTGGCCTGCACAGGTCTTCATGGAGCCAACCGCCTGGCAAGCAACTCACTGCTGGAGGCCGTGGTCTTTTCGAATCGCGTCGTGCTCCACGCGGCCGGCCTGATCGAACAGATCATCGGAGGCAAGGTGCCGCAGGCGCAGCCGTTGCCGATTCCTGAGTGGGACCCGGGCCGCGCCGTTCCGCTCGAGGAACAGATCGACATCGCGGCCAACTGGTTCGAGCTTCGTACCTTGATGTGGAACTACGTCGGGATTGTTCGCGGCGACCGCCGGCTGGAGCGGGCCCGAAGACGGCTCGACCTGCTTCGCGAGGAGGTGAACACCTACTACTGGAATTACCTGCTCACTCGAGATCTCATTGAGCTCCGCAACCTGCTGACAGTTGCAGACCTGATCGTCCAGTGCGCCCTCCAGCGAAAGGAAAGCCGTGGACTTCATTTCACGGTCGACTATCCGAATCGTGATGACGCAAAATTCAGCGGCGATACCGTGATCGCAGGTCCGAAAGCCTGACCAGGCTCATGAATCGGAGGCCTTTTTCTTCAAAAAATTCGCGTGCACCCTGCTCGCGATCCACCACGGTCAGGATGCCCAGGACGTGAAATCCGGCATCACGAACCTTCTCGACGGCGTGCATGGCGGACTTGCCCGTCGTCGATACGTCTTCGACGATGATGAGACTGCTGTTCTTGCGCAGGTTCTCGAGGCCTTCAATGAATCGCCCCGTGCCATGGCCCTTGGGCTCCTTGCGGACGATGAATGCAGGAATGCCCTCCGCTCCGCCGGCCCGACCCAGGCTTGCAAGCGAGACGGTCGTGGCGATCGGATCGGCTCCAAGGGTCAGGCCCCCCACCCCTGAAGCATGATGAAGAATCCCCGCCTCCTGCATGGCCAGGATCGAGAGTTCACCAATCAGTTTCGCTCCTCGCGCGGAAAGCGTCGTCGCCTTGAGATCAATGTAGAACGAGGACTTCTGGCCCGACGAGAGGGTGAAATCTCCCTCGCGATAGCTCTTCTCCAGAATGAGTTCGATCAGCTGTGTTCTTGAATCCATTTCGACAGGTCGGCGAACGCCTTCTCCTTTTGCACTTCGTTGAAGGACTCATGGAAGAATCCCTCGTAGGTCATGATGCGCTTGCCAGATTGTCGAAGTTTTCCTGCAAATTCAAGGGTGGCCTGCGCGTCCACCAATCCGTCTGCGAGCGGAACCAGAAACTGGGTCTCTACGTGGAGGGTGTCGCGCGAGCGCGCGCGGCGAATGGCCTCCAGCATTTCAGTGAAGAAGCGGGCCGTGGCCTTTCCGTGCACCAGCGTGTCCGCGTTGTACGTGGCCACCACCGCGGGATCATGCGAGACCAGCGAGCTGTCGAGCCCGGTATCGAGCTGAAGC
>CAMAQA010000122.1 GCA_945860415.1 Bacteriovorax stolpii
AAAAATACCCCCTTGCCGGCCTGTTGGCTCATCTCGATCCCCCTGTGTCAGATGGGAAAGAAACAATCAGAACAGGACCTTGGCTTTAAAGCTCCAAGGACAGAATCGCTTTGGAATTAACTAGGGACAGAATCGCTTTGGAATCACAAGCAAACTCGGGCTGGGTCCTGATGGACACTCCTTTCGCAATCTTCGAGATTCTGTCAGGTTTAATGGGTGCCGCACGGGGTAATTCAGCGCCAATCGGAGTCTGGGAGTGCCATCCTGGAAGTGATCCTGGGAAGTTCGATACTGCTTGCCACGTTGGTGGCAAACGCCATGTACATGCAGTACCTGCTGGCCTCTCAAAAGAGTGATCAATCCAGGATGGATGCGTGGTCAGCAGCCGAGAGTGTGGCCAGTGTGCTTGCTTCCAGCAGTAAGGCGACGTTCTATTCGCAGATATCGAGCGGAATGAGGACGGCAGGAAGTGCACTTTCACCTGCCAAGATTGTGCTGACGCGCTCGCTAATAGGAGATCCCTGGCCAGCGCCGCTAGTGTGGTTGAGTTCTTTTGAGTCGCCTGCCCAAGTTCAAGTGTCGAAGGTCGAGGTGCAGTTCACTCCTCCGAAGGCGAGTCTGGCGCCACTCAGCGCGCTGGAAAGCACGACTCCGTTTAAGAAATACGACATCTTGATTGCCACGACGGTTCAGTTACGGGCGAAGGTAGCAATTTTCTCTTCGATCTTTATTGTAAATGAGAACTAGTGCAGGTCTTCGCTAATCCCAGATCTCCGCTTCGCCCTTGAGCCAGGCCTTGACGTTTGCCGTCGTGACCGACTTCGGACGTTCGATCGGAAAGCTGAGTCCGCGGGCCCAGATCAGGCCTGCGAGCACGCCGAGTGCGCGGCTCACGCCGAAGAGCACGGTGTAGTAATCGTACTCCTTCATGCCGTAATGAAGCAGGAGCGCGCCCGAGTGAGCGTCGACGTTCGGCCACGGGTTCTTGATCTTGCCCATGCTGCCGAGGATCGTCGGAACGGTTTCAAAGATGTTCCACACCGTCTTGACCATCGGGTCGTTCGGCATGTGCTTCTTCGCGAACTCGGCCTGCGCAGTGAAGCGCGGGTCGGTCTTGCGAAGGACGGCGTGGCCGTATCCCGGAACGACCTTACCTTCGGCAAGCGTCTTCTTGACGTACTCGGCAATCTGCTCGCCCGACGGGGTCTCGGAGCCGATAGCCTTCTGCATCTCGAAGATCCACTTGATGACTTCCTGGTTCGCGAGACCATGGAGCGGACCCGCGAGTCCGTTCATGCCGGCTGCGAACGAGAGGTACGCGTCGGAGAGGGCGGATCCCACGAGGTGCGTCGTGTGAGCCGAGACGTTTCCACCTTCGTGGTCGGAGTGGATCGTCAGGTACAGACGCATGAGTTCCTTGAAGCTGTCGTTCGTGCCGTAGCCGAGGAGGTGCGCGAAATTCGCGCCCCAGTCGAGCGACGGATCGGAAGCGATGGCCTTGCCGCCGAGGACCTTGCGGCGATAGACGTAGGCCGCAATTTCCGGAAGGCACGCGATGAGGTTCATCGAGTCTTCGTAAGTTGCCGACCAGTAGTCCTTCTTGTTCATTCCCGCAGCGTACTGCTTGGCGAACTGACTCTGCGTCTGCAGCGCCATGACGCCCGTCACGAACTGGGTCATCGGATGTGCATCGATCGGAAGTCCGTCGATCGTCTTGAAGACGTGTGCAGGAATCTTCGCGCGAGCCTTCCAGTCGGCAGAAAGCGCGGCGACATCTTCAGCGGTCGGAATTTCGCCGGTCAAAAGCAGCCAGAACAGGCCCTCAGGAAGCGGCTCGCTTCCTCCCTGGGCTTTTGGCAGCTTGGCCTGGAGTTCCGGAATCGAGTAGCCGCGGAAGCGAATGCCTTCCTGTGCATCGAGCAGCGAGGGCTCGTACACCATGCCCGTGATGCCGCGCATGCCCTGGTAGGCCTGGGCGAGCTGCACTTCGCCGATCTTCTTCGTGCCGTGTTCCTTGAGGATGTCCTTGATCTCAGCGCCGAGGGCGTCGGCTTTTGCTTTGAACAGGTTCTTGAGTTTTTCCATGACGAGGCTCCTGCCGTTGATGTTGATGGACCGTTTGGGACGGTCCGGGACTAAAAATTTGAGTTCTCCCAAAGTACTGGAATCAGGCCGTTTCCTGAAGAAAAAAACCGTTCAAGGAGGTGTGAACTGATTTACGCACTGCCCTGTGTTGAGCAGGTTTTGGTGAAGCAATGCGTCATCAGGGGGTGGTCCGGATCTTAAATCCTTTGACGACCGTTCCTGAGGTCAGGGTGACGTAGAACTGCTCGATCAGCTGCTGCTTTACAGCCTCGTCGATGAGCTCGCGTGAGAATCCTGCTCTTTCGAAATCCTGAAGAGTGGGAAGCACGCCGGAACTGCTCCGATAGTCCTCGATGAACTTCGTGAGTCGTCGCGAGGTGAAAGGATCGAGCCGTGGCATGTGCAAAGTGTAGCTGCAATGTGAGCGGTGCAAATCGAAATCTCCTCTTTCGAAGGTCGAATCGAGCCGGGTTGGAGCAGGAACACCGGTTGCAGTGCCACTCGCCCGGCCCTTCTCGGGCGCGCCTTCTTCATGAGGAGAGGGAATCTTTGAATCGAGGAAAATCGTGAACCTTCAACGTCAAGTCTCCCTGCTGTCTAGTTTCGGTATTCTGGCCTTTGCCCTGAGTGCCTGCGGAAATCCATCTGCTCAGCAGAACCCGCGAGGGTCTGAAGCCCAGGTTCCCGCCGATACAGGTAGCGGAAATCCGCTGCCCCAGAGCCCCCACGGAGGTGTGGTGAAGGCGCGCGCCAAATTGAATCTCGTGATCGGTGCCGATGGCAACGGCAAGGGCGAGATTCTCTCGATGGCTTTTGAGCCGATGGAGCCTTTGGTTCCAGAGATCGAGATCTTTGCCGGGCAGAGTGCTAATACGGGTGTCAGTGTGACGTTGTCGCCCCTGACCACCTATAATCTGGAGCTCGCGGCATTTGTGGCGAATCCGGTGATTTCGAACGCGGTGGTTTCTTTCGGTAGGCTGGGAATCGCCAACACGTTTTATGACAATAATGTGAAAGTCTGTGGAGCCAGCCAGAATGGGCAGTGCGTGCAGGCTTCAATCCGTGCCTACACCACGCAGGCCCAAGCCGTTTCGACCCCGGGCGATGGCCTCTGGAACGCCGATGGGGGTTACGGCGCGCCGTTGACCATCAAGAATGCCGCCGGCGTCGGGCAGGAAATTTTGCTGGGCCAGAACAACTCGGCGTTGCTTCATAGCTTCAAATTTACGGGATCGAAGCGCGTGCTGACCTTTGCTGATTGGCAGACCCTGAGTACTCTTGCGCCGAACTACGAAGTGAGCGCGGATTTCACACTCGCGGGTGCCGGTGTTTATGCTGCGACGATCGTGCTCGAATATGTCTTGAACTGAGTCTCGAGTCTTCGTGAGTGATTCGTCTCACGGGGCTTCGGAGCTGATCCGGGGCCCCGTTTACTTTTCGAACAGTGTCGTTTTGGCTCTGGTGCCAGAGCGCGTCGGATCAGTGCTGAGCCTTGAAGCGTTCACTTGAGGCTGAAAATCAGCTGTTTTTGTGAGGTCCGCAGCGCGGCATGGTGTGGCACAGTGCGTGCTCATTGGGCTGCAAACACGGCTTCTCAACCCGAGGGAGAAAACTCATGAAGCACTCGTTTGTTGTCGCAGCACTCATTGCACTCGTTTCGACCACCTCGGCCTGGGCTCACTCGGGTGGGCGTCATGACCATGGACCGCATCGCGGAGGTCATGGTCACGGGCACGGACACGGACACGGACACGGACACG
>CAMAQA010000123.1 GCA_945860415.1 Bacteriovorax stolpii
TCGCGGCCTACGCAGTGGGCGCATCCACTTTCGCGCTCGGAATCCTGCCACTCTCGGCTGCGGGACAGAAGGTCCTCGCCATCTCGTTGATTGCGGCCTTCACCGGACTCAACTGCCTGGCAGTGTCATTCGGTGGCCGAGTTCAGACGACGCTGACGATTCTCAAGGCGCTTCTCGTTGCGGGGCTTGCAATCGCCGCACTCGCCTTCTCGACGACCGGCAACTGGATGCACCTGGCCCACGTCAATTCCGAGGTTCGGGTCACCTGGAGCTCGTTCGGAGTGGCGATGATTGCGGCACTCTGGGCGTTTGATGGATGGAATAATCTTCCGATGGCTGCAGGAGAGGTACGCCATCCTGAGAAGAATCTTCCGATCGCGCTCACGATGGGTACCGTGGCCGTGCTGCTCATTTATGGCGCGGCGAACATCGGCTACTTCTACTCGCTTCCGTTTTCGACGATCGTGCAGCCGGGGGAGCTCTCGGTTGCAGCACGCGCGGCAGAAACCTTCATGGGATCCAGTGGAATCCTTTTCCTCTCGGTGGCGTTCGTCATCAGCGCCGTGGGGGCGATGAACGGATCGATCCTGACGAGCGCCCGGGTTCCGTTTGCGATGGCCCAGGAGCGGCTCGCCCCCAGCTTCATCGGCAGGCTCCACTCGAAGACGCAGGTTCCAGTCAGCTCGGTGCTCATCCAAGGACTCTGGTCGTGCGTGCTGGCTCTCTCCGGCACCTTCGAGACGCTGACCGACTGGGTGATCTTCTCGTCGTGGATCTTCTACGGCCTTTGCGGCTTTGCCGTGATCCTGCTTCGGCGCAAATTTCCCAGGCTTGCCAGGCCTTATCGGGTGCCCTTTTTTCCGGTCCTTCCGGCACTCTTTTGCGTGCTCGCCGTGGCGCTGCTCGCCAACTCGATCATCGAGCTGCCGCGGCAAAGCCTGTTTGGACTGCTCTTTATCCTGGCAGGCGTGCCGGCGTACTGGCTGACCCAAAGGCGTCGCTAGGCTGAAGTCTTCCTAAATCCCTGTATTTTCAGTTGTTTTTTCCGCGCAGGAATACCTGACTTATTTTGTTTGATTATCTACACTTTGTGTAGGAGTCTTAACAGTAAGAAAGGTGCTCACCATGATGTTCTCGAAGATCTCCCCCAAAACCCGCAAAATGGCCGCCCTCCCCCTCGCGGCTGCTCTCGTGGTGGGCACCTTCTTCTTTTTCCAGAAATCCTCGTCGAGGACGGAAAGTGTCGATCCGACCGCGTCTGACCCGGCGGTTGCTGTCGAGTCGAGGCCCGCCGAAAGGGCGGACACGGCGCTCGCGCCGCAGAATCCTCCAGCGCCGACGGTTGCTTCACGTTCGAGTTCGAATCAAGAGCCCAGCTCGACTGCGATCAGCAGCGCGGCCTTGGAACCCAAGAGCACCTGCTGGAGTGCGGAATACCGAATCGAAGTCGAACTGCAGTCCGCACAGAAGGCCAACTTCGGCGAACGCGATCAAATCCTCGGCCTCGCGCCGCTCCTGAAGGTCTATCCAAAGTGGAGCAGCTCACGCCTCTGCGTCCGCTCGCAGGGCAAGGCCGTTGCCTTTGATCGCGATCCATCGTCCGAAGACCGGATTCGCATCCGCGCAGGCTCAGGGCGCATCCGCCCCGACAGCCGCATCGAGGTCAGCTACTGCTCGAGCTCCGCCAGCGACTGCACGCCCTGCACGGTCGAGAAGGATCATTTTGAAAGCAGTCTTTTTGGCGAATCGCCAGAAGACGCAGCAGAAAACGATGAGGCGGATGTCACCGCCCAACTCTCGCCGGAGGTTCGCCGCGAGCTGGCCCGCCTCGAGCAGGACTCCGCGCCCGCTCCGATCTCCTCATGGACGATCACCGAAGCAGGAAGCTCCTGCGGAAAGCCGAAACTGCGCATTGCCAAGGCAGGAGGCGCGCAATGACTCGCGCCATCGCTGCACTCCTGACCCTTTCTCTTGTGGCCTGCACGGGACAACTTCCAGGAAGCTTCCGCTACCAGCAGAAGGTGCAGATCTTTTCTGCCAGCAAGGAAGTGAACACCTCGATTGACCTGCTCTGGGTGGTCGACAACTCAGCAAGCATGGACGTCAACCAGAAGAAGCTTCGAGATGGCTTTGCCACCTTTGCTCGCGAGTACCTCAAACCCAACTGGGATATCCGACTCGCCGTGATCACCACCGACACCTACCTCGCCCACCCGGCTTTCCAGGCCTACCTCGATACAACCATACCGGGATCCGTGAATTACCGATCCACCTACATCGCCTCGCGCTCCACGACCTTCACGAACCCCGCCTCGAACCCTTCGCTCTGGAATGCCGAAACCCAGAGATTCACCAGCGGTGTCCGCTTCGGCGAACTCTTTCCAAAATGGGGAACGTCCTGGGCACGCCTCCTTCCAGGAAATCATGACGGACCGATGACCACCCTTTGCGCCGAATTCCTTCCGTATTTTCTCCGGGGCGCATCGCTCTGTTCGCAGCGCGATCAAATGGACTCCGCACAGGCGGTCGCCGCCGGAGTGCAGCCGTGCGTGAACCCGAACGCCGCCGTCGGAGAGTCGAGCATCACCTCGTGCGTGAACACCACCCAGAATGACGTGATCCACAGTGGATCACCGATCATCGAGACGCAGCCGCCCGTCGGCATCGCAGGAGACGACGCCTGGGTCCAATCCCTGGTGGAGAAGTTTCTCGTCAATGCCAGCGTCGGAAGCTCGGGCCAGGGCTCCGAGCGGGGCATCGGTTCGCTGCTCCAGCTGCTTTCAGACAACGAGCCGAGCGAAACCCGATTCTTCCGCCCGGGCTCGCTGCGTGGAATCATCTTCATGAGCGATGAAGAAGACCAGACGATGGATCTTTCCAGTGCTCCCGCGGGCCTGTCTCCACAGAGCTACTATCAGTGCGACCAGGCCAGGCTTTCTGAGCTGAATCCCGGTGATTCACGCGTGGCCACCCAGTGCTCGACGCAGACGACCCGCTGTCCTGAGAAGATCGTCGATGGATTCCGCTATCGAGTTTCCTACTGCCCTTCCGAAAACGCCCCGCTCCTTCCGGTGAGCACGGCCAAATCGAGTCTGGACAGCTTTTTTCTCACGCTGGACGGTCCGGCAAATGACGGCAACCCGAATTACTTCGTGGTTTCCATCATTCCGACGGATGCCGATGCGCTCCAGCAGCTCCAGGCAGGGCGCGAGCAGGAAGACGCCGCCGTGGGCACCCTCAAGAACTGGGCAGTGGACCGCGGCGATCGCTATCTCGAGCTCGTGAGCCAGGTTGGAAACGGATCACTGGCGCTCAACATCGCCGAGTCGGATTACACGCCGATCCTGGAAACGATCGGTCGAGTGATTGTCTCCAAGAAGGCCACCTTCACTCTCGACCGCGAGCCGAGCTCGCTCGAAGACCTGCTGCTCTGGATCGAGCGCCAGGACGGCAGCCGCATCCAGCTCACGACAGACCGCTTCGCCATCGAAGGCAGCACGCTCCGGATCATCGATCTCGATCTGGTGCTGCAGCTCACATCCACGGACCGGATCGTCATCGACTACCAACCCAAGAACCTCTGAAAGGAAGAACGACCATGAACCTCATCAGCTTTTTGAGAGACCACTGGATGCATGTCGCCCCGATCCTGATTGCGGCGGCATTTGCGATCGCGATCGTCATCGAACGCTACCAGACGCTCTATCGTGCGTATCCGATGAAGGACGCGCAGCAATTCTTCGAGGTCATCGGCCAGCATGTCGTGGCCGGCAAGGTGCA
>CAMAQA010000124.1 GCA_945860415.1 Bacteriovorax stolpii
GTGCAGCTCCTTCAGCAGACTGTCGCCCACCTGGTTCAGGAGCGCAAAACTCTTGAAGACCGGCTTCGGAATGTCCTTCGAGAATTCCGACAGCCCAAAAACGGTGCGAACCAGGGGCCAGAACATCGTCCGCCGTGACGGCCAGACGAACCCACCGGCAAACTTGGACTTACCCGTGTCGACTAGGCCGTAATTCAGCTCGTTCACCCAGCGGAGCATCTCGGAAAGGATCACGTCCTTCATCCGCGAATCACGCGTCAGGCTGAGGTCTCGAAACTCCGCGACAATCTCGAAGCGGGGGTCCACTTCCATGTCGCCCGGCTCGAAGGTTTCTCCACCATGGAGCTGAAAGCGCTCGAGGAAGTCGCGATCGACCGAGATCATGGACGGATATGCAGGAACGATCCACCGTCCGCCAGAAGCCTCTTCGTAGGCGTACCGCGCCACTTCGGCACACGACAGCGCGGAATGGTCCTCGAAATCGAACTTGTAATCGTACGGAATCGGCTTTCCGGAGGCAATCGCATCGGCCGTCTTCCGGTGCATGAAATCGGCAGCCTTGGCGGCAAGCCCCGGATCGCGCGGCCGAAGCAGCAGGAGCCGGGCATTTTCGTTCCGAAGCGCCACGTCCATGGCGTAGAACGAAACGCCCTCGCCCACGTACGATTCAATCGTCTGGGGCTTTCGGGTCACCGGATCACGGTCGACGAACACAATATGGCTGAACTGGCTGTCCGCACTGCCGATTCTCGAGATCAGCGCACTCAGGTAACTGACCCCGCGCGCGATCATGATGTCGCCGGGCAGGAACTCGAGCGGGCGATCCGGATTCGCCACCTGCAGCTGGTAGTGAGATGGACTCTCGATCATCGGCACCGGAATCTTCTTGAAGTCGATCTTCGCCGGATCCAGCGCACGAACCGCGTTCATGCGTTCTCCGAGATAATCGACGAGGAACCGCACCAGCCGGAAGGTGTTGCGCATCTCGAGGGCGCAGTCGCGATCCACTTCCGAAAGCCGCGCGTGAAGCGCCAGCTGGAGCTTCCAAAGCCCGTCAATGACCATCCCCGGACGCGAACGCAGATCGGCGTCCTGGAGCTCCGAAGGCGTGAGCGAACGCACGCTGGTTTCCAGCTCGCGAAGAAAAGGCACGCAGCTTCGTGAGTCAAAGGAAGAGCCGGACACCTGCGATTGAAGCTCGGTGATTGCCTTCATCACGCCGCTTCGAAAGTCCGGAGGCGAAAAATCAGCGCTCGATGGACCACGCCCCGAAAGCTTTCCCGATGAGCACGCTGCGCCCCAGACACTGGCCAGAACCACGCACCAGACTGCCTTCATTGCTCGACTCCTCATGCCCTACCTTCCTGTTCCGAGGCGGAATCCCGCCGTCACGAGGATGTCGGTGTACTTCACATCCGTCGAAGGCGTGCTCGAGAGCGAGTTCAACTGCATGCTGTAGTGGCCACCGAGCTGGAGCCCGATTCCAGGAATGAGCGGAATGTCCATCACCAGACCGCCCAGTCCTCCAAACGCAGACTTCTTGAGCCCGGCTGCGGGCGCTTCCAGTCCGTAATCATAATAGCCCCCCAGCTCGAGGCGAATTCCCGGTGCCAGCCGATAACCGAAGAGCAGCGGCAGCATCAGCGACTTGCGCGAAGGAAGGGTCGTCGACTCGGTTTGGCGATCCAGCGTGATTCCTCCCATGCGCATGCTCAGCGCCGAAGTGAGTCTGCCGAAGAGCATGGCGCCAAAACCCGTTCCCCAGGAATCCGCCGTCGAAGTCGAGCCACCTTCCAGGAGGGTGCTGGTGGTACCGGCTCCAAGAAGATGCACATCGATATCCGCGCGGGCCGCAGTGCTGCCCTGCATCGCGGCTACGGAAACCAGCAGGAGCGCCAAAAACCTGTTGAATCGCATCATGATGAAGCCTCCTCATTGAACCCTGCTGTTCCTCGTGATGGAATTCAAGCTGAAGTTCATGAAGCTCCTGAGAATCCTCCATCAAGATGACAGTCTCGTGGCGGTGCAAAAACCCGCCGGAATGCACGTGCATCCTCCTGAAGACCCGCGCCATCGAATCTCGCGCGACCAGAACTGCATGAAGCTGCTTCGAAGCCAGCTGGATCTTCCAGTGCACCCGGTCCACCGGCTGGACCGCGCCACTTCCGGAGTGCTGATCTTTGCCCTGAATCCGGAAGCTGCATCAGCCCTGGGAAAGCAATTCCAGGAACGAATGGTGAGAAAAACCTACCTTACTGTTGCGCGCGGCCATCTGCCGGAATCGCTTCGAATTGACCGAGCACTCAAGGATACGGGCGAGGCCGTCACTGAAATCCGAAGGATCGGACTGGCGGAATTTCCATGGCCCAACGAGCGATTCTCGACCAGCCGCTACTCGCTCGTCTTCGCGCACCCGCTCACGGGGCGCATGCATCAGATCCGGCGCCATCTGGCCGGGGCCGGGCACCCGATCGTGGGCGACACGGTCTACGGCGACGGCGAGCACAATCGCCTGTTCCGCCAATTTTTCGACATCCAGCAGCTCTGGCTTCATGCCCATTCGCTCGAGTTTCAGCACCCCACCTCGGGAGCGAAGCTGCTCATTCGCGCACGCTTTCCGTCCTCCTGGCATCCGCTTTTTGACTCATTTGGCATTTGCCCTTGGCAAGGTCCTTCGGGACAATCAAGGCGGGAGACCTGATGACCCGACTTGCAGTCTTCATCCTCTGGACGCTTCTCGGACCTGTGGCCCTGGCCGCAGGCGAAGCGTCGCTCGAGCAGCGGATCCAGCGCCTGGAAACCTCCACACTCCTGGAGTGGACCCAGAACCTCGAACAGACCTGTGCTGGAAACGCCTGCCTGGGACTGACGGCCGCCGAACAGGCCATCCGTGCGCTGGAGGCCACACTGCACGAGCGCTTCGCCGAGGAGACAGGCGATGCACTGGACTCGATTCCGCTCTCGCGCTGGACCTCATTGATCGAGAACCGCTCCGAGGCCGACCGCTGCCGGCTGCTCCGAACCGCCTTTGTGTTGTCGCTCGTTCAAGGCGTCGATCCAGCTCGGCCTGCCTGGAGGCTCTTCACCCACGAGCGCCCCCTGGCTGCACTGAGCCGACTCGGGCACCGCCCTCCACCCGGGAGCTCGCCGATCTGTCCGGATTATTTTTTTCCAGAATCGGATGTCCTCGACCTTGCCCTCTCGCGAGGAGAGCGCCTGTTTCGGAATGCTCCGCTCACGCCGGCTGAAGCCGCCTCACGGGTTCGCTCGATCCAGGAACGCTACCTCTCGCGCCACGGCGTGAGACGCGCACCCGCGGGTTAAGCGGCACTTCGCCGGCGACGCTTCGCCGAGACCACCGAACTCTTCCGCTCCTCTTCAGTGCGAACCACCCAGACCGGGCAATCCGCCTCACGCGCCACGATGCGGCTCACGCTGCCCAGAATCAGCGCACTCCATCGGCTGGACTTTCCGGCAACGGCAATCCAATCCGCCCTATTCTTCCGTTGGCTTCGAAGGATGGCATCTGCCGCACGAGGCGAAGCGCTGTCGATCTCGACGGTGCATCGCACCCCCTGGCGATCCAGGTTCTTCTTCAGCTGCATCAGTTCGCGCATGCGGGCCTCGAGATCGGTACGCCATTCTCCGAGGGTCATGGGTGCCACCGGACCGCTCCAATCTCCGGGATAGATATCCGCCGTCGGCC
>CAMAQA010000125.1 GCA_945860415.1 Bacteriovorax stolpii
GCGGATCGAGCACGATCACTGGCTGAAGACTCTTGCGCCAAGACCCCTGACCTCCGTTCAGTTTGACGATCTCGAGACGAGCGAACACACGAAGTGCAAACCCCTGAGTGTCGCACTTGCGGTGGAGCCGAGGAGTCGAAAAATCCTTGAATTTCAGGTCTCCACCATGCCCGCCAAGGGGCACCTGAGCCGAGTGGCATTTCGAAAATATGGCCCCCGCGAGGACCGAAGATCCGAGGGATGGAATGCCCTGTTCGAAAGCCTGAAACCCGTGGTGTCTCCCTCGGCAGTCTGGCTTTCTGACGAAAACCCTCATTATCCGAGACATCTCTTCAGGCATCACCCCGAGGCCAGTCACCGCACTACCCCTGGGCGTCGCGGCTGCATCGCGGGGCAGGGAGAACTCAAGAAGATCGGATTCGATCCGCTTTTTTCTCTGAACCACACCTGCGCGATGCTCCGAGCGAACCTCAATCGGCTCTTCAGAAGAACCTGGTGCACGACGAAAACAAGGCAGGGCCTGATCGATCATCTCTCGCTGTATGTGAGCTATCACAACCGCGCGCTCACACCGCCATGCCCACGGTAGGGGGCCAGTTTGGAAGAATCAGACCGGAATGCCCATCAGGATGCAGCAGATCCAGAGGGTGAAGCCGGAAACGACCGGAATGATGAAGTTGTCGTCCATGTCCCAGGGCAGCAGCTCGGCCATGCCTCCGGCAATTCCACCAATCCAGGTCAGGACCCACGCCTGCCAGGCCTTGACTGGCAGGGCGTTCCAGAAGATCGCGCCCACGGCCATGCAGGTCAGCACGCCAGCTGCCGTACCGATCCACGACTTGCCATCCGACCATTTCGGACTGTTCTTGCCGTAGAGAATGCCCACGAGGCTCGCCATCGGATCGCCGCAGGCCAGAAAAAGCAGGCTCAGTGCGGCAATGGGCTTCGGAAATAGGCCGATCGCGATGAGCGCGGAGGCCAGATAAAACGGGGTGCCGCTCATTCGCTCGATTTCACTGGTCCGCATGATCGGACCCCAGAAGCGAATCACGGCCTCATTGAGGCTGGGGATGCGAAGACGCGCAGTTTCCACCAGCAGGCAAAAGCCCAGGAAAAAACCGAGGATCATGACGGCATGAAACCGCGACAAACCGGAGAGAAACACGGCCACCATCATGAGTCCGGTCAGCATGTGCCAGCCCTTGCGGACGAGGTGCAGGTCTTGACGCAGGTGCAGGCGGATCGGAGAACGGAAGGATCCCGCCCAAGCGGGCCGACCTGACGCAATGCGTTGCTCCGGGTAGTTATCTCGACGCTGAGTCATGCTTCTCCTGTGTATAAAAGGAGACAGCAGCAAGAGCAATGCCAAGTTTAACTGGGTTAAACACAAGATTTTGCTCAGTTTTTGCCATTTTTTTGGCATCACTGCGTAGTTCCGTTCGCGAATTTGACGCCCCCCGGCACTAGGCAAAAGCTGCTCATTGACGCCTCTCCTGAAAAACCGAATTCTGGAAGGAGCATGGAAGCATCAGACACAAGCGCTGAGTGGAACATTCCAGAATGGTCGATTGATCCGTTTTCGACGGCCGGGCAACCGTCGATCAGCCGCGTTCGTGAAATCTGGGCCATTGGCGGAGGCAAGGGCGGTGTCGGCAAGAGCCTGATTTCTTCTAGCCTCGGCATCTCGCTTTCTCGCATGCACCAGAAGGTCATCGCCATTGACCTGGATCTGGGCGGCGCCAACCTGCACACCACCCTCGGCGTCGACCTGCCGCAGCAGTCGCTCAGCGATTTCATCTCGGGACGCACCGCCGACCTCAAGGACTGCATCGTTCCGACCACGATTCCCAATCTCTCGCTCATCAGCGGAGCCCAGGACGCCGTCACGGTCATGCACCTGAGCAATGAGCAAAAGACCCGCCTTTTTGAGGCCTTCCGCAAACTCGATGCCGACTACCTCATCTTCGATCTCGGCGCCGGAACCAGCGCTCACACGATCGACTTTTTCCTGGCTGCCGACGTGGGCATCATCAGCATGCTCCCGGAGCCCACTTCGATCGAGAACGCCTACCGCTTCCTCAAGAGCGCCTATTTCCGCAAGCTCCGGGGCTGCCCGCAGCTCAAGAACGTGGCCTCGCTCATCGACACCGCCATGGACAGCAAGAATGAGCAGGGCATCAAGAGTCCCGCCGACCTCTTTCGCGAAGTCAATGCCGTGAGTCCCGAAGCGGGTATGCGAATGAAGGAGCAGATCGCCCGTTTCCAACCGAAGTTGATCCTCAACCAGGTGCGCACGCAGACGGACATCGAGGTGGGATTTTCGGTCAAGGGCGTCAGCAAGCGCTACTTCGGCATCGACATCGATTACGTCGGATACCTGGATTACGACACGACGGTCTGGCAGGCCGTGCGCCGCAAAAGGCCATTCGTGACGGAATTTCCGAACTCTCGTCTCGTGGGAAGCATCGACCGGATCACCCATTACCTCTTCAAGAAGGGCGGAGCAGTCAAGCCGACGGATCTGTGATGGAATTCACGCACGAGAACAATCACTACGAACTTCTCGACGTTTCTCCGGATGCCAGCCCGCAGGAAATCCGCGCAGCCTACGTTCGCGCCAAAGCCACCTTTCAGAAGGACAGCCTGGCGATCTACTCGCTGATGGACCCGAGCGAAGCCCAGGAGATGGTGGCCAAGATCGAGCGCGCCTATCAGATCCTGTCTCACCCCGATCGGAAACGGGCCTACGATCGCGATTTTCTGTCGAACCCCAACGCCGACATGGACTCACGCGCGGCATCGCCTTTTGCGTTTGGCGCCACCCGCGACAAGGTCATTTCGATTGACCGAGTGCCCCCCATGGAAAGCAGCCTCGATGACGAGCTGCTGGTGCCGCCGACGACCGACTACACGGCAGGAGCCGCCAGGCCAGAGCCACACCGAATGGAGGCCCTATCTGCAGCGGAGTCTCCCTTCGACATCACCCCGCGCCAGCCTCGTCCGACCGCCTCGGAGGCTCCTGAGTCGCGCCTTGCTCCGCCGGCAGCCGAGCCCTCGGCCATTGACCTGGAGCAGGTCGAGGAATGGACCGGAGAGCAGATCCGCCGCATCCGTGAGGCACGAGACTTTCCGATGGAGCGGCTCGTGGAAATCACCCGAATCCGGCGCAGCTACCTGAATGCGCTCGAGATGGACGACTTCGCCAAGCTTCCAGCCCCCGTTTTTGTCCGGGGGTTCCTCCAGCAGGTGGCCCGCGAACTCAAAATTCCGGCCGACCGCCTCGTGCCCTCGTACCTCGAGCGCCTCGAGAAGTGGACGCAGTCACGCAAATCACGCTAGACCATGGGCGTGAGCTCCTGGATCTGGACTTGGAAACCTGAAGCCGCCGACTTTGAGTCGGGAGGCCGAGCCGACGTCGTGCTGCTGCGTGCGTACCAGCAGAGGCTTGGCGGTTTTGCGTCGGGAGATCCGTCGGCAGCGCCTCCCCTCTCTCGGAGCCAGCTTCAAAAGCTCATCGACCAGGGCCTGGCCACCCAGGACGGAAAGCCCATCATCCCAGGTTCGAAGCTCGCCCTGCCCGCAGGAGAGTTCCGCCTCGAGATTCCTGCGCCTCGCACGCTCGAACTGAAGCCCGAAGATCGCCCGCTCGATATTTTGTACCAGGACGAGCACCTCGCCGTGGTGAACAAGCCCGCAGGCCT
>CAMAQA010000126.1 GCA_945860415.1 Bacteriovorax stolpii
GGAGCATCGGCAAACGCCTTGTAGAGCGAAATTTTCGACGCAAAAGCGTGATCACCGAGCGCTTTCAGGCTCGTGCGGCCAATGCCCGCTCCCGCCCACGACAAAAAGCGCCGGAGCGAGGCCTCGTCATCCGGATTCACGAGTGAACGCCAGAGCGAAAGCGAGTCCTTGATCTCGCGGCGTTCGAGAAACGAGCTTCCGCCTACGATCGTGTACGGAATCTTCGCCCGACGAAACGCCTCTTCGAACGCCCGCGACTGGGCGTTCGACCGGTAGAGGACGGCAAAATCCTTCCAGGGACGATTCTCGCGCTTGAGTCTGACCCAGATCTCATCGGCCACGAGCTGGGCTTCGGCGCGATCGTCCTCGACGATGATCTCGGAGATGGGGTCGCCGTCACCGCGCTCGGACCAGAGCGATTTCGGATGCCGCTTGGAGTTGTTCTTGATGACGTGGTTGGCGGCATCGAGGATGGTCATCTTGCTTCGGTAGTTCTGGTCGAGCAGGATGACCGCAGCCGCCGGAAACTGGTGCTTGAATTCCAGGATATGCGCCGAATCGGCGCCTCGCCACCCATAGATCGACTGGTCGTCATCGCCCACGACGCAGAGATTCTGCGTCTTCTGGGTGAGGAGGCGAATGAGCCTGAACTGCGCAGGATTCGTGTCCTGGTACTCGTCCACGAGCATGTACCGAAACTTGTGGTTGTAGAACTCGCGTACGTCGTCCTGCGTGTCGAGGAGCTGCACGGCGCGGAAGAGCAGGTCGTCGAAGTCCATGCTGTTCAGCGCCCGAAGCTGCTCTTCGTAGTGCGTGTAGGCCGCGGCAGCAGCAATCGAATAATCGTGTGGCAGGCGTCCACTCTCGAGAAAGTACTTTTCGGCATCTTCCGGCTGCAGGAACTTGCTCTTGGCCTGGCCGATCTCGAAAAGCAATCGATCGAGGTCGAACTTCCGGTCATCCAGGTTCACGCGCTTGAAGATGTCCTTCAGCACGTCGCGCTGGTCCGACTGATCCAGGATCGAAAAATTGGGCTGAAAGCCGATGCGCTCGGCATGCTGCCTCAGGATGCGCACGCACAGGCTGTGGAAAGTCGAGATGATCAATCCTCGAGTGGCCTGTTTGCCGAGCTGGGCCCCGGCGATCTTCTGGACTCGCTCCTTGAGTTCACGCGCCGCCTTGTTCGTAAACGACAGCCCCAGGATGTTTCCTGCCGGAACGCCCCGCGCCGCCATCAAGTAGGCAATCCGGTGAGTCATGGTGCTCGTCTTGCCCGAACCGGCACCGGCCAGGACGAGGAGCGGACCATCTCCGTGAAGCACGGCCTCGCGCTGGCGCTGGTTCAGCGACGACAGGGTCGAGGAGGTTTGTGGAGAGTGGGCCGACATGCGAGGCGACACTTTTTTCCTGACGGCGCCCAACGTCAAGAACTTCGATCAAAATCCTTTCGTGTCGCGAAGCATCTGCTCCAGCTGCGCATTCCGGGGGTCGTCAATTGCGACGTCCCGCATAAATTTCTGCACCGCCATCGCCTGGGGCCGCGATACCGAGCCTACGGTTTCGGAATCCAGCCCCTTTCCCGCTTTTTTCAAAAGCACGAGCGAGAGCCCTGCCAGCTCGAAGTAGGCCTCGCGGTCTGCCGGATCGACGGTGGCCTTCGAGATCAGGAGTGCGGCACCATGGGCCAGCTTCGCCAGATTGCCGCCACCGCGAATCGCCCCGTAATTGGTCCGGCTCAGGCGCAGGTCGACCCAGGCGAGCGGCTGGTCGAGCGTCTCGTGGACGAGCAGGCTCCGAACCACCTTTTCGAGAAGCGGCAGGTCGCCATTCGGCTGGTCGCGCGTGGCTCGGGTTTCGAGCGAGATCGTCTGCTGCCTGCCGCTGGAATGCACGAGGATGAAGCGATGAACGAGTTCGGTGCCGCTCCTGGCGGTCAGGCGAACGCCGATCGGAATCTCCACCTCCCGAGGCACTCGCCCCGGTCCAGGCTGCACTTCGAACCACGCCAGTTCCCAGGTGGTCGGACTTTTTCCGCTCGGCAGCATGTCGGTCGTGTGGCGCTGGAGCAGCTCGCGCCGAACCAGCAGGCACTCGGGAGAAAGCCGAAGGTCCGGAGCGGGCGAGGTCAGGCAGCTTCGAACAAGCCCTCGCTTGCCGCGAAGACGCTCCGGAGTCCTCGGGCCTTCGATCAGGAGCCTTCCGGCTTCGTGCGGTAGACGGGCGATGACCAGCGGAGGAAAGCGTCCTGGTGGGCCCTTTCCGTACGGAAGCAGGTACCACACCGCCTCTCCGTTCACCTGCCGTGGAAAAGACCCGGTCACGAAATAGAACGACAGGTCCGACCAGTCTTTCTCTTCGGTGTCCTGCGGTGAAAACTCCGGCAGTGCGGTGATCGATGCCTGGCGCAGCATCGGATGGAACATCAGGATGCTCTGGAGCATTCCGATCGAAACCTGAACCGACACCAGCAGCAGCACCCACGACGACAGGCGCGTTGCGGCGCCCGTGGCCCGCTCCAGCGTGCCCCGGTCATCGAAGGTACGGAGTCCCCAGATCCATCCCCCGACGGTAGCGCCGAAGAAATGCCTCGGAATGAAATGAATCAGCAGCGAAAATCCGATCCACGCTGCCAGGATGTGCAGCTCCGGAAGCGGAGGCTGGTTGAGAAAGAAGACCGACAGGAACGGCGCCAGCAGGTGGAGTGGCAGGTCGGTCACCAGCGCCAGCACGCGCTTCGAGCGGCGTGCGCGACCCGTGTAGGAGCCGTACCCGCGCACCAGCACCTGCGAAGAGGAGTCCTTTCTCGTGGTCATCCTGCTTGGATTCTAGCGGCCATTGACCCTACACTGGAAGCACAATGATCGCGCTGAATCGCCTCGGAAGTTCGTCCGCTCCTTTTGTGCTGAATGCCGACCTCATCAAGACGGTCGAGTCCGTGCCGGATACCGTCGTCACGCTGGTGTCGGGTGAGAAGCTGCTCGTGCGCGAATCCGTCGACGAGGTCGTGGACCGCGTGAAGCATTATCGCCGCAGCTGCCATGAGGGAGCCTCCGATGCTTGATCTGGTCGCCTTTCTCGGCACGATCATCGGAATTTCGGCGGTCGTCGGTGGACAATGGCTCGAAGGCGGAAGCCTGGGGCAGATCGCGCAGCTGACGGCAGCGCTGATCGTCGTGGGCGGCACGGCGGGCGCCGTGCTGCTGTCGTTTCCGTTCTCCGAGATTCGCCGCGCCTGGAGGCTTTTTCCGCAGATCTACTGGGCGCCTGGATTTGAGGTCCAATCACTCATCGACGAGATCATTCGAATCGCCACGCTGGCCCGCAAGGAGGGCGTGCTGGCGATCGAAACCCAGAAGCAGTCGATCCGGAATCCGATGTTTCGACGCTGCGTTCAGTTCGTCATCGACGGATTCGAGCCCGCCACTGTCCGTGAGATTCTCGAGGCCGAAATCGATGCGGCCCAGGAACGCGACGAGGCGGCCGCGCGAATCTTCGAGGCGGCGGGCGGCTATTCTCCGACGATCGGCATCCTGGGCGCGGTGCTCGGCCTCATCCACGTGCTCTCGATGCTGAACGATCCGTCGAAGATCGGCGAAGGAATTGCGGTGGCCTTCGTGGCGACGATTTACGGCGTGGCGTTCGCGAATCTTCTTTTCCTTCCCTGGGGCAGTCGCCT
>CAMAQA010000127.1 GCA_945860415.1 Bacteriovorax stolpii
CGGAGAAAAGGACGGACGAACCGAAAGCGCCTACGAGGTGGACGGGGGCTATGTCGGAATCGAGTTTTTCGACCGGAATCCTCCGGAACGAATTGCGGCCGAATGTGCACGGCGGGTGAAGGTTCTGCTTTCGGCCGAGCCTGCTCCGGCCGGCACCATGCCGGTCGTGCTCGCGGCCGAGGCCGGTGGAACCATGATCCATGAGGCCGTGGGACACGGCCTGGAGGCGGACCTCGCGTGCAACGGGCTTTCGGTCTACCAGGGAAAGATCGGCCAGCAGGTGGCCTCGCCGCTGATCACGGTCATCGATGATGGAACGATGCCGGGGCGCCGGGGGTCGTACGCCTACGACGATGAGGGCAATCCGTCACAGAAGACCCTGCTGATCGAAAACGGCATCCTCAAGGGCTACCTGGTGGACCGGATTTCGGCCATGAAGTTCGACATGCCGTCGACGGGCAATGGACGTCGCGAGAGCTTCCGGCATCGACCGATCGTGCGGATGACGAACACGTACATTGCTCCGGGCAAGGACGACCCTGCGAAGATCATCGCCGAAACGAAATACGGCATCTATGTGCGCGCCATGGGCGGAGGCCAGGTCAATACCGTCACTGGTGACTTCGTGTTCGCCGTCACCGAAGGCTACCTCATTCGTGACGGCAGGATCGGCGCCCCGATCCGCGGTGCCACGCTCGTCGGCAATGGTCCGAAGGTGATGATGGAAGTGGATCGCGTGGGATCCGACTTCGGTTTTGCGGTCGGTACCTGCGGCAAGGACGGACAGGGTGCTCCGGTCACGGATGCCCAGCCCACGATCCGAATCCCTGCCATGACGGTCGGCGGAGAAGTTCCGATGGAAAAGGTCTTCGGCACCGCAACCGGCTGATTCGTTCTTCTCGGTCCGAGAGTTGCTTCATGCAGCCGACGAATGGCTGCACTTTACCTGTTTTCCTGGATCAGCGGAGCCGGAGCGCTGCTGCTTTTCACGTCCGACCTCCAGCCGATCATGCTGCTGGTTTCCGGCTCGCGCCCCAACTGGGAACGCTCGCTCTGCATCGTTCGTGACCTGCGCGAGAAGCTCGAAACAGGATGGCTTCCATCACCCGAGGAATGGAGCCTGTTGCCGGAAGTGGAGGCCCCTTGGGGGGCCCTGGCCCAGGAATGCGTGGGCGAACTCCGTGAGGGCGGAATTCCGATCGTTCCCACGCTTCGAAGAATCGAAAAGGCGATTGCCGGACAGAAGAAGGCGGAAGCGGACGCACGCGCCCGCAGCGCGCAGGCATGGGGCCAGGCAGCGGTCTGCGGGTCGATCGTACCGCTCATTTCGGTGGCTCTGTACCTCCTCGTGCCGGGGCTCTCGGAGATCGGCCTGCCCTGGTGGCTGTGCACGCTGGCGGCGCTTTTTCTCTCTGCGGTCGCGATGGCCTGGATGCTCCTGCTCTCGGAGGACGCGCGCTGGGGAGGACTTGCCCACGACCGTCGCGCCTGGTGGGCGGCGGCATTCTGTTTTGGTGAACGCCTGCTCGGAGCCCTGCGCGGAGGAACTCCAGGCGATCTGGCGTGGTCTCGGGCGCTGCCGCAGCTTCACCGACATGCAGGAACGCTCGTGCAGCACTGGGGCGCGGACCTCTGGTCTGAACCGCCCGTGGCCGACTCGCGGTTTGAACCTGCGGCACGGTCGTTGATCGTTCTCGGAGGTTCGTTGCGCAAGGCGATCCAGGCCTCGATTTACGAGGGGCGAGGCTGCGCGGAGCGGATCGAGGCAGCTCTTGAGGCGTTGCGGGTGGAGCTCGACTGCGAGGTCGAGCGCCAGATGCAGCTGCTTTCGACTCGCGCGCTGAAGCCGCTCTTCATCTGCGTCGCACCCTCGGTGCTGCTCCTTCTGGCGATGGCGTTCTGGCTAAGCTGGGAAAACTGGGGGCTTTCGTGACCGAATGGATGCGCGAGCTGGGGGCTATTCTCGGTTGGGCGATCGCGATCACGATTGCGGCTACCGGCAGATCCTGGATTTTTCCGGCTCAGCGGAGTTCGGGGGATTCGATCGGCCGGTCGCGCGTCGTCCATTCGACTGATGTATCCAGCCCCGTGCTGAAAAAGCCCTGCGGCTTTCCGTGCTCGAGGACCAGGATTTCGAGGCGCGCCATTCGCGAGCTCGTGCGATAAAACACAAACCCTTCCACGTCCTCGTGCCGAATCGAAATCCAATGCTTCGGTTCGACTTCGATCCGTCCGCGCAGCTCGCGTCCGTCCTGCTCGGTGCGGAACGACCAGCCCTGCGGAATCCGCTGCATCGTCGCACGCACGGCACGACAGAGCGACGAATCGGGAATGCCCTTGAGCCTGTCGAAGGCGCTCACGCTGGTGAAGGGAATGCCCTGCTTTCCAAATGCCCGGGCATGCAGGCCCTCGGCGCAGTATTCCAGGCTGCCGGAAGTGTCGCGCAGCGACTGTGCATGGAACCAGACGGTGGGCCAGATCCGTCGCGCATCGTTGCGCCTTTGGAGCACGGCTCGAGCGGCAGAATCAGAAGAGGACCAGGAAAAGGCCTCCGGCCCGGAGTTGCGGCCATTCAGCTTCCAGTGGCCGCGAACAGGAATCTGGGTCCGCACGCTCTGAAAATCAAGCCATCGCGATAGCGGGCGGAAATCCAGTGCGTGCCCGGGTTCGAGCTCGAAGTTCCAGGTCAGCTCGCCCTCGGAAGTGGGAATGCTGCCGGTGTAGGCGGACCCGGTGAACTCGATTCCTTCACATTTCCAGGAGTTCTCGAAGAGGCTTGGGGGTTCTTCCAGGTTCTGCGGCAGGGGCAGGGTCTTGCGGAAGACCTTTCGCTGGACCTCGCCGGCGGTCTTTCCACGCCGTTCAAAGATACCGATCCACTCCGCATGCCGCTTGAAGCCGTTTCGGCTCCTGAAAATCGTGAATTCCATGCTCCACGCAAGCTCGCCTTCATGGCCGCGTCCATCGGTTCGTGCCGTCAGAAGCAGGGAATGGTGCAGGGGAGGGGGCTGCTTGTTCATGGTCGTGCAGAGTTAAATCACATCCCTTCAGCGCGCGCCACCCGGTCGACAGGACGCAGGAGAATCGTTCCGGACTCGATGCCCTGAACCTGCACCAGCTCGCGGATGCGCCGGGTTCCATTTTTTTCGCGGGTGACGTGCGCCACCCAATGGATGCCGCTGGTGATCCATTCACGGAGGGCCGTGAGCGAGAGGGATTCCGGGGCCGAAAGCAGGGCCAGGATCTCGAGGCGCCGGAGGGCGTCGCGAGCCGAATTGGCGTGGATCGTCGCGAGCGATCCCTGGTGTCCGGTGTTGACGACCTGCAGGAGATCGAGCACTTCCGGGCCACGGCATTCGCCGACCAGGATTCGGTCCGGCCTCATGCGCAGCGCCTGGCGGAGCAGGTTTCGAACGGAGATTTCGCCGAAGCCATCCGCGTTGGCAGTTCGTGATTGCAGGGCCACAAAATGCGGATGGCGCGGACTCAGCTCGGGAGTGTCCTCGAGCGCGAGGATTCGTTCGTTTCGAGGAATGAAGGCCAGCAGGTCATTGAGGAGAGTCGTCTTGCCGCTGCCGGTGGATCCTGCCACGAGCACTGTTTGTGCGGATG
>CAMAQA010000128.1 GCA_945860415.1 Bacteriovorax stolpii
CGCACCGAGGCGTTCTATTCAAGCCGTCGAGTGGGCCTCGATGACATCGGCAGTACCCGTCGCCTCAACCTCAAGGCGGCCTAGTCCGATAGGTCACACGGACAAAGTCGCTTTGGAATTAGCAGGACAGAGTCCCTTTGGATTCACACCCACCTGTCGAATGGGTAATGATCTGAATTTTTTGGCTCTTTTATCGGAGCTTCTGGCGGAAATGAACCGCATCCCCTTGCAGCTTTAGCGCTTCACCAAGGCCAGTCGAAGACCCGTCGCGCTACCGAGGCAGTCGGCAATCCAGTCGCCCGAGTCCAGGCCCGATCTGCCAGGAACGAACGACTGATGCCACTCATCAGCCGCGCCGAGTGCCGCAAAAAAGAGGATTCCTCCCCAGCTCTTCCAGGAGCGCCGCTCCATACCCCAGGAGAGGTTGAACAGGACCCCACCCAGCATGAAGTAAAGGAAGTGCACCCATTTATCGAAATGGGGAATAGGCAATTTCATGGGTGGAAGGCTGGACTGGTGCGACAACCAGAACAGCACAGATAACCAGCACACAAATCCGATTCGAAACAACGCGACTGAACGCACGTTTTTAGTGTGCCGCCGTCCCCCGAAACTCGTCCAGTGGCATTCTCATCGCAAGGCCGATCGAATGCCCTTCATGGCACAAGGAGGATTCATGATTTCGAAGTTACTCCGCGGGGGAGTATTGGCATTCACCGCTCTTTCACTATTCACTACCAGCCTGCCAGTCGAAGTCCACGCAGGGGCTCCGCCCGACAACCGGCCGAGATACGGAAGGATCTTCGGCTATAAGTTTGAAGACCTCAACCGCAACGGGCGCGACAATTCCGAACCCAGGCTCTCGGGATGGACCATCAGCCTCACCAGCTTGGGACCCATCGCCGTCAATCGCACCACGGTGACTGATGAAAACGGCGAGTTTTCCTTTCGTCGCCTTCCGCTGCAGCTCTACCGGATCTGCGAGGTGATTCCGGATGCCACGCCACCCTGGGTTCCGACGACACCGGAATGCGTGACCGTCAGCCTCGGAAATGGGGTGGTTGTTGCCCGAGTGATCTTCGGAAACATACGAAACGGAGGAGATGGCGAGGGATGCACCCGCACCCAGGGCTACTGGGGCAATGCTCCGGCTGGCCAGGCGCGCCTTCGCGAGCTCGTCCCCGGCACCCTGTCGCTGGGCACGATCAGCTACACGGCCGACGAGCTTCTGGCGATTTTTGGCACGCCTGATGGCGGAAACGCAGTGATCAAGCTTGCGCACCAGCTGATCGCGGCAAAGTTGAACATCTTGAATGGCGCCAGCAGCACGCCGATTGCCGCAACGATCACTCTTGCCGACTCCGCCCTGAACGGACTCATCATTCCTCCGGTCGGAACGGCATATGTCGATCCGTCATCGGAACTCGGCCAGACGATGGTCTCGCTCGCCGGCACGCTCGATCTGTACAATAACGGACTGCTCGGAGTGCCGCACTGCGAGTGATCCTCGACTAAGTGGAAGGGTCGTAGGAGTGATCTTCCTACGGCCCTTATCATCAAGATTCTTTCGATCTTTGCCGATGCTCAATCATGCCCACCACGAATCCGCCCAGCATTGATGTCGAGTTCATTAATCCGTTCATCGATGCGGCGCTCAAGACCATGGAAATCCAGTGCTCACTCCAGGCAACCGCCGGTAAACCGTTCATCAAGGGCAGGATGGCGCAGGAGCGGATCGACATTGCAGCCGTCATCGCCTTGACGAGCCCGGTATTTTCCGGGTCGATGGCGATCTGCTTTCCGAAGACGGTCTTTCTCGGGCTCATGACCCGGATGCTGGGCGAGCCCTACTCGGAGATCACTCCCGAGGTCGAGGATGGGGCATCAGAGATCCTGAACATCACCTTCGGACAGGCCAAGGTCATCTTGAATGAAAAGGGATACGGGCTGGAAAAGGCCATTCCCACGATCGTCGTGGGCGAGAACATTGCCGTGAAGCACATGACCCGGACCGCTACCATCGTCCTGCCGTTCGAATCCGACCTGGGCAGATTCTATATTGAGATCGCCACGACGCATCCGGAGAAGGCTCCGGCATCCTGAATCAACCCGCCAGCCGATGGCCAGCACGAAGCGATGGCCGGGATTTTCCAGACTGCCGAACCAGAAGGACCGGAACCCGGAGCTTGCGGATGAGGGCCTTCAAGGTTTCGGCATGTCCCTCCATGAAGGAACCCTTCCATTCCACTGCCAGCATGCTGACCGGAGTACCGGACATGTGCCTGAGCAGCTCCTCGGTTGCATCACCATGCGCCAGATGGAAATTTCGAATCACCCGCTTCTCACTCGGTGAACAATACGGGCAGGCCTCCGAGATGAATTCTTCGATCATGGCCTGCAGCTCATGATGGGCCTCATCGCCAAAGCGTCCGACCGCGCGTCCTCCGTTCTCGGATTCGTGCACCGGATCGACCACGTGGATGATGTCGAGCGGCACCTGCAGCTGATTGGCCAGTTCTACGGATCGTGAGAGCGCCCGATTGTCACGGATCTCACCGCTCATCGGCGTCACGATCAATGACCATGGGAGTGAAACCTTCTCGTGAAAAGGAAACAGCAGCAGCGGTCCGCGCACCGCCTCGATGATCGCGACGGTTTCTGGATCCGGACCCTGGCCCTGCTCGTCCATACCGCCGAGTACGAAGAGCACTCCGCTTCCACTGCGCGGCCAGGAGCACAAGCAATCCGTAAGCTCTCCGGCGCACCATTGCACATTGACCGCGAATTGCGGCAGCGAGCACTCCTTCAAGCGCCTGTCGACGGCCTTTTTTCCGCCTGGAAATCTCGGATCCAGAAGCAAGACCAGCTGCGCGCCTGTCGTGCGCGCCATCCAGGACGCTGTCTCGAGCGGACCCTCGCCGTCTTCTCGAGATCTCATCACCAGCACAATTTTTTCGAGTCGATTCATGCTTCGGGCACCTCGATCTGTCTCTCCTCACCCCGAAAACGAAGCGTACAGCGAACC